>QAKM01000030.1:0-13985 GCA_003343805.1 Bacillota bacterium | reverse complement strand
CGCTTCGTCGCAGCGGAGCAAATTTCGCAAGCCGCTGCGTTCCTCGCGGCTTTGCCCCAATGCTCGCTGCTCCTCTTCCCAAAAATCTCGCTGACGCGATTTTTTTGGGAGCCCTTTCTCTTAAATTACTTCTGCAAGCAAGGTTGCCTTGCGCAGCAGGCCCCAATTTGCCTCATACTTGAGGCTTATTGTACTTAGAATGACATCAAAGTTCGCGGGCGAAACCGCTTGTTAAAATCAACAAAGTTCGTTCCTCGCGGAAAGATTTTTGCGTCAGCAAAAAAATTTTCGCGAAATTTTTCACCCCACAAACTGTGCCCTGTAGAGCTCCGAATAGAAGCCGCCCTTTTGAAGGAGCTCTTTGTGTGTCCCCTGCTCGATGATGGTGCCCGCCTTCATCACGAGGATGAGATCGGCGTTCTCGATGGTGGAGAGGCGGTGCGCCACGATGAAGCAGGTGCGCCCCTGCATGAGTTTTTGGAAGGCGTCCTGCACGCGCATCTCGGTGCGGGTATCGATGGAGCTCGTCGCCTCGTCCAGGATGAGCATGGGCGGGCGGGTGAGCATGATGCGGGCAATGCAGAGAAGCTGCCGCTGCCCCTGCGAGAGGGCGCCCTCGTCGCCGATGACGGTATCGTATCCCTCGGGCAGGCGGGAGATGAAGCCGTGTGCGTGCGCCGCGCGGGCAGCCTCGATCATCTCCTCTTCGGTCGCCTCGGGATTGCCCATCAGAAGGTTCTCGCGCACGGTCGCCTTTTTGAGCCACGTCTCCTGCAATACCATGCCATAGTGACTGCGGAGCGACTTGCGCGTTATGCTGCGGATGTCATGCCCGTCCACCGAGACGCTCCCCCCGTCCACATCGTAAAAGCGCATCAGAAGGTTGATGAGCGTCGTCTTGCCGCAGCCCGTGGGACCGACGATGGCGACGCGCTTGCCCGCGGGCGCGAGCACGTTGAGATGCTCGATGAGCGGCTTTTCGGGATCGTAGGAGAAACTGACGTCCGAAAGGCGCACTTCGCCCTTCACATCCGCAAGCTCCTCCATGCCCTCGTCGGAGGGCTGCTCCTCCTCGGCGATGAGCGCAAACAGGCGCGCCGCACAGGCAAGGGCATTCTGAAATTCGGTGATGACCTCGGTGATCTCGTTGAAGGGCTTGGTGTACTGCGTCGCATAGGTAAGCACGGAACTGAGATTGCCCACGGTAAAGGCGATGCCGCCCGTCGCGATGACGAGGAAGGCGCCCACGAGCGCCACGGCGGCGTACACGAGGTTGTTGACGAGGCGGGTACCCGGGTTGGTCGTCGAAGAATAGAAGATGGCGCGGAGCGAGCAGGCGCGCAGGCGCTCGTTGATCTCGTCGAACTTCTCCTCGTTCTCCCGCTCGTGCGAGAACGCCTTGACGATCTTCAGATTCCCGATCATCTCATCGATGAAGCCCGTCTGTTCGGCACGCGTTGCGGCCTGCTTCTTGAACATGGAATAGGTGTGCGAGGCGATGAACTTGGCGACGAAGAGGGAGAGCGGCGTCACGCAGAGCACGACGAGCGCGACCTCCCAGCGCAGCACGAACAGGATGACGAGCACGCCGAGAATGGTGGCTGCGCCCGTAAAGAGCTGCGTGAACCCGAGAAGGAGACCATCGGAGAACTGCTCGGCATCCGTGATGATGACGGAGGCCGTCTTGCCGTAGGAGCGGCCGTCGAGATACTTCAAGGGAAGAACGCCGATCTTGCGGAAGGCGTCGCGGCGGATGTCCGCCAGCACGCGGTAGGCGATGTGGTTGTTGGAAAGGCTCATCAGCCACTGCGAGAGCGCCGTTAAAGCGATGCTCACGCCGATCGCCGTAAAGAGCGAATAGAGGCGGGGATAGTCGACGCTGCCTGCTGCCGCCATGCAGTCGATGGCAAGACCCGCAAGATAGGGCACGAGGAGCGTGGAAACAACGTAGACGACGGCACAGACCACCGTGCAGACGAGGAAGAGGGAATAGGGCTTCAGGTAATTCAGGATGCCGCGGAAGGTGCCCTCGGGGCGTTTTCGGATGTGTTTCATGCCTGTGCCTCCTTAAGATCTGTCTTGCATGGAAAAGAGATACAAGCAAGGCAAGGAGCGTGCGAAAGCGACGAAGGGAGCTTACAAAAGCGTAAGTGACCGAGGAGCGCGCAAACGCGACACAGCATTGCGCCGTAGATTTTTTTCATGCCTGTGCCTCCTTTTCGCGGAACTGCGTGTGATAAATTTCCCTATAAATTTCGCAAGTTTTCAAAAGCTCCTCGTGCCTGCCCATGCCGGCGACCTTGCCGCCGTCGAGCACCAGGATGAGATCGGCGTGCAGCACGGTCGCCGCGCGCTGAGAGACGAGAAAGACGGTGCTGTCGAGGGTGCGCAGCGCAACGCGCAGACGGGCGTCCGTCGCATAGTCGAGCGCCGAGGCGGAGTCGTCGAGGATGAGGATCTCCGGCTTTTTGACGAGGGCGCGGGCGATGGTGAGGCGCTGCCGCTGCCCGCCCGAGAGGTTCTTGCCCTCCTGCTCGACGGGGGCATCCAGCCCGCCCTTGGACGCAACGACATCCTCCGCCTGGGCGAGGCGCACGGCCTCCATCAGCTCTTCGTCCGTCGCGTTTTCGTTGCCCCACAGAAGGTTGCTTCGGATGGTCCCCTCGAAGAGCACGGCCTTCTGCGGCACGATGCCCACCCGTCCGCGCAGCTCCTCGAAGGGAACGCCGCGCACGTCGCGGCCCTTTAAGAGTACCCGGCCCTGCGTCGCCGCATAGAAGCGGGGCAGAAGATGGACGAGCGTCGATTTGCCCGCGCCCGTGCCGCCGATGATGCCGATCGTCTCGCCGGGGCGTGCCATAAAGGTGATGTCGGTGAGCGCATTGCCGCCGCCCGCATAGGCGAAGGAGACGTGCTCGAAGCGCACCGCGGCGTTGTCCGCATGGCCCACGGAGAGCATGGGCTCGAGGACGGAGGGCTCCCCCTCCCGATCGAGCACCTTCCCCACGCGCTGCTGGCAGGAGACCGCCTTCGTCATCGTGACGATGAGGTTGGCGAGCTTGATGAGCTCGACGAGGATCTGCGAGAGATAGCCGTAAAGCGCGATGACGTCGCCCTTTAAGAGGATGCCGCCGTCCACCTGCCGCGCGCCGAGATAGAGCAGCGCGATGAGCGCCAGGTTGATGAGGATGTAAGTGATGGGCCCCGTGAGCGCCGAGATGCGCCCCACCTTCTTCTGCGCGCGTTCGAGTTCGTGCGTATGCTCGTCAAAAGCGCGGCGCTCTTTCTCTTCCATCGAGAAGGCGCGGATGACCCGCACGCCCGCTAAGTTTTCGCGCACGGAGAGGAACACCCGGTCGAGCTTCGACTGCACCTTTTTGTAGAGGGGGATGCAGGCGCCCATCACCGAATAGACGGCGACGGCGAGAAGCGGGATGACGGCAACAAAGACGAGCGCCACCTTTGCATCGACGGTGAACGCCATCGCCATCGCGCCGAACACGATGAAGGGCGAACGCAAAAAGAGGCGGAGCGTCATGTTGACGCCCGTCTGCACCTGGTTGACGTCGCTCGTCATGCGGGTGATCATGGTGGACGTTCCCATCTCGTCGATCTCGGAGAAGGAGAAGGACTGCAGTTTGCGGAAGAGCCGACTCCTCAGCTCGGCCGAGCACCCCACCGCGGCGCGCGCCGCGAAGAACTGCCCCGCAATGGAGAAGGCGCACCCGACGAGCCCCATGCCCACGAGCACGAGGCACATGAGGACGATGAAGGACTTATCCCCCTCCGCGATGCCCCGATCGACAATGAGCGCGACGATGAGGGGCGTGATGAGTTCGAGGCTTGCCTCCAGGAGCTTGAAGAGGGGCGCGAGGACACACTCCGCTTTAAAGCGCCTGAGACAGGAGAAAAGATGTTTCAAAACTCTGCTCCCAAACGGTTTTTTTCAGATGTTCTGCGGCAAAATGCCGCCTTTTTCAAATTGTAACTTGCCGCACAAAAAAAGTCAAGCGCCTTTCAAGGCGCCTGAGAGTTGGTTTGCAAATTCATGTCGTAAGGGCGGCAAAGTATTCATCCGATGAATACGTTTCAATGCCGATGAATGCTTTTCAATTTTGCTTGGCGGAATGCTCTTTCTTCACCCGCTCCTGCGCCAGCCGGAAGATCTCCTCCGTTGCAAAGGAGAATTTAGAAAGCTGCGTGCGGTTCGAGACGGGATGCAGCCAATAGCTGTCGTCATGCACCGAGATGTCGATGCAGTCGCCGAAGATATTCTTCTTATATTTATCCTTGCGGAAGGGATAGTCGAACTCGACGTGCACGCTCTCGAGCTCCGTCCCCTCCCAGAAGAGATCGACGGGCTTGCCGTAGGCGGTGCAGGTAAGATGGGTGCCCTCGACGGTCTGCACAAGCTTGCCCATGCCCTGATCGTAGAAGCGCTTGGCGTTGGGCAGGGTATGCACGGTGACGTCGTCCTCGAAGCGGTATTTCCCGCTCTCCACTTCCTCGCGCACGTTCTTTCTCTCCCATGCCATCCAGTCGGGAATGTGCGAGAACTCCGTCTCCCCCTCTTCGGCGTGAAGTTCGCCCAGCTCGCTCATCTCCCACACCTTCTTGCAGGCATTGCACCAGATCTTGGTGCCCTTCGTGTACATCTCGAACTCCTTCTTGCAGTGCGGGCACTGATAAAGGATGTGATGCAGCCCTTCGGCGCGCTTTTCATACGTATTGCGGATGCCCTCCTCCTTCTGCCAGGCGTACTCGTCGCGCTGCAATTCCTTGTGGATGCGCGCGTTGAGCTCGGCGGCGGAGAGCGTCTTGACTTCCTCCGCGTTCGCAACGCAGACGAGGTCGGCGCGCAGGGGAAGGTGCTGCTCCACCTTGTTCCACTGCGGCGCGGAGATGAAGGGGCCGTACATCCGAAGGACGACGACGGGGACCTTCATGAGCTTGCCCGACTTGCCCAGCGAATCGGGCAAAAAGGAAGTCGTGCCGTCAAAGGAATAGCGCGCCTCGGGATAGACGCAGACGATATCCCCGAGCGTCTCGATGCTGTACTTCATGTTCTTGATGAGGTGCAGATCCTTGACAAATTTGCGCTTGCAGATGCACCCGAGCTGCCGCATGAGCCAATCGCCCACATCGCGGATGGCGTCGATGGCGACGACGTTGTTGGCCCCGTAGGGCGCGACGGCCTTGTACATGACGGGGAAATCGAGCATACTTGCGTGCGTGGCGAGCAAGAGATAGGGCGGTTTGATGCCCTCCATGTTGATCTTGTTGATGGTGAGCGGCCGCCCCTTGAGGCGGGGATCGATGGCAAAATGGTTGGCGATCCACATCCAGAGCGGACTTGGCTTTTTGGGTTTGCGCGTAAAATCGTAGCGCTTGGGTTCCTTGTTTTGTTTCATCTTTTTACCCTCTCTTCTCCTGTATCGGGCGCGCCGCACGGGCGCGTTCCCGTTTATAGTATAACAGAGGGGGCAGGGTTTGTCAAGGCGTGCGGCAAAAAATTATTCAAAATGCTTCAAACAACAGCTTGATGCCGATGAGGAGGAGCACCAGCCCGCCTGTCTTTTGCGCCCCGCCCGAGAACTTGTCGCCCGCAAGTTTTCCCACCTGCACCGCAGCGAGGGACAAAAGAAAGGTCGTGACGGCGATGATGAGGGTGCAGAGGGGCACCCCGACTGCGAGCGATCCCGCCGCCTCCTGCGCCATGAAGGAGACGCCGACGGCGAGCGCATCGATGGATGTGGCGACGGCCTGCGCGGTGAGGGCGGAGAGGCCGAGTTTCCCCCGCTTCCGCAAATAGCGCTCTTCCTCCTCCCGTGCGGCGTCGAGGAGCATCTTTCCGCCCAGAAAGCCGAGGAGAAGAAAGGAAAGCCAGGGCGCGATGCGTTCGACGAGCGAGGAAAACGCCGCGCTCCCGTAATACCCCAAAAGGGGCATCCCGCCCTGAAAGACGCCGTAAAAGAGGGCGATGAGCAGCATCTTTTTGCGGCTCATCCCCGGCTCTGCCATGCCGTTCGCCATACCGACCGCCGCCGCATCCATCGAGAGCGCCGCGCCCAGAAAGACAATGTCGTAAATGCTCATATCCGTTATCCTTCGATCTTTAAAATAAAAAGACCCGTGCACGGCGCGCCGAAGAAGCGTTCCGTGCACAGGTCTCAAAATTTCAGATATCCCCCGCAGCCATCGCTGCAGTATGTGGAAGAATACCGCCCGAGGGGGCCTTCTACTCCCCTATGCCTCCCCATGATAGCACGGAGGGCGGCGGGTTGTCAACTGTTTTGCGCGAGCCCGACGATCTCTTTGGCGCGGCTCACGGGAACGGGCGCCGTCTGTCGGGTACAGCGCTCGAGCTTTTCCACGACGCCCTCGCGCGTGAGATGCCCTTCGGGTACGAGCACCCTGTCGCCCTCCTTCACAAAGACGAGCTCGGGCACGAGGTACCACATAGCCGCCTCCCCCGTCCGGACTTTGGCAAAGGTATAAATTTCTCCGTCCGCGAGCACCCCGCCCGCCAAGGAATGGATCATCATGTTCTCCTTTGGTTTTTTTCAGACCCACCGCGAAGAGATGCAACGCAGATCCTTTGCGGCAAGCCGCGGAGAAGATGCGAGCAGGTCGAGGAGCGCGCGGATTTTTTGAAGGGAGCTTACAGAGAGGTAAGTGACCGAAAAAAAACGCAAGCGCGACAAAGAGATGCGACGCAGATCCTCCGCGGCTCAGAATAGAGGAGCGAAGGCTTTCAATATCTCACACATCCCCCGCCACACGACGCTCTTTTTCGCATCCTCTTCCGTCTGCAGGGCGCACTTTTTGAAGGTCGCCTCGTAGTCCGCCTTGAGCTCCGCATTGGCTGCCGTGCGGTACATCAGGACGGCGTTCTCATAGTGGTGCATCAGCGAGCGGTAATCGAGATTGATCGTCCCCACCACGCTCACCTCGTCGTCAGAGAGAAAGCTCTTGGCGTGGACAAAGCCGGGCGTATATTCATAGATCTTCACGCCGCCCTTGATGAGCGCCATGTAGTTGGAGCGCGTGAGCGCAAACGCCGTCTTTTTGTCGGGGATGTGGGGCACGACGATGCGCACGTCCACCCCGCGCGCCGCCGCCGACACGAGCGCCTCGCGCATCCGGTAGTCCAGGATGAGATAGGGTGTCATGATCCACACATACTTTTCGGCGACGCTTAAGATGTTGATGTAGAGATCCTCGCCCAGATGCCGCCCGTAGAGGGGGAAGGGGCCGTCGCTGTAGGGCTGTACGAGCCCCTCGCCCGCGGGCAAGGCGCTCTCTTCGGGGAGAAACCTCGAAAAGTCCTCCGTCTCGCCGCTGCACAGGTCCCAGAAGCGCAGGAACATGAATAAGAGGCTCTTGGCGCCCTCGCCCTCGAGGCGCACCGCCGTATCCTTCCAGTTGCCGTAGGGCTGTTTGACGTTGATGTACTCGTCGGCGAGGTTGATGCCGCCCGTGTAGGCGACCTTCCCGTCGATGACGGCGATCTTGCGGTGATCGCGGTTGTTGTGGAAGTTGGAGACGACGGGCACGAAGGGGTTGAATTTATAGCACTTGATGCCCTGTCTGCGCAGATACTTATAGTACCCCGCGCGCACATAGCCCATGCTGCCGATGTCGTCGTAGAGGACGCGCACCTCGACGCCCTCCGCCGCCTTGGCTTTGAGGACATCGAGGACCGCCCCCCACATGACGCCGTATTCGATGATGAAGTATTCGAGAAAGATGTACTTCTTTGCGCGCTGCAGATCGAAGAGGAAGTGGCGGAAAAAATCTTCGCCCGTCGGGAAGTACTTCGTCTGCGTATGGCGATAGACGACGGCGTGCCCGTTCTTGACGGAGAGCGCGCGCGATACTCCCGCCCAACGGCCCATCTCCGCCTTGAGATCCCCCTCCGAGAGCATCGGGCGGGTGAATTTATGCGCCTCCTCCTTGAGGACGAGGAACTTCTTCCGCTGCCGGCGCGAGGGGCGGTTGTAGGAAAAGACGGCGTAGATGGCGACGCCGAAGGCATTGAACGCAACGATGCACAACAGCCACAGGACCTTTGCCTCGGGCATCATGTTGCGGTTGATGATGTGGATGGCCGTCGCCACGACGACGATCCACCCCACGGCGCGGAAGATGAGGTCGACCCACTCCGCCCCGCTCGCAAAGACCGCCTCCAAGATGAGTTTTAAAAGATAGAACGCGCCCGCCACGACCAAAAACCCTGCAAGGAACAGGGCGATGATCGTGAGTGCCACCAACGTAAAGCGGCTGAGTAAAATGCGCAGTCTTCTCTTCATTTGAATTTCTTGTCCGTTTCTGTATCTGATACCCGTTTTGCGGAGCTTTTAAGCAGCGGAGGGAACCCCTCCTCGCGGAAGTTTATTCGGAAGCGGCTACTTCTTCAAACGTACAGCCTGGCGGGAGCTGCGCCACAAAGCGCTCGACGCCGTACCGTTCCTCCCACAGCGCGCCGTCGCGGAAAAAGTAGGGCGCTTGGGCGATGACACGGGTGAGCGCGCTCTCTGTAAGCTCGTTTTCTTCCACTTCGCCCTCCGCGCACAGCCACAGGGTGCGCGCGCCGGACGAAAAGAGGAAATTTCCCGAAAAACCGCCTTGAAGCAGCACGACTTCGGAAAATTCCGTCTCCTCCGTGCGCCATACGCGGGTGCCGTCCCATGCAAAGGGCTCGCCGTCATAGTATGCCCGGTCGCCGTAAAATTCTTCCACGGCATAGGCCTCGAGAGAAGTGAGCCCGCTCCCGTCCAGCGTCAGGAGCTCCAAAAGCGTGCCGCCCTCCAGCACGGAGACGACCGTTCTCAATGTTTCGGAGGCGGGTACCATGCCCGTGCTCCCCTCCCGTTCGAGCAGGACGCCCTCCTGCGACACGCCCGCAAGACAGGAGACCGCGGAAGAGAGCGTCACTTCGCGCTCGGTCCCGTCCTCCCAGAGGCAGGGAAAGCGCTGCGCCTCCCCCGCCGCCTCGGGCCGGGGCAAAAGCACAAAGACGGCGGCCGCCGCAAGCACGAGGAGCAGCACGCCGACGGCCAGCCCCCTCAACCCCGCGCCCCGCTTTGCGGGAACGCTCATGAAAGGTCGAGGCGGTGCTCCGCATCCGCCGTCGCGAGCAGGGGAAACCCGTTCTGCCGAAGCCCCTCATACACGGCGATCGCCGCCGAATTGCTCAGGTTGAGCGAACGCGCCTCCTCCCGCATGGGGATGCGCACGCACGCCGCCGGATGGGCGAGGAGCAGCGCATCGGGCAGGCCCTTCGTCTCCTTGCCGAACACGAGATAGTCCCCTTCGCGGTAGCTCGCCTCCGAATAGATGCGGGACGACTTCGTCGTGAAGAAGTGCAGTTTTTCTTCGGGAACGCCCGAGAGTGCTTCCTCCACGCTCTCGTGCAGCACGACGCGGACGAGGTGCCAATAATCGAGCCCCGCCCGCTTCAAATATTTATCGGAGATCTCAAAACCGAGCGGCTTGACGAGGTGCAAAACACACCCCGTGGCGGCGCAGGTGCGCGCGATGTTGCCCGCGTTCTGCGGGATCTCCGGCTCGACGAGCACGACATGAAACATGGGCTCTGCCCCCTGATACGGTTTTTCTGCTACCCCTATTGTACAACATCCGCCTGCGGTTGGCAAGTGCTTACGTATGAAATTTTTTTTCACAGGGAAGCGGCCCTCCCCTGCGCCCGGCACGCAAAAGAGCCGCCCCGAAGGACGGCCCGAAAGCATTTTCCGCCGCACGAAAGGCGACTCCCCGCTGATAAAACGTTCAGCCCATGTTTTCGAGAATGAGCTTGTCGGCAACGAGCGCGATGAACTCGCTGTTGGTCGGCTTCTCGGTGCCGATGTACACCCGCGCGCCGAAGATGGCATTGACCGCCTCGATGCGGCCGCGGTTCCAGGCGACCTCGATGGCATGGCGGATGGCGCGCTCCACCTTGCTCGCCGTCGTGGAGAACTTCTCGCCGATGACGGGATACAGCCCCTTCGTCACATTGTTGATGACGTGCGGATCCTCGACGGCCATCTTGATGCCCTCGCGCAGATACGCATACCCCTTGATGTGGGGCGGGATGCCGATGGAGATGAAGATGTTGCTGATACGCTCGTCCAGCGAGTTGGCGCGGCGGCGTTCGAGGCTCTCGCGCCGGACGGGCAGCGGTTCCCCCGCGACCTCCGCCGCCCGGTCGGCCACGACGGACGCATCGACGGGCTTCATGAGATAGTATCTGGCCCCGAGCGCAATGGCACGGTTGATGATCTTATCGTCCGAAAAGTTGCCCATGACGATGAACGCACACTTCCGCTCGCTCCGCTTGGCCTCCTCCATCACCGTGAACCCATCGAACCCCTTCAGAAAGAGGCTCAGGATCACGATGTCGGGATCTTCGCTCTTCAGAAGGGCGATGCCCTCTTCGCCGCTCCCCGTCATGCCGCAGACTTCATAGCCTTCGCGCGCGAGGACACATTCCTTCAGTTCTTGTGCAAATGCTTCGTTGCTTTCCAGGATCAAAACCCGTTGCGCTTTCATATTCCGCTCCCGAAATGAAATGATACTTGTATTATAATTCAACTTTTTGCCGCTGTAAAGCTATTTTTGTAAAAAAGTCATTGATTTTTTTACAAAAGTCGTCGATTTTTGTAAAAAAGTCGGGAAACCTGGCGGGAAACCCGATTTTTGCCCCCGAACGCGCCCCTTGCGGCCCGAAAATGAGCGCAAAAAAACTCCCGCGCGGCGGCCCGGACGGGCCGCCGCGCGGGAGCAGATGTGCTCCTGCCGGAAAAAACGTTAATTTTCGGTGCTGTCGAGGTATTCGTCGAAGGTGATGCTCTTATCGTACACCTTGGTGCCGTCCAGAACGATGATGCGGTTACAAACGGTGTTCATGAGCTCCTGGTCGTGCGACGTCAGGAGCATACAGCCCTTGAAGGCGGTGAGCCCGTTGTTGAGCGAGGTGATGGACTCGAGGTCGAGGTGGTTGGTGGGCTCATCGAAGATGAGGAAGTTGCCGCCCTCGAGCATCATCTTGGCGAGCATACAGCGCACCTTCTCGCCGCCCGAGAGCACCTTCGCCTCCTTGAGCGCCTCCTCGCCCGAGAAGAGCATCCGCCCCAGCCAGCCGCGCAGGTACTCCTCGTAGTGGTCCTTGGAGAACTGCGAGAGCCACTGCACGAGCGTCAAGGAACAGCCGTCGAAGTACTCGGAATTGTTCTGCGGGAAGTAGGAATAGGCGATGGTCTTGCCCCACTTGACGGTGCCTTCGTCGGGCTCCTCCTTGCCCGTCAGAATGTCGTAGAGCATGGTGATCGAGGTGGACTTATCGCACAAAATGCCGATCTTGTCCCCCTTCTGCACGGTGAAGGAGACGTTCTCGAAGAAACCCTTCTTGGTGAGGCCCTCGACGGTGAGGATATCGTTGCCGATCTCGCGCTCGTACTTAAAGTCGATGAAGGGATACTTGCGCAGAGAGGGCTTGAAGTCGGAGATGGTGAGCTTTTCGAGCTCCTTCTTGCGGGACGTCGCCTGGCGGGACTTGCTCGCGTTCGCCGCAAAGCGGGCGATGAACTCCTTGAGTTCGGCGGCGCGCTGTTCCGCCTTCTTGTTGGCGTCCTTCTGCTGGCGCGCCATGAGCTGGGAAGTCTGATACCAGAAATCGTAGTTGCCGAGGAAGAGGTTGATCTTGCCGTAGTCCACATCGCAGATGTGCGTGCAGACCTTATTCAGGAAGTGGCGGTTGTGCGAGACGATGATGATGGTGTTCTCGAAGTCGAGAAGGTAGTTCTCCAGCCAGCGCACCGTCTTTAAGTCGAGGTTGTTGGTGGGCTCGTCCAGGAGCAGGACGTCGGGATTGCCGAAGAGCGCCTGCGCCAAAAGGACCTTGACCTTCTGCTTGGCGTCCAGCTCGCCCATCTGCAGATAGTGATATTCGGAGGGGATGTCGAGCTCGTTGAGGAGGGTCTCCGCCTCGCTCTCCGCCTCCCAGCCGCCGAGCTCGGCAAACTCGCTCTCGAGCTCCGCCGCCCGCACGCCGTCCTCTTCGGTGAACTCGGCGTGCGCGTAGAGGGCATCCTTTTCGTCCATCACTTCGACGAGGCGCTTATGGCCCAGCATGACCGTGCGCAGCACCGTCTCGAAGTCGTATTTGTTCTGATTCTGCGCGAGCACGGACATACGCTCGTTCTTGCCGAGCGTCACTTCGCCCTTGTTGGGTTCGATCTCGCCCGAGAGGACCTTCAAAAAGGTGGATTTGCCCGCGCCGTTGGCACCGATGATGCCGTAGCAGTTGCCGTTCGTGAATTTGAGGTTGACGTCCTCGAAGAGTTTTTTGCTGCCGTATTGCAGGCTGACGCCCGTGACCTGTAACATATTCTACCTCTTGCCCGTATTTTTCCACATTATACCATAGGCGGCGAGATTACACAACCGAAAGCGCCGTGCAAACGCGATTTTGCACGCAATGACCGAAACGCGCAAAGAAATCTGTATTTTATTGCTCTTTTTTTGAAAATGAGCCTTGACTTCGGGCGGGAAAGCCGCTATAATATAGGAGGCGGCGGAAGGGCGCTATCCTTTTCGCGTGCCCAAACGATGAACTTTTAAATATTTATGGAGGTTTTAGGATGACTAAAATGACAATCGACGGCAATACCGCCGCCTCCCACGTCGCTTACGCCTTCTCGGAAGTAGCGGCCATCTACCCCATCACGCCTTCCTCGCCCATGGCGGAGTCCGCGGATGAGTGGGCCACCCAGGGCAGAGTGAATATGTGGGGACAGAAGCTCCGCATCGCAGAGATGCAGTCCGAAGGCGGTGCCGCCGGCGCCGTGCACGGCTCGCTCTCCGCAGGCGCGCTGACGACGACCTACACCGCTTCGCAGGGGCTCCTTCTCATGATCCCCAATATGTACAAGATCTCGGGCGAACTTCTCCCCATGGTCATGCACGTTTCGGCGCGCGCGCTCGCCGCACACTCTCTGAACATCTTCGGTGACCATGCCGACGTCATGGCCTGCCGTCAGACGGGCTTTGCCATGATCTCCTCCTGTTCGGTGCAGGAAGTCATGGATCTCGCCCTCGTCGCGCACCTTGCGACCCTCCGTGCGCGCGTTCCCTTCATCTCCTTCTTCGACGGCTTCCGCACCTCGCACGAGGTAAGTAAGATCGACGTCATCTCCTATGAGGAAATGAAGGCGATCGTCGACAAGAAGGGCCTTGAAAAGGACATTGCCGACTTCCGCGCAAGGGCGCTCAACCCCGAGCACCCCATCCAGAAGGGTACCGCGCAGAACGGCGACACCTACTTCCAGAACCGCGAGACCGCGAACAGCTACTACCTCGCCGCTCCCGCCATCGTGCAGGAGATGATGGACGAAGTCTCCGCGCTCACGGGCAGGAGCTACCACCTCTTCGACTACGTCGGCGCTCCCGATGCAGAAGAAGTCATCGTCATCATGGGTTCGGGCGCAGAGACGGTGGAAGAGTCCATCAACAAGCTCAACGCGATGGGCAAGAAGTACGGCCTCATCAAGGTCCGCCTGTATCGTCCCTTCGTCTCCGAAGCCTTCGTGAAGGCCATCCCCGCAAGCTGCAAGAAGATGGCTGTCCTCGACCGCACCAAGGAGCCCGGTTCCCTCGGCGAGCCCCTCTATCTTGACGTCTGCACCGCGCTCCTCGAGCACGGCATGAAGGACATCACCGTCGTCGGCGGCAGATACGGCCTCGGCTCCAAGGAATTCAACCCCTCGATGGTGCTCTCCGTCTACAAGAACCTCGAAAAGGACGAGCCCAAGAACCACTTCACCGTCGGTATCTACGAGGATGTGACGAACACCTCGCTCGACTTCTCCGAGAAGTTCGACGCGGCTCCCGCAGGCTCCACCTCGTGCAAGTTCTACGGTCTCGGCTCGGACGGCACGGTCGGCGCGAACAAGAACTCCATCAAGATCATCGGCGACCACACC
>QAKM01000071.1 GCA_003343805.1 Bacillota bacterium | reverse complement strand
AAAAATGAACAACATTGAGGTCAAAACGATTTACGGCAGGATAGAAGATTTCGAGAATAATTACTTCTTCTCTCCGTCTATCAGCAAACGAAAGACTGTGGGCAGTCAAACCTATTATGTCCGCAGATATTTCAACGGCGGCAAAGACTTTGAACAGACGATGAAGTCCATTGCCGTGCAACGCACAATGAAAAAGTGAGGTAAACGATATGAAACAGAAACACTACATAGCGGGATTGTATTACAGACTTTCCCAAGAGGACGAACGTCAGGGCGAATCGGTGTCAATAGACAACCAAAGAACGATACTCCGCAAGTATGCCGAGGAGCGCGGCTTTGAGATACACGACGAATACATAGATGACGGCATTTCGGGGACTACCTTTCAGAGACCGGAAGTGCAGCGGCTTTTAGACGATGCCAAGACGGGCGTAATCAATACCATTATCGTCAAAGACCTGTCAAGGTTCGGCAGGAACTATATCGAGGTCGGGCAGTATATAGATTATGTGTTTCCGGCGTTCGGTATCAGATTTATCGCCATACAAGATAACGTCGATACAGAAAACCGAGACAGCGGCGCAATGGAGATGATGCCTATCATGAACGTCTTTAACGAGTGGCACGCGGCTAATACGAGCAAGAAAATTCGCGCGGTAAAGAAAGCTCATGCAAAAGAAGGGATCTATACAGCCAAGAAAGCTGCTTACGGATATAAAATAGGTGCGGATAAAAGACGGACGCCCGTCATAGACGAAGAAACCGCGCCGATAGTAAAACGTATCTTTGAGATGTACGCTTCGGGGATGAGTCCGTTGAAAATCTCGGAAACACTGAATCTTGAAGGAGTAATGTCGCCGGCAGTATATGCGCATACTGTTCTCGGACAAAAGCCCAGACCATACGGGATAGGATTGTGGTTAGCCAGTACAATAAGAGATATGCTGAATAATACCATATACATCGGACATATGGCACAGTTGCGCTGGACTTCACTGTCCTATAAAAATCATAAGCGATTTAGAAAAGATGAAAGCGAATGGGCTGTCGTTTACAACAACCATGAGCCCATCATTTCACAGGAACTTTGGGACAAAGTAAAAGAACGCAAAAAGTCTGTTGCACAAGGCAGAAAAACAAAAATAGGCTACACGCATCCGCTATCCGGATTTCTCTTCTGCGCCGACTGCGGAAACAAGATGAAACTTTGCACATCGATTAGCCGTAAAGGAACCAGATTATACCACTTTGATTGCGGTCATCACATCCGATACGGGAAGGCATATTGTTTTTCGCATTTCATATCGGCAAAAGTAGTAGAAGAAATCGTTCTCGGCGATATACGGGAAATGGCGCAAAGGATCGTCCTTGACGAGAAAGCTGTCCGTGAGGACTTTATACGGCATAACGCTGAACTTGCGGATCAGGCGATTAAGTCCACAAAAAAAGAATTGCAGGCAAAACGTAAACGCACGGAAGAATTATCCCGACTTATGCAAGTCGCTTACGAAGACAGGGTGAGAGGCAAAATGCCCGAAGATATCTGCATCGGCTTTATACAGAAATACTCCGACGAGCAGAAAAAGCTGGAAACTGAAATCGCAGAAAAAGAAGCAAAACTTACAGAAACGGAAAACACAATACAGAGCGCGGATGAGTTTATACGGAACATCAAAAAATACCTCGAAGCGCCCGAGCTTAGCAGAGAGATGTGCTATGAACTGATTGATAGAATTATCATCGGAGGATCTCCGAAGACGACAGGAAAAGAGCGCGAGATAGATATCGTATACAAAGTCGATATAGCGTCCGTCTTACGGCACAAACTCAATAAATAACGATAAGCGTATGGGTTATCTGAACTCATACGCTTATTTTCTTCCGTTGATGTCTTTCTTCAATGAGTGTCCATAAAATTGTGTCGCAACAATTGCACATGTCCCTTGCGAATTCTGAGGGAACTTAGTTAAGTTTTCGAAATACGCATGGTCGGCAATTCGAACGTACCCATCCAGATTCACTGTCTTTCCTGGCTGAGGCGTATCTTCAAAAGACGTTCCGTATGTAGAGATCTGAGGAGTTTCATAATACGCATCCTCTTTCAGATGGAATCCGCTTGGCAAATCTGTCCGAGTGTATTCATCAGCGGTTAAGATGTTGATGTACTTATCATCTTGTTCATAATAATATTCGCCAAAACCCAAGTAGACAACATCTTTATCCGCGTAAGAATAAAAAGGAGAGTTCATCGATAATGCGCCTTCTACAAATACACTTGCTGTGCCTTTGATGCTATAAATAGCGTAGCCTGTAGGCGCTAATTCATATAGCACAAATTTATTGCCCTCAAAGTCATTGATTTCTCTTTGACTGATAACGGTCTGATCTTCTTTAATGAAGTCAGATATGGTTTGTTGTTTCACATATGATTCGTTATAGTCTGCTGAGCTCCCTTGCGGTTCGTATGTAGCCGCAGAAACATCTGTGGCCTTCATGCTGACGGCAATCAGTGAAGTTAACACCATTAATGCCGCTAATATAACAGCAACTAAATTTCTTGTTTTTGCACTTCTCATAGTTTCCTCCAAATCATTTTATTTCGCTTCCATCATAAAACTTTGCATATCGCCGCCGATCACGCGGAGGTGGGCGTCCATGTAAACGGCGCCCGTTTCCCGCGACTCTTTCAGCGTCCCTTCAAAGGCCATCTCCTGTCCGTTCCAAGAGAAGGTGCAGTTCAGGGTGTTCGTATAGTACATCACGCCGACGTCCGCTATCTCCTCTCCGTTGATGACAACGGCAAGGCGGTAACGTTCTTCTCCCACGAGCAGGACATCATCGCCCTCATCAGAGGCGTCGTCGAGGATGCTCACTTCAAGTTTCGCGATCTCGGTGCTGCCGACATGGATGTTTTCGGCAGTCCATGTGCCGAGGCGCATCTCGAGTTCTTTGTCCTTACAGCCCGCCATCATCAGCAGCGCGAAGAGCGCCAAGAGACAGCAAAGGATGCAGTCGAGCTTTTTGTGTAGTTTTGTTGTCATGATCTTACCTCCCTCTTGTTTTGAAGTTTGCGATGCAGGTGCGGCGGTTTGGCTTTCATGGAAGTTCCTCACTTTTTTCTTTATCATATCACGGATGCGGTTAAGTTGCGGTTAAAAAACGGTCAATTTGAAGTGAAGATAAAAAATTTACCCAAATTTAACCGTAGTATGCTATAATGGGGATAGAAAGGAGGGCGCGAGATGACGATCCTGATCGCCGATGACGATAAAAATATCCTTACGCTTTTGACGGCAGTCCTGAGCAGGGAAGGGTTTTCCATTTTGACGGCCGGGGACGGAGCGGAAGCCCTCGATGTGTTTTTGGACCGTCATATCGATATGCTCATCTGTGACGAAATGATGCCGAACCTTTCGGGCAATGAGCTCGTCCGCGAAGTACGCAAGATGAGCCGCGAACTCCCCGTCATCATGGTGACGGCGAAAGATGCGATCGGCGACAAGGGCATCAGTTTTGAAAGCGGTGTCGACGACTATATGGTCAAGCCCGTCGACTGTGACGAGCTGCTGATGCGCGTGAGAGCGGTGTTTCGCCGCGCCAAGATCAGGACCGACCGCAAGATCGTTGTGGGCGGGACCGTGCTCGACAGTGACACGCACACCGTCTCCCATGCGGCGCGCGGGCAGAGTGTCACGCTCACCAAGACGCAGTTCGGGATCCTCTTCAAGCTGCTGCTCTATCCCGAGAAGGTGCTTTCCAAATGGCAGCTCTTTCATGAATTTTGGGGCGTCGATTCGGAGGTGGACGACGGCATCGTCAAAGTGTTCATCTCTCAGATCCGCAAACAGATCGAACCTTTCCCCGAGATCGGCATTAAGACGGTGATGGGCATCGGCTATCAGGGGGTGCGTCATGAAGAGGCGTAGCTCGCGGTATTTCCTGCGCGTGCTCCTGAATACGCTCGTCGGCTATCTGTTGGCTGCCGTCATCATCTTTGCGGTGCTCATCGTCCTGCTGCTCCTCAATGTAGGCATCGAGAGCTGGGAAGCGATCCTCCTCATCATCGGTGCGGTGTGCTGCGGGATCGCCGTCTCCGCCGTCATGACGTATTATGCAATGAAGAAGCAGACGCAGCTCATCCGTGACATCGACCGCGTTTTAGACGCCATATCGGAGGGCGACCTTACGGCACGGCTCCCGCTCACGAGATACGATGTGCATCTCGATAAGATCATCACAAAGTTTAATGCTGCTATCGGTGAGCTCAACTCCGTCGCTATCCTCAAAAGCGATTTCATCCGCAATTTTTCGCATGAGTTCAAGACGCCCATCGCCTCGATCAAGGGCTTTGCAGAACTGTTGTATCGTGATAAAGCCCTTTCGCAGGAAGAGCAGGAAAGGTACTGCAAGATCATTGCCGAGGAGAGCGCACGCCTTTCCCGTCTTGCGGAGATGACGCTGCTCTTCGGCAAGTTTGACGCGCAGAATATCATCCTTGACCGCGAACCGTGTTATCTCGATGAAGAGATCGGAGAATGTATCTTAGAACTTTATGAGGCGGCGGACAAGAAAGGGCAGACGGTGGAGATCGAGATAGGCCACATTGCCGTTTCCGCTTCCAAAGCGCTGTCGCGGCAGCTTTGGATCAATCTCTTCTCCAATGCGGTCAAATATACGGGAGAACACGGACACATAGCTCTTTCCGCACGAGAGAATGCCGAGGAGATCGTCGTCTCCTTCCGCGATGACGGGATCGGCATGACGGAGGAGACGATGAAGCATATCTTTCTGGCCTATTATCAGGCAGATGCTTCTCGTCACGGGCATGGGATCGGGCTGGGGCTTGCCATCTGCAAGCGCATTGCCGACCTCCACGGATGGAAGATCGAGGTCTCTTCCGAGTTCGGGAAGGGGAGTACATTTTCCGTTCATATTCCTCGTACTGTTCCGGAGGCGGAAGGTTCGGCAAGCGAGACGGAAAAGGTCTCGCACGAAAGTGTCGGGCTTCATACCTTATAGCGGTTCGGATGCTTCAGCGCCATTCGACGCCGATAAAATGCTTTATAAAAAGTCGCGGTCTGTTAGGACCGCGACTTTTTATCTCATTGAAAACAGCTGCTTTGATGCGATTATTTTTTCGTAGTTTCCTTTTTGAACGCGCACATTGCAACGGGTGATGAACGTGTAGCGCAGCTCATGCGTATGGTGGTGCGGGAACAGCCGTTTGAGCGTCGTGTTGATGGTATTGAGGTTGGTATGCTTTGCCTTCTCGAAGTCGATATGGGGCATGACCTTGCGAAGCATCGGGGTGATGGGGATCTTTCGCGAAACGAGGTCATTGCCCATCTTTTCCTTGCTTGTATCGCATTCCAGCCAGTTCTCATCGAGGATGCGCAGCGTTGCAAGCTCACTCCTTCTTACGCCCGTATAGAGTAGAACGAGCAGTGCAGACGACGCCGAGAGTTTGGGGTTGTTGATGCAGAACTCGACGAGCTGCTTTTCTTCTTCGTATGTAAAGGCGGAGCCCTTCTTGCTCTGATGGCGGGGGAGGACGACCTTTTCCATCGGGGAATTAAACTTATAGTCGCTTGCCGCCAAATCGAAGATACAGCGGAGAATGAGATGAAGTTTCTGCGCCGTGCGCATCTTTCCTTCTTCCGTATATCGGAACAAGAAGTTCTGGATAAACTCTCTGTCGACCTCTGCAAGCGTTTTATCGGCAAACGCCGGGGCGATGTCGTGTTCAAAGAGACGCTTGTACTCGCGGAAGGTGGTCTCTTTGGTCGTTTTCTCTTTGAGGGAGAGCCAGCTCAACGCACAGTTGTTAAAGAGAACGGTGTGCATGGTTCTGGGCTTTGCGCTTCCCGTAGCAATGTAGTTGTTGAATGCTTCGATGAATTTCTTTTTGAGGACGGAGGGGTCCTTGGAAGAAACGTTGATGTCTACGCCCTGGCGGCGGAATCTGATTTCATAGACGCCGTTCTTCTTTTGGCGGTATGTGATGATCTTATCGCCGTGGGCAAACATATTCTTAAATTTGCCATTCATTTGATCAAGCTCCTTTTTCGTAAATTTGATGAAGTGCTTCTTTTTCTTCTCGGGCTGCGGCGGTGTTTCCGCCTTGCCCTGCGCCTGTGCCTGCGGAAGAAGTTCCTGCAATTTGGAGTACGCCAAAGACTCGACGAGCATATTCAGCATCCTCGCCGTGTCTTCATCGCTTCTGCCCGCATTGGCGGACAAGAAGTCGGTTATCAGTTTTTTGCGTTCCTCTTGCGTCATCCTGAACCTTCCCGGAGAGAGTATCTCCGTCAAATGATATAGCAGACCGAAAGCCTGGTTGGTTGCCTTCGCGTCGTTCATACTATATCCCATTTCGGCAGGAAAAAGATAGCGCATTTTGTGGCAGGGAACCGCAACAGCCGTTGCCGTTTCTGAAACAAGTGTAGTTTTTGGCAGATAAACCGGGAACTGCCCGGGACAAAACGTTACCCATCTCCAATCACCTCCTTTTTTCTTTCGGCACCCCCGAAAGAGCGGATTTGCTCGCCGCCGTCAAGGATAAGGTCCTTGCCATGTCCTTTGGGATAAGACCTTACGCGCGGAAAATATTGCTTGAAATAAAAATTCCATCTCAAAGGTGGAAGAATACCGATGAGATGGGATGCTTGCAATATTTTCCTGTCCTTGACGGCGCAGGCAAAATCCGCCAACCTCTACGCCGAAAGAAAAAAGGATGTAACCGCATTGTCAGTCATATCGTTCGACTATCTCTTGCTTTCCCACGCTTTGAGCTTTTGCATGAAGGCGGCTTGGTTTTCGGCGGTATAGAAGGTAAAGCAGGAGAGCAGTGCCAACTTATAATCGAGGCTGTCCGTATCGGCGTTCGTCAGGATATAATGCCCTTTGCGGACTTGGAAAAGGCGGCGCACATAGTCATTCGGGAAGGGAATTGAATGGATATATCGGTCGATGCGGCTTCCATGCCGCAGTTTTTTTATTTTGAGGGCAAAGAGGAAACAGGTGCAGGCAGTATTGCTCTCAATGCAGCTTTGCCTCTCTGAGATCGCCGTAAACAGGTCTGCGCTGTTTTCTCTCGGCTCTACGGAAAGTACTTCGAGGAACAATGAATAAAGCTCCTCAAGGTATTCTCCGAGGCCGTATTTGTATTTGAGAAGGTCCTCGTCATTTGTTCTGCATTTCGGTGCGCGTGCAAAGATGCGCTTCACTTGCTCGACATAAAACAGGCGGCAGTACTCCTCCGTAGGTTTGATGGCAATTCGCTCCTCCTCATCGATCACATCTCCGCGAATGGCAGCACGCAGGAGAAACCGTTCGCACTTCTGCAAGCCGAGCGCGTGCAAATATTGCCCGTAGGGAATTTTCTCTCCCGGCTTCGTGTTTCCGAGGACGACGTTTTCCATCGCATACCGATTGAACAGCAGGTTGCACCCGATCGAACAGAACGCCGTCAATATCTTTTCGTCCGTTTCAAGCATTTCTCTTTCTGTTGTAAGCATGACCTTCTCCTATATGTTTATTGATATTAGTATATCATTTCACTTCTATATCCTTACGAAACCTGCATGACTTATTTTGTCGAACGGCGGGAGAGTTTGTCGAACTCACAACAAAACCGACATTTAATTAGAAACAAACCACTTTATACCGATAACAAACCTCTTTTACAATAGACCTATATCCCGCTACCAAGCGGAACTATATGGAACGGGAATGAGGTTTGAAGTGAACAGTATCGTTCGGCGCATTGAGGAATTGCGGACACAGGCGGGAATGAGCCACAACAAGCTGGCTCAGAAGATAGGCGTTTCAGCTAACACGGTGTATCACTGGTGCAAATCGGACGCCATGCCGACGCTCGCCAATATCGAGCGCATCTCGGAAGTATTCGGCATGAGCGTGGAGCAATTCTTCCACGGCTTGGGTGAAGTCTCCGCCGATTCTGCTACGGCGAAATTCTTGACGGGTTGGAGGACGCTTTCCGCGCAGGAAAAGGAAGCCGTGCGAAAAGTCATGGACGCCTTCATCAGTATTCGGAGGGGGGAATAAGCATGGTCGATTTGGTAAAGCGCATCAAAGAGCTGATGGATAAAAAGGGCTGGACGAGCTATGAGCTTTCCGCACAGACAGGCATTTCGACCAACGCGATCTATGACTGGTTCAAGATAGGCGCTACGCCGTCGCTTACGAACGTGGTGAAGATCTGCGAGGCGATGGATATTTCTTTGGAACAATTCTTCTGCGGAGAGCAGCTGTATAGTCCTTCGGATGAAGAACGGCAGATTCTTGACCAATGGTTTTCTTTGTCCGAGCTGGAGAGGAACACAGTCTTACAGCTCCTCGAGACCTTTCAAATCTTAAAAAGCGATCCATAAAAAGAAGCTGCCCGGCGTAAAAGTCAGGCAGCCTTTTTGTTTTGGAAAAAAGTTTACAAAAAGTCTTGCAAGTCGTATGGTTTGCACATTTGACTATTTACAAACGGGCGAAAATATGCTACAATAAAGTAGTATTATCATAAACTCGGAGAAGTCTATGCCTGTTGAAAAAGGACAGCGACTCAAGCTGTTAAAGGTATGGGAGATCCTGCGTCAGGAGACGGATGAGACGCATCCCATGAGTTCGGTCGAGCTTCTGAAGCGGTTAGAGGACGCCGGCTTCAAGTGCGATAGAAGAACGCTCTATGCCGATATTCAGGCGCTTAATGAGAGCGGCTATAAGGTCAACTGCGTCCGCCGCAAGACAAATGAATACTTCGTGGAACACCGCGAGTTCAGCATGGCGGAGATCCAAATTCTGATGGACGCCGTGCAGGCAGCCTCCTTTGTGACGGAAGAAAAGACAAAGCTGCTCGTCGATAAAATAGCCGAGCTTGCAGGCAGCCGTAAGGCGGAGGCGAACAAGAAGAACGTCGTTGCATTTAATACGGTCAAGAGCCATAACGAGGATGTTTTCGGCACCGTCGCGATCATCACGCAGGCACTCGAACAGGGCAAGAAGATAGAATATCGTTACTTCGATTACGATACGAGCAAGCGCAGGGTGTTCCGCAAAGAGAACAAGGTCTATAAGGTCAATCCCGTCGCGACGATCTTTTCGGATGATAAGTATTATTTGCTCTGCTATGACGATAAGCACGGCAATCCTTCGCACTACCGTATTGACAGAATGGCGGAGGTAAAGGTTTCGTCGGAGGATATAACGCCGTCCAAGATTTCGGAGCTGTGCGCCATTCAGAAGCATAAGCGGCAGCTGTTCGGAATGTTCACGGGCGAGGAATGCGAAGTTTCCTTCGAGGCGGACAACTCCCTCATCGACACCGTG
>QAKM01000032.1 GCA_003343805.1 Bacillota bacterium | reverse complement strand
AAATCGGGGATGCCGCTCTCGGTGGAGACGCCCGCGCCGCCGAAAAAGACGATGCGGGAACTGCGGTCTACAAGTTCTTTGAATGTCGCCATGGCTGCAGACCTCCTAGTCTGGAATTATAGCACAAAATGCGCTTTTTTTCAACCCGTGCCGCTCCTCTCCCGCGATTTTTTTACAAAAAAGCACATACTGCGGGCAATGAAACGGATTGGAAAACTGCTGCTCGTTCTGGGGGCGGCGCTCCTTATTGCCCTTGCTGCCTTTGTGCTGTTTGCCGTGCTCTCGACGGCGGGGACAAGGCTGGAGCCCGAAAAACTGCATCTGTGCGAAGCCTCGGTGCGGCTTTTGGACCGCACGGGCGATGAGATCGAGACGCCCCAGGAGCGCGTCGGATGGGACGAACTGCCCTCGCATCTTCCGGCCGCCTTTGTGGCCGTGGAGGACAAGCGCTTCTATGACCACGGCGGGCTGGACGTCCTTCGCATCGGAAAGGCGGCGCTCAAAAATCTTTTCTCGCTTTCCTTCCGCGAGGGGGCCTCGACCATCTCGCAGCAGCTCGTCAAGAACACCCATCTGACGCAGGAAAAGACGATCACAAGAAAACTGAAGGAATGGAAGCTCACGCGGGAGCTCGAAAAGAATTACTCCAAGGAGCAGATCCTGGAGCTGTATCTCAATTCCATCTACTTCGGGCACAGCGCCTTCGGGGTGGACAGCGCGGCGCGGTATTACTTCGGAAAGCCGCCCAAAGACCTTGCCCCTGCCGAGAGCGCGCTCCTTGCCGCCCTCGTGCGCTCGCCCAACCGCTACTCCCCCTTCCGTGATGCGGCTGCCTGCAAAGAGCGGCGGGATTTCGTGCTCTCTCTGATGGAGGAACAGAAGTTCCTGACAGCGGAAGAGACGCGGTCGGCAAAAGAGGCGCCCCTCCCCGAAACGCCGCACGAAAACCGCATGAACAGCTATTGCAGCCTCGTCTTTGAGGAGCTTTCCGCGCTCTTTCCCGAGCTTGCTTCGGGCGAGGAGCTCATCGTGGAGACCTGCTTTGACGCCGCCCTGCAGCGGGAGATGGAAACCTTCTCCCCCGACACGGATTGCTGCATGATCGCCGCCGACAATGGGTCGCGGGGCATCCTCGCCTTTCATGCGACGTGCAAAGAGATACGGCGCAGCCCCGCCTCCCTCATCAAGCCGTTGGGGGTGTATGCGCCCGCCCTCGAGGAGGGTCTCCTCTCTCCCGCGACGCCGCTTCTGGATGAGCCCGTCTCCTACGGGGGATACGCCCCCAAGAACTACGACGGGACGTGCCGCGGCTATGTGAGCGCAAGGGAGGCGCTTGCAAGAAGCCTCAATATCCCCGCCGTCCGCGTGATGAACAGCCTGACGCCCCAAAAGAGCGCGGAATATCTGCGAAAAATGGCGCTGCCCGTGTATGCCGAGGATGAGACGCTGCCTCTCGCCCTCGGCGGGATGCGGGAGGGATTTACGATGAGAGAGCTTCTCTCTGCCTATCTCACCTTCCCGAACGGCGGGCTGTATGCGCCTGCTTCGTGCATCATGCGCGTTTTAAACGGCAGCAAGGAGGTGCTCTACGCGCGGACGGAGGAGGGAAGGCGCGTCTTTTCGGGGGAGACGGCGTACCTCGTCTCCGATATGCTGCACACGGCGGCGACGGAGGGAACGGCCAAGAAGCTGAAACAGCTCCCCTGCTTCGTGAGCGCCAAGACGGGCACGGGCGGCACGCAAAGCGGCAACACCGATGCCTATGCCCTCGGCTATACCACGGAGCACACCGTGGGCGTGTGGATGGGAAACAGCGACAATTCCCCCATCCCCGCAACGGGCGGCGGCACGCCTGCAAATGAACTTTATGCCCTTTTGAAGGCGCTTTACGGGCAGCATACGCCCGACGATCCCACAAGGCCGGAGGGCGTGACGGAGGCGAACCTCGACCGGGAGGAATATGAAAAGAGGCACCGGCTGGTGCTCGCCGATCCCGAGGCGCCCGCCTATCTCGCAAAGAAAGAGCTGTTCGCAGAGCGCTTTCTGCCCCAAAGCGTGAGCGACCGCTTCTCCCGCCCGCACATCGAAACCCCGCACATTTTTGTGAAAAACGGGGTGGTGTGCATCCGATTATGTCTGACACAGTACTATGATTACGAGGTAAAACGCGAAGGCGGGGGTGAAAACAAGGTCATTTATCGCGGAAAATGGCGGGAGATCCTCTCGGACAGCGGCGTCCGCCCCGGCGTATGCTATACCTATACCGTGACCCCGTTTTACGGGGAACGGGCGGGCGAGGCGGTAAAACTCCCCTCCGTCCGCATCGAGGAGACACCGCCCAAAGATTGGTGGGAATAGGGCAGCGGCTGCGCACGAGGTGCAGACGGCCAAGAGGCGCCCTCAGTGTGCGGGCAAAGAGAGCGGCGCGCCGCCCGGAATATCCCGGGCGGCGCGCCGTCATACATTCTTTATTCTGCGGTGAGGTCGAACACCTCTTTGCTTGCCATCGCCTCCTCCATGAGGCGGGCAACATCGAGCTTTGCTTCCTCCTCCTCGACGAAGGAGAGCTTGGGCTTGATGGCGGGAAACTCGGGCAGGAACACCGTGCAGCAGTCCTCGTACGGGAGAACGGACGTCTCGTAAGTGCCGATCTTGCGCGAGATCGCGATGATCTCGTCCTTATCGAAGCCGATGAGCGGGCGCAGGACGGGGAGCGTGACGACGGCGTTCGAGGAGGTGATGCCCTCGATGGTCTGGCTCGCGACCTGGCCCAGACTTTCGCCCGTGATGAGGCATTGCCCGCCGATGCTCTTTGCGTGGCGCTCCGCAAGGCGGTACATGAAGCGGCGAAGGAGCGTGACGTTGAGTTCGGGCGCGCATTTTGCGTGGATCTCCTCCTGGATGTGTGCGACGTTGAGCGTCACGAGCCGGGAAGAGTGGGAGAAGCGGGAAAGCTCGCGGGCGAGTTCCTTGACTTTCTCCTTCGCCCCGTCGTTGGTGTAGGGGTAGCTGTGGAAATGGAGAAGTTCGACGCTCATGCCGCGCTTTGCCATCATATAGCCCGCGACGGGAGAGTCGATGCCGCCCGAGATGAGAAGCACTCCTTTCCCCGACGTGCCGACGGGCATCCCTCCGACGCCCGGCTCGAACGCCGAAAAGACGAGCGCGGTGCCGTTTTCACGGATGTCGAGATACACGGTGTGCTGCGGGGAATGGACGTCCACCTTGAGGGCGGGGTTCTTGTCGAGAAGGTACCCCCCCACCTCGGCATTGAGCTGCATGGAGGTCTTGGGGTACTTCTTGTCGGCGCGGTGGGTATCCACCTTGAAGGTACCCTCCTTGGGGCAGACTTCTTGGGCGGCTGCAAAGAGCTCCCCCATCGAGGTACCCGTCGAAAGGCCGACCGAGTAGGAATGCACGCCGAACACGCGGGAGATGCGGTCGCAGATCTCCTCGGTGCGGCTCTCGTCGAAACAGGCGACGAGATAACGGCCGCTCAGGCGGTGCAGTTCGTGCTTGAGGCCCTTTAAGGCGCGCTCCAGATTGACGGAAAAGACGCGCTCGAAATACCCCCGGTTCTTGCCCTTCAAGTGGATCTCCGCATAGCGGATGATGATGACTTTTTGCATATTAACTCCTTGCCGTGCGCGCGATGAGTTCGCGCGCCGCCGAATTGGCAGCCTCTGCTGCCGTTTTGACCTCCTCCTCCGTCGTCGCGGGGGAGAAGCTGAAGCGGAGGACGCCGTTCAGATACTCCTTCGGGGTGCCGCAGGCGGTGATGACGCGGCTTGTGGGATGCTTTGAGGAGCAGGCGCTGCCCGTCCCCACAAGGACGCCGCGCTCTTCGATGAGGCGCTGCAAAATTTCGCCGCGCAGGTTTTTCGCCGCGACGGTGAGAATGTACGGCGTGCCCTCTTCGGGCGAAATGCGCATAAAAATATCTTGATCGAGCGCGGAAAAGAGCTGCTCGCGGTAAGTTTTGAGGCGCGCATAGTCGCTTTCGAGGGAGGCAAACTTCTTTTTTGCCGCCGCCTCGAAGCAGAGGATGCCGAACACGTTCTCCGTGCCGCTGCGCAGCCCCCCTTCCTGCCCGCCGCCGAAGATGTGTGGAGAAAGTGCCGCTCCCTTGCGGCGGATGAGCGCGCCCGTCCCCTTAGCCCCGCCGATCTTGTGAGCGCTGACCGCGTAAAAGTCGATGTCGGGCGTAAGGCGGAAGGGAAGTTTCCCGTATGCCTGCACGCCGTCGCTCAAGAAGAGGCAGCGCGGGTTCTTGCGTTTGACGGCCTTGGCGAGCGAAGCGATGTCGTTGACGGCGCCCGTCTCGTTGTTGACGTGAACGACGGAAACGAGCGTCGTCTTGTCGTCGACAAGGGATAGAAGAGCTTCCGTGTCCACGCTTCCGTCCGGGCGGAGCGGCGCAAAGCGCGGTTCGACATTGCGCTGTTTCAGCTCCGTAAAGCTCTGGTAAACGGCCGCGTGCTCCCCCGCCGTCGTCACCGCGTTGCCGCGGCGGGCGGAGGAGAAGATGGCCATATTGTCCGCCTCCGAGCCGCACGAGGTGAAGATGAGCTCGAAGCGGGCAGGATCGGCAATGCGGGAGAGAAGAAACTCCCGTGCGCGGCGCAGTTCGCCCTGCACCAAGACCCCTCCGCCATAGAGCGCAGAGGGGTTGAAGTATTGTTCATGAAGATAGGGAAGCGCAGCCTCCACCGCGTCCGCGTCGGGACGGGTGGTGGCGGCATTGTCGAGATAGATCATGCCTGAATATCGATCATGTGTTAATTGGGGTCGTACTTGCTGCGGCCGGCCGCACGGACGAGGTATTCGAGGATCTCGCGCCGCGCCTCGATGATGACGAGGATCTTCTCCATCGTCGTCGAGGAGAGGATGTAGAAGAACTCCTTGCCCTCGGCGGGCTCGTCGTTGGGCGTCATGTAGTAGATCTGCTTCTTCCCCATGCCGGCGCGCGTGCGTTCAAAAGATTCCTTGGCGCAGCTTCCGATCTTGAGCATCTGATCGGCCTTGAGCATCTTTAAAAACTTGCGCTTTTTGCCGTTGAATACCTTGGAGATGCGCAACTCGTCCTCGACAAAGGTATAGTCGAAGCTCACGTTGTAGCGGCGTTTATAGAGAAGCAGCAGGACTGCGATGAGCACGCCCATGAAGAAGAAGCTCAGCGTAAAGAGGATGTTGAACACGCGGCCGATCGTATCGAGATCCTCGTCGGCGAGGATGTTGGCGACAACAAGGAGCGCATAGAACAGATAGATGACGGAGAGCGCGAGGAAGATGCCCGCCGCGATCGTGAAGCCCTTGTTGAGCTTTTCTTCCTTCATCGCATTGACGGGGACCGCGCTCTCCTCGTAATACATTTCGCGGATCACTTAGAATGCCACCTTCCCTTCGTAGATCTTCTGAACGTTGCCCGTCAGGATGACGCGGCCGTCCGAACGGTAGCGCACGATGAGATCGCCGCCGCGGAGCTTGACCGTGATGTCGGTATCCTTCTTGCAGAAGCCCTTCAAAACGCAGGCGACCGCCGCCGCTGCCGCACCCGTGCCGCAGCCCCACGTTTCGCCGTTGCCGCGCTCCCAGACGCGCATCTTGATGGTGTACTCGTTGACGACGCGGATGAACTCCACATTCGTCTTGTTCGGGAAGTACTTGCTGTGCTCGATCTTGGGGCCGAGCGTTTCGACGGGCACGTCGTCCACCTTCTTCGAGAAGATGACGCAGTGCGGATTGCCGAGGTTGACGAGGGTGACGGGATACACTTCGCCGTCGATCTCCATGGGTTCGTCCACGATCTGCTCCCCTTCCCAGACGGAGGGGATCTTTTTGCCGTTGAGCTCGGCAACGCCCAGATCGACGCTCGCCGACGTCACGACACCGCCGAAGGAGAACACGGTGACATCCTTGACGCCGCTGTTCGTCTCGATCTTCATGTGATCGCCCTTGACCATGCCCTGCTCATGCAGGTACTTGGCGACGCAGCGGATGGCGTTGCCCGCCATCATGCCCTCCGAGCCGTCCTGGTTGAAGATGCGCATCTTCGCGTCGGCAACATCCGACTTTTCGATGAGCACGATGCCGTCGCCGCCGATGCCGTAGTGACGGCTGACAAAGTTGATGGCGAGCGACTCGGGGCAGGTGATCTTGCCGTCCATGTTGTTGAAGTAGATATAGTCGTTGCCGCACGACTGCATCTTGACGAAATCGAGCTGCATCTTCTCCGTGCGGAGGTCGTTGATATCGACAAGCTCGGTGTTGTACTCGGTGAACTTGCTGGCGATGATGTCGCAGAGGGCGTTCGCCGTATCGAGGGAAGTCAGAACGGTGATGCCGAGAAGGATGGCGTGGTGATGGAGCTCGATGTAGTCAGCGATGGAGTCGACGTCCGTCTTGCCCGTGTAGATGACGTAGTCGATCTTGCCCTCATCCATGAGCTTCGAGACCTGCTTGGTCGCCTTCAGACGGTCGACGACGGTGACGTCGATGCCGAGGTCGGAGATGACCTTCGCGGTCCCCGCCGTTGCGTACAGCGTGCAGCCGAGGTCGGCAAACTTCTTGGCGATGGAGACGATCTCGAACTTGTCCTGATCGTTGACGGTGAAGTAGACGCCTACGGGACGATCGTGCGTGGGATGGCACATCTTGAAGCCTGCCGAGACGAGCCCCTTGAAGAGCGCCTCCTCAAAGGTCTTGCCGATGCCGAGCACTTCGCCCGTCGACTTCATCTCGGGACCGAGCTGGGAGTTGACGTCGTTGAGCTTTTCAAAGCTGAACACGGGGACCTTGACGGCGACGTAGGGCGAATTGGGATAGAGGCCGGTGCCGTAACCGAGATCCTTGAGCTTCTCCCCCACCATGATCTTGGTGGCAAGCTCCACCATGGGAACGCCCGTCACCTTGGAGATATACGGGATGGTGCGCGACGCACGGGGGTTGACCTCGATGACGTAGAGCTTGTTCTCGTAGATGAGGTACTGGATGTTGATGAGGCCCTTGGTCTTTAAGGAGATCGCAAGTTCCGTCGAGATGTCCACCACCGTCTTGAGCATGGCGTCGCTTAAGTGATAGGGAGGATAGACTGCGATGGAGTCGCCCGAGTGCACGCCCGCGCGCTCGATGTGCTGCATGATGCCGGGGATGAGCACATCCACGCCGTCCGAAATGGCGTCCACTTCGAGCTCGGTGCCCATCAGATACTTATCGCAGAGCACGGGGTTTTCGATGTGCTGGGCGAGGATGACGTCCATGTAGCGGGAGATGTCGTTCTCCGTAAAGGCGATGGTCATGTTCTGCCCGCCGATGACGTACGAAGGGCGCAGGAGCACAGGATAGCCGAGCGTTTCCGCCGCCCTGATCGCCTCCTCCTTCGTCATGACCGTGAGGCCCTTGGGACGGGCGATATCGAACTGTTCCAAAAGTTCGTCGAAGCGCTCGCGATCCTCTGCCCTATCCACGCTGTCGGCGCTCGTGCCGAGGATGGGCACGCCCGTCTTATCGAGATAGCCGCACAGCTTGATGGCGGTCTGTCCGCCGAAGGTGATGACGACGCCGTACGGCTTTTCAACATCGATGACGTTCTGCACGTCCTCGGGGGTCAGCGGCTCGAAGTAAAGCCGGTCCGCCGTGTCGAAGTCGGTGGAGACCGTCTCGGGGTTGTTGTTGATGATGACGACCTCGTAGCCGAGCTCCTTGAGCGTCCACACGCAGTGGACGGAGGAATAGTCGAACTCGATGCCCTGCCCGATGCGGATGGGGCCCGAGCCGATGACGATGATGCGCTTTTTCTCGCTCTTGTCGACGAAGGGCTTGGCTTCGTCGTGATCGAGATCGTCGAAGGTCGAATAGAAGTAAGGCGTCTGGGCCGCGAACTCCGCCGCGCAGGTATCGACCATCTTGAAGCATGCCCTTCTGTGCATGGGAAGCGGCGCGCCGCTGTATTGTTCGAGCACCTTGTCGGGATAGCCGAGGCGCTTGCCTTCGAGGTATTCCTCCTTGGAAAGCTGCTTGCCCGTGACGGAGCGCTCGAAGCGCACCAGATTGCGGAGCTTGCAGAGGAACCAGCGGTCAATCTTGGTGATATCGAAGATCTCGTCCACGGAGATGCCTGCCTTGAGGGCGGCGTAGACCGCAAAGAGGCGCTCGTCCGTCGTCTTGTGGAGCTCGGAAAAGAGCTCTTCGCGGCTCATCGCCATGAACTTGGGATGATTGAGGTCGGAGAGGGAGATCTCCGCGCCGCGCACCGCCTTCAGGATGGCCTGCTCGAAGGAGGTGCCGATCGCCATGACTTCGCCCGTCGCCTTCATGCGGGAGCCGAGCTCGCGCTTAGCGTAGAGGAACTTATCGAAGGGCCACTTGGGGAGCTTGACGACGACGTAGTCGATGGCGGGCTCGAAGCAGGCGTACGTCTTGCCCGTGACGTCGTTTTTGATCTCGTCGAGGGTGTAGCCGAGGGCGATCTTGGTCGTCACCTTGGCGATGGGATAGCCCGTTGCCTTCGATGCGAGCGCCGAAGAGCGCGACACACGGGGGTTGACCTCGATGACGGCGTACTCGAAGCTGTCGGGATGCAGCGCGAACTGGCAGTTGCAGCCGCCCTCGATGCCGAGCTCGGTGATGATCT
>QAKM01000033.1 GCA_003343805.1 Bacillota bacterium | reverse complement strand
TGCAAGGGGCGGGCGCGGCGCTTCTTTATAATAAAATTTCCTTGTATTCCCCGCAGTCGGGCACGGTGAGGAAGGCAAAGCCAAGCGCTTTCAGGGCGGCTGCGGCCGTTTCGCGGCCCTCGGCGATGCGGCTTATATCGTGCGCGTCCGAACCGAAGGAGATGCGTCTCCCCCCCAGCTCGAAGTAGCGGGCGAGGACGCCTGTATCGGGCAGGAAGGGCTCGCCGATGCCCCGCGTCGAGGAATTGACTTCGAGGATCTTCCCCTTTTTGATGACGGTTTTCAGGATGTCGTCGAAGAGGGCGGGGAAGTCGTCATACCGCAGCATCTTTTTCTCATACGGCGCCTTTCGTCCCACATAGCCGATGTGTGCGACGATGTCGTAGTCATACGGCGCATCGAGGCTCTCGCGGATGCGCTCCAGATATTGTCCATAAGCCTGCTCGCGGCTCTTTCCCGCGAAGTATTCGGGGAAGTAGCAGTCCGCGCCGTCCACCGTGTGGACGCTGTTGATGACGAAGTCGGGTTTTTTTCGTTCGGAGAGCCCTGCATATCGTTCGCAGCAGGCGGCATCGGGCAGGAAGCCGTACTCCCCGCCGACGAGCAGGCGCAGCCCTTGGGCCGCGTACTCGTTCTGCAGGGCGCGGGCGGCGGAAAAATAGCCTTCCTCGTCGGTGAGGGGCGGGATCTCGCCGTGGATCCTGAGCCCGCAGGCGGCGTAGTCAAAGTCGAAGTGTTCGGAAACGCCGAAGTAGGAAAGCCCTTTTTTGTGCGCCGTCTGCACCATCTCGGAAAGGGGAGAGATGCCGTCGGGCGAAAAGGCGGAATGGGTGTGGAGGTCGGTCAGCATACCCCGATTATACACCGTTTTTTGCAGAATGGCAAGCAGCCGCGGCCGGGGCGGGATGTACGCCCGCAAAAGTCATATATTTTTATGACAAATTTTTCCGTTTGATTGACTTTGCCGCGTACATCGGCTATAATGGAAGAAAAAAGTGCGGGCATTGCCGCCCGCCTGCGGGGAAGGATATGAGAAAGAAACGCACCGTGGTCGAAAAGCGGGAGGGCATCCAGCGGACGCTCGAAAGCTACCGCCGCTTTGACTACGATTACATCCCCTTCGGCACCAAGTGGAAGGATCCCGATGAAACCTTTGACTACACGGGCAGGGACCGCCGCATCGGCACCTTCTTGCTGCGCTTCGGCATGGCCGTGCTTGCGCCGCTCGTCTTAAAAGTTGCCTACGGCTGCAAGGTGGTGGGAAGGGAGAATCTCAAGGCGCTCGGAACGAGCGGTGCGGTGTGTGTCTCCAATCACATCGCCTATCTCGATACCCTCTTCGTGCGGCAGGCGGTGGGTTACTTCCGCTCCTTCCATACGATGGGGCCGGAGAACAACAAGACGGGCCTCGGGGGTGCGTTCATCCGCCGCGGCGGGATGCTGCCTTTGAGCTACAACCTTGCCGCCATGCGCAACTTCAACCGCGAGGTGGACCGCCTGTTGAAAGCGGGCAAGATCGTCAACTTCTATGCCGAGCAGGCGATGTGGGTCAACTATCGGAAGCCCCGCCCCATGAAGGAGGGCGCCTTCTACTATGCCGTCAAGAGCAACGTCCCCGTGCTGCCCGTCTTTTTTACCTTCCAAAAAAATCGATCCGGGTGTATGCGGCGGCTCGTCATCCACATTCTGCCCGCCGTCTATGCGGATGAGACCCTCCCCCGCAAGGAGAAGATGAAGGCCTTCAAGGAGGGCGCGGAGGCGGCATGGCGGAAGTGTTACGAAGAGGCGTATGGGGTCGGGCTGGAATACTTACCAGATAGAAGAAAGCTTTGAAAAGCATTCATCGGCCGAATACTTTGTCGCCCTTACGCACGGCGGCGGTCACTTACGTCTTAGTAAGCTCCCTTGCCGTTTGCGCGGGCTCCTCGTCTCGGCCGCGACTGCTTTCCAAACCCACGGTTGCAAGGAGGTTATCGTTAACCATATGACGACACAAAACTTTACGGTTTCTCACGACGGGAGGACGACTTCGGGCGTCAAATATTTCCCCGAAAGGGAGCGCTTCCCCGTGGTCGTGTTCGCGCACGGTTACAACGGTGAGGCGCGTGACTTCGAGGCGTTTGCCGCATTTCTCGCAAAAAACGGCATCGGGGCGGTCATCTTCACCTTCTCGGGCGGCAGCACGCGCGATACAAGCGGCTTTTTGACGACGGACATGACGCTCTCGACGGAGCAGGAGGACCTCGTCGCCGTCATGGGCGAGGCCAAACAAATGGCGGGTGCGGAAGAGCTCTTCCTCTTCGGCGGCAGCCAGGGCGGCTTTGTCTCGGCGCTCGTGGCGGAACAGCATGGGGAAGGCATCGCGGGGCTCATGCTGCTCTATCCCGCCTTCTGCATCCCCGACGACTGGCGGCGTCGCTTCTGCGGGCAGGCCATCCCCGAAACGCTCGAACTGTGGGGCATGACGCTGGGGCAGGGGTATTTTCAGGAAGCGTGCGCGCTCTCTCCTCTCTGGTACTCGTACAAGGGGCCCGTGCTCCTGATGCACGGCGATGAGGATGCGGTCGTTTCCCTTTCGTACAGCGAACGGGCGGCGGAGAAGTACAAACGTGCCGAGCTCGAAGTGTTTGCGGGCGAAGGGCACGGCTTTTCCGAAGCGGGGATGCACCGCGTCGAGGGCATGGCGCTCTCCTTTGTGCGGCGGGTGCTCGCCGAGAAATAGGCGTGGGGCGAGCGGGCTTATCAACCCCTCCGTCTCGCTGCATCGGAAAGCCTTCGGACAGCGAGCCACCTTCTCGCGCGGTAGAACCCGCGCTCGGTCAGGAAATGGCACGCTCCATGTGCCATTTCCAAGTTTGCAGGCGGTCAAAGCCACACCGTGGCTTTGCCAAGAAAGCGCCTGCTCACCCCTTACACAGGGGAGGCTAAAATATTACGGTGCAAAAACAAAAGAGCCGAGTTGCCTCGGCTCTTATCTTTTATTCCTTTACGGTGTTTTCCTCTTCGGGGGCGCGTTCTTTTCTGCGCTTGATGAAGAGTTTTTTGATGGTCGTGCGGTAGAAGAGCTCCGCCTTTTCGGCCGCGGCGCCCTTGCGGTAGGTGAGCCGCGCCGTGTGCGCCCAGCCGAGGTCCTTGCCTGCGAGCAGATAGAGGTGTGCGTGCAGGAAGATGGGGAAGTACTCGAACATGAAGAGGGGCGAAAAGAGGAGGGTCGCCGCCTTCTCTCCCCCGGAAAGGACGGCGTAGGCATCGCGGTAGATGTACATCGTCAGGGCGTTGTATAAAAGGTCGAAAAGATACATGAGAAGGGGCGGCATCAGCACGAGGAGCAGGAGCGCCTTCACCCAGAGGATGCTCCCCATGGCGGCATAGACGCAGGTGAGCACGATGCCCGCAAGCGAGGCGAGCATGGTCGCCACGATGAAGATGACGGGCGGCACGATGCCGAAGAAGGTATCGTACCAAGCGAAGAAGGGGTACTTCTTTTCGCGCATCGCTCTCTGCACGCGCTGTTTGTACTTATGGTCGCACTGTGTGAAGCCCATCACCCAGCGCAGACGGCGCTTCCAGGCCTCGCTGTGCTTGACGGCCTCCTCGGTGTAGATGACGGCATAGGGATAATAGACGGACTTGAAGTCCTGCAGGAAGCTGTCCATCTTCATCTCGTAGTCCTCGGTGAGGGAGCGGTACGGCCAGCCGCCGATCTTTTCGATGGCGTCCGAACGCACCATCATGCCCTGTCCGCACATATTGAGGGGGGTCCCCTTCTTCATGCGGTAGTAGTTTCCCATGTCGTCGAGGAGGGGATAGTTGAGCGCCGAGCAGTTGCAGAAGATGCTGCGGCTCTTCCTATCGCCCAGATAGTTCTTGATGCGCTTCCGGGAGAGATAGATGTGGGCGTCCATGTCGAGCGCGTTGTTGAGCTGCTCCACATAGTCGGGGGCGAGCACGGCGTCCGCATCCACGATGCAGTAGGCAGCGCAGTCCTGCCAATGCTCCTTCCCGATGCGCTGGAAGAAGCCGTCGAGCGCGGCGCCCTTGCACGTCTGTTCGGGCACGACAAAGACGGAGAACCCGAGTTTTTTCGCCATCTCCACGGTGGGATCGTCCGCGCGCTTCACGATGACGTTGACCTCGAAGTTTTCGCGGTCATACGTCTGGCGCAGGATGGAGTCGAAGAGGTCGCCGATGACGCGGCTCTCGTCGCGGGCGGGGATGAGGAGTGCGATGCGCCGCTTTTCGCGGGCAAAGCGCCGTGCGGGCGGGAAAAAACAGTGCAGGAACTGCACGAGCTTGGGGATATACAAAAGCGCGGCAAAGAGCGCCGCCGCGCCGTACACGATCAGAATGATGTCGATGGGCTGCATGAGCACCTCCATGGAACGGGCTGCCGCCCGGCGGGAGCGGGCCGTGTTCCTCTTTTCGCCTTGATTATAGGCGATTTTTGCGCGATTGTCAACGGAATGACGCCGATTTATCATATATTTCTATGACAAATGGGCAAAAGAGTATGACAAATCGGTGAGAAGGGGGCAGAAGGGGCGGCAATGACTCCCTCAGTCGCGTCGTCGGGCTTAACAACCCCTCCGTCTCGCTGCCTCGGCAAGCCTTCGGACAGCGAGGCGCCTCCCCTTGCACAGGGGAGGCTAAAACAAGGCGGTGCAAAACAAAAGAGCCGAGTGAGCTCGGCTCTTGAGAATTGGGGTTATAGACGCAAAAGAAATGCGTGAACTCAGAAGGCGCACTTCTCTCTCAGGAAATCGACGAGCTCGTTGATGTTCAGGCGCACCTGCTCCATGGAGTCGCGGTCGCGGACGGTGACGGTGTCGTTTTCCAGCGTGTCGAAGTCGATCGTGATGCAGTAGGGGGTGCCGATCTCGTCCTGACGGCGGTAGCGCTTGCCGATGGAGCCCGCCTCGTCGTAGGCGACGGGGAAGTGCTTTTTGAGCTGAGCTAAGATCTCCTTCGCCTTGGGCGCGAGGTTCTTCTGCAGGGGCAGGACGGCCGCCTTGTAGGCTGCGATGGCGGGGTGGAAGTGCATCACGACGCGCACGTCACCGCCCTCGAGCGTCTCCTCGTCGTATGCTTCGGAAAGGACGGCGAGCATCAGGCGGTCTGCGCCGATGGAGTATTCGATGACGTAGGGGATGTACTTCTCGCCCGAGACGGGGTCGACGTAAGTGAGGCTCTTGCCCGAAAATTCCTGATGGCGGGAAAGGTCGTAGTCGGTGCGGTTGTGGATGCCGTTGAGCTCCGACCAGCCCATCGGGAAGTCGTACTGGATGTCGCACGCCGCCCTTGCATAGTGGGCGAGCTTGTCGTGATCCTTGAAGCGGAGGTGCTCGGCGTTGAAGCCGAGGTCCAGAAGGAACTGCCATGCCTTCTCTTTAAATTCGGCGTAGTACCCGGCGTCCGTGCCTTCCTTGCAGAACCACTGGTGCTCCATCTGCTCGAACTCGATGGTGCGGAAGATGAAGTTGCCGGGCGTGATCTCATTGCGGAACGCCTTGCCCACCTGCGCGATGCCGAAGGGCACTTTGGCGCGCGTGGTGCGTTGCACGTTGAGGAAGTTGACGAACTCGCCCTGCGCTGTCTCGGGACGGAGATAGATCTTGTTCTGGCTCTCGTCGGTGACGCCGCGGGAGGTCTCGAACATCAGGTTGAAGGTGCGGATGTTCGTCCAGTTGAACTTGCCGCAGATGGGGCAGCAGACGTGGTGCTCCCGGATGTACTGCTCCATCTCCTCGTTGGTCATGAGGTCGGGGTTGACCTTGCCCTTGGAGTGCGCCTCGATGAGGTTATCGGCGCGGTGGCGGCTCTTGCATTCCTTGCAGTCCATCTTGGGGTCGGAGAAGGAGGTGGTGTGCCCGCTCGCTTCCCAAACGCGGCTGTTCATGAGGATGGCGGCATCCACGCCGAAGGAGTTGTCGCTCTCCTGCACGAAGCGCTTCCACCAGGCGCGCTTGATGTTGTTCTTGATCTCTACGCCCACGGGGCCGTAGTCCCAGGTATTGCCCATGCCGCCGTAGATCTCGCTGCCGGGGAAGATGATGCCCCTGTTCTTGCAGAGGGCGACGAGCTTGTCCATCGTGACTGTTTTCTTTGCCATATCATACTCCGAAATGCGGCGCTTGCCGCGTTGTTTTCTGGATTTTCCAAAGGATAGTATAGTATTTTCGGGCGCGATTTGTCAATCGTTTCGCGCCCGTGAAATGGGGAAGCGGGGAAAAATGCGGGGAAGTCGGGCGGGCGGCGGACAGTACGGCGGGCAGGACGGCGGCCCGTTTGGCGGAGATCATCAAAAACCGCCGCGAAATTTCGCGGCGGCGGGGAACAAGAAAAGGGAAGCTCAGGCTTCGTGCGCCCTGATCCATGCAAGGAGTTCTTCGTACTTCATCTTGCTTTGCGCTAGGGAGAGCCCGATCCCGACGAGTTCTTCGTCGGTCACGTTCAGGCGGATGCCGTTGACTTCCAAAAAGGTGAGCATCACATAGACGCCGATGCGTTTATTGCCGTCCACAAAGGCGTGGTTGCAGACAAGCCCCGTGCAAAGGCGTGCCGCCTTTTCCTCTTTGGTGGGGAAGAGTTCTTTGCCGTCGAAGGTGGCGTCGCAGGCGGCAAGCGCCGACTCCAGCAGTCCCATGTCGCGCACGTCGTCTTCGCCGCCCGTCTGCTCGATCAGAATCTGATGCAGGAGCAGCACTTTCTCTTTGCCGAAGCGGATCATTTGGCGAGCTCCTCAAAGGCCTTGCGGTGGCGCTCCAGAACGCGGCGGGCGACGACATCGATCTTTTCCTCGTCCGACAGTTCAAATTCGGGATTTTCGCGCAAGGAGATGAGCATATAGCTCGGGCGGTTGTTTTTGAGCAAAATGATGCTGCCGTTTTGGTCGGCAAGTTTGGTGGCTTTGGAAAAGTTCTGGTTTGCTTCGCTCACGGAGAGCATCTGATTGGTATTGACGATCATAACTTCACCTCCACCTTTATTATACACGAAGATTAGCTAAAATACAACCTAATTTGCGGAAATTTTGCAAAGAAAAACCGCCGCGAAATTTCGCGGCGGCAAAGGCTGCACAATGGTTATTTGTGTGCCTTCTTTTCCTTTTTTGATTTGGGACAGGTGTTGAAGGACTTCCAGAAGAGCACGAAAAAGACGATCGCGCCCGCGATACAGCCGCGAAAAAGGAACAGGAGAAGAAGCTCCGTCCATGCCCCGGGCGTACCAGAGAACCCTGCGACCAGGTCGGTAAACAGTTCCGTCAGAAGGAGGCCGCTGTTCAAGTGATAAAAAGATTCATCGGTCACGAGCACCAGCTTGAAGAACATCCAAAGGACGACCAGGGTGCAGATGAGTGCGAGCGTGAAAAAGAGGATGCCTTTGCGTTTCCGGTGTGCGGCTGTCTCTCTTGCGGGACAAAAATTTTGCAAAAGCGGGCGGAAAGAGTATGCTTTTTGAGTATTCTATGGTATAATAGAGCGAGAAAACACCGTGCGGCGCCCCGCTGCCCGCACGATAACAGGAGCAGGATATGGCAGAAGCGACCAACTTTATCGAACAGATCGTGGAGAGCGACCTCGCGGAGGGGAAGGTTTCGGCGGTGCAGACGCGCTTCCCTCCCGAACCCAACGGGTATCTGCACATCGGCCACGCCAAGAGTATGTTCGTCAACTTCGGCACGGCGTTAAAATACGGCGGCAAGTGCAACCTCTTCTTTGATGACACCAACCCCAGCAAGGAAAAGACGGAATTTGTGGACGCCATCCGCGCCGACATCCGGTGGCTTGGCTATGAGTGGGCGAAGGAGTGCTATGCCTCCGACTTCTTCGACACCATCTACGAGTATGCGGAAAAACTCATTCTGGACGGCAAGGCGTTCGTGTGCGACCTCTCCGCCGAGGAGATCAAAAATACGCGCGGCACGCTCACCGAGCCCGGGCAGGAGAGCCCCTATCGGAACCGCTCCGTCGAGGAAAACCTGCGCCTCTTTCGCGAGATGCGGGATGGAAAGTACGCGGACGGCGAAAAGTGCCTGCGCGCCAAGATCGACATGGCGTCGCCCAACCTCAATCTGCGCGACCCCGTCATCTACCGCATCCTGCACGTTGCCCATCACCGCACGGGCGACAAGTGGTGCATCTATCCCATGTACGACTACGCGCACCCCATCTGCGACTATCTGCAGGGTGTGACGCACTCCCTCTGCACCCTCGAATTTGAGGATCACCGCCCTCTCTATGACTGGGTGGGCATCAATCTGGGGTTTGCGCCCAAGCCGCGGCAGATCGAGTTCGCCCGCCTCAACATCACCAACCTCGTCATGAGCAAGCGGTATTTGAAGAAGCTCGTCGAGGAGGGCTCGGTGCACGGCTGGGACGATCCCCGTATGCCGACGCTGGCGGGGCTTCGCAACCGCGGCGTGCCCGCTGCCGCCATCCGCGACTTCTGTGAGCGCGCGGGCGTCACCAAGGCCAATTCCGAGTGCGAGATCGGCTACTTCGAGGCGGTCATCCGCGACTATCTCAACGCCCATGCGCCCCGCGCCATGGCGGTCGCCGATCCTCTGAAACTCGTCATCACCAACTACGAGGGGAGCGAGGAGGTGGACTTCGATATCAACCAGCTCGACCCCGGGGCGGGCACGCGCAAGGTGCGCTTCTCGGGCGAGCTCTATATCGACGGGAGCGACTTCTCCCTCGACCCTCCCCCCAAGTATCACCGCCTGAAATTGGGCGGCAACGTGCGCCTCAAGAACGCCTACATCATCCGCGCCGACGAGGTCGTCAAGGATGAGAACGGCAACGTCACCGAGGTGCGCTGCACCTACTTCCCCGAGAGCCGCAGCGGGAACGACAAGAGCGGCATCAAGGCGAAGGGCGTCATCCAGTGGGTGGATGCGGCAACGTGCGTGGACGCCGTCTTGAAGCAGTACGACCACCTTCTCAAAGATGCGGACTATGCGGGGCAGGACTTCAACGAGCGCCTCAACCGCGACAGCGAGCATATCTTTGCGGCAAAGGCCGAGCCCTATCTTGCCGAAGTTCCCGAGGGGAGCGACTTCCAGCTCCTGCGCGTGGGGTACTACAAGACCTGCCGCGACGGGGAGAAGCTCTGCCTTTCGGAGATCGTCTCCTTAAAAGACAATTTCAATAAGTGACTTTGTGCGGCGGGGCGATCGCCCTGCCCGCCCGACGGCCGCCTTTTGCGGACGCTCCCGCCTCTGCGTCCGCAAAAGGCGGCCTCTCCGCATGGAACGCATCCCTTTCGTCCACACTAAGGGGAAGATGGAAGCGTATCGGAAGGACTTGCTCCGCCGCATCGGCGAACTGTGCGGCGGGGGATACACCGTCGTTGAGGCGGCGGAACTTGCGCCCGGGCTCCCGCCTGCGGAGACGGAGGCCGCGATCGGGGCGCTTGCTGCGGCGGAACTTGTCGCCGTCTCCTATGCCGAGGCGGGCGTGTACTGCCTTGCGCTCTCGGGGAAGGGGCGGGCGGCGCTCGAAAGTCCCGTTCCCACGCCCAAGCGCGGGCGGGGCGCGGCGTTCCGGGCGGCGCTCCTGTTTGCGGCGGCCTTTCTGGGCGGCCTTGCGGGGGCGGCGCTCGCCGTCTGGACCGCGGGAGGGGCGGCATGATCACCGAGACGCTCACCCGCCGGGAATGTGATGTGATGAGCGCCGTTTACACTCTCTCGGGCGGCAAGGAGCGCTTTTTGTGTACCCCGTCCGAGATCTCCGCACTCACCCGTTCCCGCTGCGAGGGGGAGAGCCTGGAGCGCATCCTCCGCGCCTTAGAGCTGGACGGCTATTTCGACCTGCTGCCCTCCGCCCGCAAGGGGGAGCGCATCTTCGTCATCCATATGCGCGGGGCGGGGCTGCGCTTCCGGCGCGCCGATCACATCCGCCGCAGGAGCATCCTCTTCCGCTGGTGCGTCGCCGCCGTGGGCGCCGTCATCACCTTCCTCATCGGCATCCTCCTGCGCCTTCTCTTCGGCTGAAATGCGCGCGGGGGCGCCATTTTCTTGACAGATCCTCTGTTGTGTGCTATGATAGATGCAAACGTTCGTTTGTATCTTTTTTTGAAAGGAGCGACATGGAACACCGCGAATTTAAACTGCACGCGCCCTTCTCGCCGACGGGCGATCAGCCCGAGGCCATCGAGAAGCTGACGGAGGGGGTCTTGGACGGCATCCGCACGCAGGTGCTCGTCGGCGTCACGGGCAGCGGCAAGACGTTCACGATGGCAAACGTCATCAAAAACGTGGGACGGCCCACGCTCGTCATCGCGCACAACAAGACGCTCGCGGCGCAGCTCTGCAACGAGTTCCGCGAATTTTTCCCCGAAAACGCCGTCGAGTATTTCGTCTCCTACTACGATTATTACCAGCCGGAAAGTTACATCCCCTCCACCGATACCTACATCGAGAAGGACCTCTCGATGAACGACGAGATCGATAAACTGCGCAACGCGGCAACGTGCGCCCTCGGCGAGCGGGACGACGTCATCGTCGTCTCCTCCGTCTCCTGCATCTACGGTTTGGGTGCGCCCGAGGAGTTCTTCCGCCTCGGCATTTCGCTGCGCCCCGGGCAGGAGATGGCGCGCGACGAGCTTTTGCGCCGCCTCGTCGAGATCCACTATACCCGCAACGACGTCGATTTCAAGCGCTCCACCTTCCGCGTGCGCGGGGACGTCGTGGAGATCTTCCCCGCCTCCAATTCCGAAGTCGCCGTCCGCGTCGAGTTCTTCGGCGACGAGATCGATTCCCTCGGCGAGGAGGACGTCGTCACGGGCAAGGTCATCTCTTCCTTGAAGCACGCCGTCATCTTCCCCGCGAGCCACTATGCGGTGGGCTCCGAGCGTCTGCAAAGCGCCCTTGCCATGATCGAAGAGGATCTCAAGGGGGAAGTCAAGGCGTTCGAGGACGCGGGGAAGCTCCTCGAGGCGCAGCGCCTCTCCCAGCGCACCGAGCATGACCTCGAAATGCTCAAAGAGATCGGGTACTGCTCGGGCGTGGAGAACTATTCGCGCTACTTTGACGGGCGGGAGCCGGGGCAGCCCTCCTTTACGCTGCTCGATTACTTCCCCCAAAACTTCCTCGTCTTTATCGACGAGAGCCACATGACCATCCCGCAGATCCGCGCCATGTATCACGGCGACCTTGCGCGCAAGACCAACCTCGTTGACTACGGCTTCCGGATGCGCTCGGCTTATGACAACCGCCCCCTCACCTTCGAGGAGTTCGACGAGCGCGTGCCGCAGCTCATCTGCGTCTCGGCGACGCCCGCCCCCTACGAGCTCGAACAGGCGGGGCAGGTCGTCGAACAGCTCATCCGCCCGACGGGCCTTCTCGATCCGCCCGTCTCGGTGCGCCCCACCAAGGGGCAGATCGACGACCTCCTCTCCGAGATCCGCACCGTCACAAAGGCGGGCGGCCGCGTGCTCGTGACGACGCTCACCAAGCGCATGGCGGAATCGCTCACCGACTACTTGAAGGAAAACAACGTCAGAGTGCGCTATATGCACTCGGATATTGATACGCTGGAGCGCATCGACATCGTCAACGGGCTGCGCTCGGGCGAGTTCGACGTCTTGTGCGGCATCAACCTGCTGCGCGAGGGGCTCGATCTGCCCGAAGTGCGTCTCGTCGCCATTCTCGATGCCGATAAAGAGGGGTTCTTGCGCAGCGAGACCTCCCTCGTGCAGACCATCGGCCGCGCCGCGCGCAACGCCGAGGGGCGGGTCATCATGTATGCCGACGAGATGACGGGCAGCATGAAGCGCGCCATCGGCGAGACGGAGCGCCGCCGCGCCATCCAGCAGAAGTACAACGAGGAACACCACATCACGCCCAGGACCATCGTCAAAGAGGTCAAGTCCTCGCTCATGATCACGGGCAAGGCAAAGCCCGAAAAGGACATTGCGATGAAGGACATCCCCGAAGAGATCGAAAAGCTCAAGGCGCTCATGAAGGTGGCCTCCGCGCAGCTCGACTTCGAGCGCGCCATCGAACTGAGGGAGCGCATTGCAGATCTGAGGAAAAAACTGCGCAAGTGAGGGAGCCGTTTTGAAGATCGCCATTGACATCGACGATACGCTGAATATCATCGAACGGGCGCGCTATGCTATCGCCTATATTGAGAAAGAAGGGCTGCCCTTCCGCGTCACCGATCCATTCGCCAACGCCTTCGTGCGTGTGTGCGATTGGAACGAGGAGGATGTCATCCGCTTCATCCGGGCGGGCGGGGCGGCGGCTTTTATAGAAGCGCTCCCCCGCGCGGGCGCGCAAAGGACGCTTTGCCGCTGGAAAGAAGCGGGGCATACGATCGTTATCCTGACGGCGCGGCTTGTAAGCTGGTTCGGCGACCCCTATGCCATTTCTTACGAGTGGCTGACGCGCCACGGCTTTCCCTTCGATGAGCTTGTCGCCGACTGCGAAGAGAAGGGGAAGTACTGCAAGGAGCACAAGATCGACGTGCTCATCGACGACAATCTCACCCACTGCCGCTCGGCCAAAGAGCACGGCGTGACGCCCGTCCTTGCCGTGTGCAGGGCGACGGAAGATTTCCGCGGGGAGTTTGAGTACGTCGGCGACGATTGGGAAGGCATCGCGGCGTGCGTTGCAGCGATCGCCGAAAAAAAGGGAGAACGGGCATGAAGCGCACGGAAGAAGCGGAGCTCACCGTCATGGTGATGATCAAAAAGAAGGGGACCGACCTTGTCGCCGTCGAGGAACGGAAAAAGGGCCATTGGGACGGGCTCATCTTCCCGGGCGGACACGTCGAGAACGGCGAGAGTTTTCTTGATGCCGCCAAAAGAGAGGCGGAGGAGGAGACGGGGCTTATGATTTCCGACGTCACCTTCCGAGGCATCGTCCACTGGGCGCACCGCACGAAGAAAGAGCGCTATCTCGCCTTTCTTTACACCGCCGAAGGGGAGGGGGAACTCTTGCCCGAGACGCACGAGGGGCGCAACTTCTGGATGCCCCTGCAGGAGTTTTTGGCGGCGGAAGGGAAGTCTCCCGCAATGGATGAATACATGACCTGCTTCCTGGGGGAGGCGGGCGAACTGTTTGCAAAATACGATGAGAGCGGCACCGATCCGCTCATCCGGCAGAAATAACCATGAAAGAAGAAATTTACGTTAAGGGCGCCAAGGAAAACAACTTAAAGAACGTCGATGTGCACATCCCGCGCGGCACGCTCACCGTATTTACGGGCGTTTCGGGCAGCGGAAAGAGCACGCTCGCCTTCGATACCATCTTCGCCGAGGGGCAGAGGCGGTACATGGAGAGCCTCTCGTCCTACGCCCGGCAGTTCCTCGGCATGATGGAAAAGCCGGACGTGGAGAGCATCGACGGGCTTTCGCCCGCCATCTCCATCGATCAGAAGACGACCTCGCACAACCCCCGCTCCACGGTGGGTACGGTGACGGAGATCTACGACTATCTCCGCCT
>QAKM01000041.1 GCA_003343805.1 Bacillota bacterium | reverse complement strand
CTCTCCACCAGCGCGCAGAAAAGCTCTTCCTTGCCCTTGAACCGCTTGTACAGCGCACCCGTGGTCACGCCCGCGTTTTTACAGATCTCCTGCAAGGACGCATCTAAAAATCCCTTTTGCAGAAACTCCCCTTTCGCGCTCTCCATGATGCGCGGGTCGATACTTCTGTCCGCAACCGACATGCCTGCCTCCTACGATAATTTAATTACCGATAATTCAATTATCATTATAATCATATGCCGCCCCCCTGTCAAGAGTTTTACGGCTCTTATTCCAAATTTTTTTAGAAAGTTATGTCCGCATTAAATACGATTCCAACCATGCAGAGGCCACAACTTTACTAATTTATAAATCAGAAATGCGCACAAATTTCACTGCGTATCACTGTCTTTTTATAAGCCGAGGGTTCAAGTCCTGTTTTTACTCAAAAACAGGTAAAAGACAGCATAAAATCGAAACCTGTTTTTGCGAAGCACAAAAGTTGCGTTTTTGCCCAAAAAACAGCAAAAAACCCTGAAAAACTCATCGTTTTTCAGGGTTTTTGCAGTGGACAGCATTTTTATCCACTAAACATGGTGCGGACGAAGGGACTTGAACCCCCATGGTCTCCCACAGGAACCTGAAACCTGCGCGTCTGCCAATTTCGCCACGTCCGCATATTCGGACAGTCAGATGACTGTCTTTTTCAGTTCGCCCGAGGAAGCATCCAAGCGAAAGATCTTTCCGCCCGCGGATATACTTCTGACGGGTTCCCCATTGTGTATCTCAAGGGCGGCGTTGTTCTCCAACCCCCAAGCGCACCACCTATTATACAGGACGATGTCGTCAAAGTCAAGCATTCTTTCGTCATAATGCGGAGAAATTTTTCCGTTTATCCAGCCAAGGCCGGGAAAAATGTGATATTCTCCTTCAACAACGGAATCGGAATACATCTCCTCAAACCAGCAGATGGCGCCCGCAGAGAGCCCTGCGATGAGCTTTCCGCCCTCGAATGCCTCGCGGATGAGCGGTAGAAGCCCGCTCTGTTTCCACTGTTCGAGCATATAGACGGTATCCCCGCCGCCGATGTAGAGGAAGTCCGCTTTCTCGAACTTCCCCCGCATCTTTTCAGGATCGACTTCGCGGTTGACCGTCAGCGCGACGTCCGTCTTGATGTCGAACAGTCCCGTATATACCTTGTGAAAGGTATTATAGTACGGCATACAGTCGTGGCTGGCCGTGGGGAGAAAGAGCCCTGCAGCCCTCCTCTCCCCAGCCGCCTTCTTTGCTTCTTGTGCGATGTATTCGTCGATCGCAAGCGTCTCGCGGTTTTTGAGTTCGCCGCCGCCGATGAGGATGAGTCGGCTCATGCCTGCCCCTCTTTGGCTTCCTGTGCCTCTGCGGCAACGGCGATGCCCGCCGTTCTGTCTACGGGCACCGAGAAGATGACGCCGCCCGCTTCTGTCTTGAGGCCGACCTTCTCCGAAAGCGCCTGCATGATGGCGAGCTTTCTCTCCCGCGTTGACAGGATGAATAAGAGCTCCTGCTCGTGCATGAGCGAGATGCCGATGAACTGCTCGGCCTTTTCGTTGGAGACCGAGCGGCCGCGCACGATGGTCCCGCCGGCAGCACCTGCACCGCGGGCAGCTTCCATTGCATCGTCCACAAAGTTGGCGGCGACTGCCGCTATGATGAGATCGTACTGCCGTTGTTCGTCCTTCATGATCTTACTCCCGTCGATGGTCTTTTCGGTTGCCGCACTCTGGAGCCCGTTTGCAACGATCTCCGACACGGCGCTTAATGGAATGGTGAACGAGATACCGCGCCCCACGAGATAGAGCGACATCCGTGTCCTCAGTTCACGCATGATGTTCTCCTCGTCGCTCTCCGGGATGAGGGAGAGGACGACCGACTTTTCGGTACCGCCGATGCCGAGATAGTCAAGGACGGCCGTCCGCGCCGTTCCCGTCCCCGCAAAGGTATAGCTCAGGGAGACGGAGGCGTCATCCAGGATCTCTTTTAGGTGTTTCTCGTCGTCGTGATTGACGATGCTGATGAGGATCTTGATGCGGTTTGGCAGCTTTTGCGTTCTCTCCCCCGTCTTGGGCGTGACGCCAATGACGCTTCCCACACCCTTGACGAGCTTCTCCACCGCTCCTACGGCGGCGCCTGCCGCATTCCTGCGTTCCACTTTCTTTTCTTCCATCAGAGCACCTCGTATTCGACGATCCTGTCCTCCACCGCGAGGAAGTTGCGCTTGATCTTATGCGTCTTGCGGCGGTAGACGATGCCGAGAATTTGAATGGAGATGAGCGGTGCGAGCGCCACGAAGGAAACGCAGCCGAAGGCGAGCGTCATGACGGATCCCGTCCCCTGCAGCGTGCTGCAGGCACCGATCGCCATGGGCAGCACAAAGGAGGAGACCATTGCACCGCTTGCGACACCGCCCGAGTCGAATGCGATACCCGTGAACATGGGCGGCGTAAAGAAGGTGAGCCCCAGCGCGATCACATAGCCCGGGATCAGGAAATACATGATGTTGACGTCAAGCAGGATGCGCAGCATGGCAAGCCCGATGGCACAGCATACGCCGATGCACAGCCCCTTTTTCATCGCAGAGGAACTGATGGCGCCCGCAGAGACGCGCTCCACCTGCTTGTTGAGGACATGGACGGCGGGCTCCGCCGAGACGACGAAGTAGCCGATGATCATGCCAACGGGAATGAGCATCCAGCCGTCCCACAGCGCGGCGAGCGTCTTTCCGATCTCACTGCCGACGGGCATGAATCCGACGTTTGCGCCCGTTAAAAAGAGCACGAGCCCCACAAACGTGTATAAAAAGCCCATGAAGATACGGATGATCTGCTTTTTGTGGAAGGACCGCGAGACGAGCTGAAACAGAAGGAAGAAGGCAAGGATGGGCGAAAGCGCGATCAGCACTTCGAGCGCGTAATCTCCGAATCCGTGCAGGTACTGAAAGAGCACATCCTGCGTGTTCTCCACGACGGCGGGCGATGTTACCTCGTACTCGACACCCTTGATGTCAAAGACGATCCCGAGCGTGAGTACGGCGACGATGGGCCCGACGCTCGAGAGAGCGACGAGACCGAAGGAATCGTCCTGGCCGTTCTTATCGCTTCGGATGGAGGCAACACCGACGCCCAGTGACATGATGAAGGGCACGGTCATGGGGCCGGTCGTCACGCCGCCCGAGTCAAAGGAAACCGCCCAAAATTCATCCGAAACGAAGATGCTCAGGATGAATGCCGCGACATAAAAGATGATGAGCAGCACGGAGAGGCGGATGCGGAGCACGATGCGGAGCATCGCGACCGTGAGGAAGATGCCCACTCCCACCGCGACCGTGATAATGAGCAGATAGTTGCCGAGCTGCGGCACTTTCTCTGCAACGGCGGGGACCTGCTCTGCGAGGATCTGCAGATCGGGCTCCGCGATCGTCACGATGATGCCGATGACGAAGGATAAAAGCGCGATGAGCCAGATCTTGCGCGAATGGGTCATCGCGGAACCGATCTTCTCGCCGATGACGAGCATGGACATATCCGCCCCCAGCGTGAAGCAGCCGAGGCCGAGGATGAGCAGCACCACTCCCACCATGAAGAGCACAAAGGTACCCGAACCCAGCGGCGTGAACGTCATGGAAAGTACGATGATGATGAGCGCGATGGGAAGGATGGAAGTGAGCGATTCGATGATCTTATCTTTGAGCGCCTGTGTCATGCACGGCCCTCCTTTCGCCGTTTACGGCGCGTCATTTGCTGTATTTTTGTTCAATGGTCGTGATCTTGTCGATGCGGCGCTGATGTTTTGCCTCTCCCGAGAAGGGCGTCGAAAGGAAGGTCTCCACGATATCGAGCCCCAGATTGACGCCCACCATGCCCCCACCGAGCGCGAGGACGTTGGCATCGTTGTGGAGGCGGGTCATCTTTGCGGAGAGCGGCTCCGAACAGAGCGCACAGCGGATGCCGGGCACTTTGTTTGCGGCGATGGAGATGCCGATGCCCGTCGTGCAGACAAAGACGCCCCTCTCGCACTCGCCCGATGCGACTGCCTCCGCCGCTTTTAAAGCAAAGTCGGGATAGTCGCACGAATCGAAGGTATCCGTTCCGAAATTGACGACTTCATACCCCTTTTCGTTGAGGTACTTGACCACCGCCTGTTTTAAAGTAAGGCCGCCGTGGTCACAGCAAACTGCGATCTTCATAACATTCCTCCTTGCGTTCCCTTTGCGGAAACGTTATTTCCTTGTTTTGGCGTCATTTGTTCGATGACGTCGATGATGCGGGGCAGGCACTCGCGGATGCGGCGGAGCGTAACGCGGTATGCGTCGATATCCAGGCCGTATGGATCGGGGATCTCCCTGCCGCAGAGCTCATAAAAGCTCGTCACGTTGGGATAGCGCGAAAGCTGTGTGCGCTGCCGCTCCGTCATGCACACGACGAGAAGAGATTCCTTGATCATTTTCTCGGTGAGCTGTCTCGGGCGGAAGGACTTTAAGACGGAGATCTTCGCCTCTCTGAGCGCCTGTGCGCTGTTGGGGCTCAAGACGCTCCCCGCACCCACCGAGAGGCCGGCAGAGCGCACGGAATAGCCTGCGAGCTTTTTCCTGCGCAATTCGCGCCGAAGCGCCGCCTCCGCCATTGGAGAACGGCAGGTGTTGCCCGTACAGACAAAGAGTATCTTTTGCGTCTGCATACGTTCCTCCTCGTTTGTGCCTCTTCCTCGTCTGCGTCGTTTTCAGCCGCCGAATGCGCGTGTGAGCCGATTCAATACGCCCTCAAAGACGCCGCCTCGCTCCTTCGGACAGATGCCGATGAGGAGCGTTGCCTCCTCCTCGCCGCGGTGGAGAAGGTCATAGAGCCGGTTCGCCATCTCCTCCCCAGTGCTTCCCAGATCGAGCACGCGGCACCCCTTCAGGGAGCGGGCGATCACATCCTCGCAGAAAAAACAGGGAACGCCGCCCCGCTTCTCCTCTTCGCAATAGAGCGCTTTGGCTTGGTCAAGGTCTTCGGGAGGAAAGAGCGCCGTGCGGCACTTGGGCGCATAGTGCTTATACGCCATGCCGGGGCTCTTGGGCTGTTCGCCCGGCTTCGGAACATACACGCCGCAGCTTCCCGCGACGGAGGCGATCATCTCCTGCGTCACGAGCCCCGCGCGCAGGATCTGCGGCGTTTCACCCGTGCAGTCGAGGACGGTGCTCTCAATGCCGCCTTCGCATCTGCCGCCGTCCAGAATGAGCGGGATGCGGCCTTCAAAGTCCTCAAAGACGTGTTTTGCCGTGACGGGCGAGATGTGTTTGGAGACATTGGCGCTGGGGGCTGCGATGGGAACATCGACGGCACGCAGAAACGCCTGCGCGGTCTCGGAGGACGGCACGCGGATCGCGAGCGTCTTGAGGCCGCACGAGACGAGAGGGCTCACCTTGTCCGTCGAGGGATAGACCATCGTGAGCGGCCCCGGGAGAAAGGCTTTTGCAAGCGCCTTTGCATAGGCGGGGATCTCGTCTACAAGCGCAGAGATGTCAAAGTCCTTATGAACGTGCGCGATGAGCGGGTTGTTCTGCGGCCTGCCTTTGAGCTCGAAGATATGGCGCACGGCATCGTCACGGCGCGCATCGGCACCGAGGCCGTACACCGTCTCGGTATGAAAGGCGACGACGTCTCCCGCCGCGATATACTCCTTGGCAAGGCGGAGCGAATGTTCGCTCACGCCTAAAATTTGGGTAGTCATGGTTTAATCGAAGGGAAGTTCCTCTTCCTCGGGCGGCGCGTCGTCGGGCCCTAAAGGCGGTTCTTCGTCGGGGAAGTCCTGCGGCGCGGGCCTGCCGTACTGCGGCTCCTCGTCGGGCGCGCCCTGTGCATCTACGTCGACAAACTTGGTGCATTCGCCGATGAAGCGGAGCTGCACTCTGCCCGTCGAGCCGTTTCTGTGTTTGGC
>QAKM01000105.1 GCA_003343805.1 Bacillota bacterium | reverse complement strand
CAGCGGTGGGGGTGTCTGTTTTGCGCGGTCAGGGTGTAGGATTACCAACGGTCAAGGTGTCGTTTTGGCCCGGCGTACGCAGCTGTCTGAATTTGGCCATGTTTCCAGGCAGGATCCAAGGTATGTGTGGAAATTCTCGCAGAGCGCTCCTGCTATACCCAATCATACCGCAATTTTTCTGGCGATACACTAATTGATTGGCTTTATTAAAAAACCACATCATCTATTGACAAAGGCCCTGCTGCAATCACAGCAGGGCCTTTTCCGGCAGTGTCTTCTATTTGTTGTTTTGCAACAGTAGCCTTACATGGGAGATGGTCATTGGAATCGTACGATCTGCCTTACGTCTGTAGATTGCCAAAAGCAAAAGGTACAGCAGCGGGGGAGCAAATTTTAATAAACTTTCGAATCTGTACAACCGATCTGGGGCTGAAATAATCTCTTCGTAGATCCGGAACATGGCACAGATGTCCTCCGGCGCGAGCTGGAATATTTTTTCGCGGCCAAAAAATGCCTCGTTGGCAAGCCCCTCTTCGGAGATCCTGTGGGCGGTCTGATCCGGGTCAAGAACACGTCCGCTTTCCGGATCAAGGACAGCTTCTCCGTAGAGCTCCTGCCACATGAGGGAAAAATATGCGGCAATTTTCCTTGTCTCTAACAAGGTAAGATTCCATTCTGGCACTACTGCTGGATGGTACTCCGCGTCCAACCCGATGGACGGGGCCTGTTCGATTTGACACTTCAAGAGTAGTATACGAAGCCTGTCGTGTTCAATACCATACCCTGCCTTCACTAGGCATGAGGTAAAACTAATGATTTTACTGTACTGGTAAAAGACGGGGGCTATTGCGCTGTTGACCAAATTGTCCACCAACTGTGCGATATAATGAAGGTCCGTGTATTTTTCTTCGATTGGGGGGAGCGTCTGATTCGGTAGGGCAAAGCATTGATCCAAATGAGCGTTACAGTAGGTCTTGACGCGGTCTTTAACCAGGTCCTCCAGCAAATGTTCTTCGATGCCTGTCCAAACTCTCAAATACTTCATTGCCAGCAGATATTTCATTTCAAAATCCGATTCGTGCCTTTTTGCCCCCAGGTGTTTCAGATACATCTTCCGGGCAAGTTTTTCCAACTCGGTTTGGGGCTTTGTCGTATGATGTGACAACTCGTAGAAAGCACCCTCCAGGGAGTGTGCATGACCAAGATCATCTTCTTCCGCCAGAACGATGTCATCGATTTGATATACAGCAAACGGAAATGTGGGATCATCTGGTTCTGCTTGCTCTCTCTGAAGCAGATCTCCCAGTAAATTTTGGATCCCAATTTTACTGGGAGAAAACGCAACGTTATTGGACGCACAGGGATTCTTATCGTTGCTTTTTGCGCCAATTTCCCTATCTTGTGAAGCAGGCATAAGATTTATGATATTTCGATCCAGGCATAAAATACAATCCATCAATGCCTCTAACTGGTTTTCTGTTCTGGCATTCTTGGACAACTCTTTAAGCTTTTCGATGCGTGGCTCCAATTCCTGTGCCCATAGATCAGGCAGGAGTTCTTGGCGAAACACCTCATTTTCATATAGCACATGACGATAATATGGATTTTCTTCTTTGTCATCACCCTCAATCTGCAAAGAAATCTTCTGACATAAGTCGTGCAGAAACTGTGCCAGTATTTGTTCTGAAACATGGTCCTTTCCAGAACAAAATGCCGCATGATACTTTTTATCGACAGCAAGCTCATAAAAGCATTGAAAAAACAATGCACTTTCAGCTGGAATAGAAATGATGGCGTTATTAGAACGCTTTGGAAATTTCCCGTCCCTCTGATTTTGATAAAATTGCCCTCGCAGAATATCTCGAAAAAATGGATGGTCGATCACATAGCGCTTTACCTGACGGGGGTCTGTACCCAAATATTCTGCATAGCTTCTCTGTGAATAATCAATAGGAAAAACAGGACCATTTCCGCTATTTCCACTAATCCATTTAAATTGACGGTTTTCTTTCTCAGCGCCCATGTTCAAAACCTCCCTCTATATTGGCGATTATACGCAATGAGATAGCTTTTTGACAAGGGGCCAGGAATTTTTTACACATATTTGCGCACTTTAAAGGCACCTGACAGCTTTGCTTCATCCGACATGCATTGCGTGGAACAGATTACAACTCTCATGGTCAAACATCTATGTAAATCATCACGGGAGGTCTGAATTATATGTTTGAAGAAGCCGAAGACTTGCTGACAGTCCCCGAAGTTTGTACCCTATTGCGGATGGGCCGCGGGGCTATTTATCCGCTGCTGGCCAGCGGACAACTGAAGGCCTTTCGCAACGGACGTGTCTGGCTGATCCCCAAGGAGGCTGTCATCCAATTCATCCGCCAAAACAGTGGACTAGACGAATAACACAGAAATGCTGTGGCCGATTCAGGCCACAGCATTCGGGTTTCTGCATTTATTATGAATGGTAGTATTTTGTCGCCATATGATCCTTCACTGTGTACAGCGTCAATCCCGCCTGGTGAGCAATTCCTTTGGCGTATTTTTCGTATTGATAATAGTCTGCCTTACTTCCAGAGAACTTCTTTCCGTCCACGTAGGAAACCGTGTTCATCACAAAATGGATATGTGGCCGGTCACTACCATGAACAGCATATAGGATTTGGTATCTTTCTTTATAAAATGCGGAAAGATACGCGCCCAAGCAATATAAAGCAGCCATAGTATTGCAGCGAAATCGGCTTTCCAGTTCACACAGCTCACTATCCGAAAATGTAATGACCCAATGCCGCAGTCGGACTCCCCGATCATTATGAAATAGCTTTGCCAATAATTCCATTTCATATGCAGCATGACAGGGGTCCACTGCCCAACCGCCAATACAACCATCGGTCTTTTCCGGATTACAAACATAATTGACGACATTTCCAATAGCGTTATCATCCTTATATTTTTCAACATATGAACTGTTCAATGCGTTCTCTGTAATAAACTTCATCAATGCCATATCAGCAGCCCTCCATGATCTTCATGGTCTGCTGCCGCCAATCACTGACTTTCTTCTGCAATTCATAGAAGTCTGTGGATCCACGCATATGATTTTCCAGGCTGCAAAGCTGCCCCATCAGAAGACTGAGTTGTCGGTCATTTCTAAGCATGGAATGTAATGCAGATTCGATCAGATAGCGGTTCACACTCATGTTTGCCGATTCTGCCCGCTTTCGGATCTGCTCGCATTCCTCTGCAGTTGCTCTTACAGTAAATTTCGATTCTTTCATGATCTCTCATATCCTTTCGGTTGATTTTGGGTGACGGCATATCTCCGTATGCCATATATACCCTTATGGGTATCGCAAGGGGAAGGACGATGCCGTCACTTCCCTTCTTGGTTCCCCATTACTGTCATGTTCATCTGAAATCATTTTTAACTCTTTGGGCTTCTGAGAGATAATATGAGATCATATGCGCTCGAGATTTCCAAACACGCAGAGCGTATTGACCAAAAATCTTTCCAAAAAGGAATTTCTTTATTGTGTGCAGTGGGCAGACGGGAATGTCCCTGTCTGTCCACTGCCTCTCCCGCTATGAGCGCACCTTTTGATAACAGAACTATCTTCATATATCAATACAGTACGGACTAATGGAATACAGTTACAGATACGGAAAGGCAAGCAGAGTGCCGCCGATGTTTATAAACACCTCAGGAGAAGCAAACCTCCGCTGATACTTTCCGACCAGTCCCTCCGGTAAGCTGTCCAAATGGTCAGTATCCGGCGGAGCGCCGCAGAGGAAGAACGTCCCGGCGATGGTATCGTAGATCCGGCCGCAGCCGTCCCGCAGGCCCCTGTTTAGAGGAAGCCCCAAGAGCTTCCCCTCTTCGTTGCAAACCAGAGCGATTGGATCATCAAACGGATATAGGACCTGGATATAGCCGCCTACCATTTTCTGCATTGACTCCAGTGTCCCGCTGATCTCTGCCAAAGCAGGCTTTTCACCTGGCTGGATCAATAAAATTATCATCTGGTTCATCACCCCGATACATCAAGCTGTAAATGGCGTTCTATTGCGCGCTCCACTTCCTGCTGCTGAATCCCGATATACCGCTGGGTGACAGCGGTAGAGCTGTGCTGGAGCAGCTGCTGTACCAGCGCAATATTGTATCCGCTGTTCTTGTAGATCTCCGTGGCGTAATACTTCCGGAAGCTGTGGGTACTGATGCCGGTATATCCCAGATGGTCGCAAGCTAGTTTCAAATGCCGCTGGACGGTTCTCTCCGTCATAGGGAAAATCCGCTGATCTTCGGAGAGCCCGTGATCCAAGCAGTAGCAGCGGATGAACTGGTACAGAGCCAAAGGCACCGTGAATGTCCTTGCCTTCCCGGTTTTCTGCTCTGTAATCGCGAGCCGATAACGTTCCCCGTCCTTTACAATGTCTGACAGGCGCAATCTCAGAATATCGGAGATCCGCAGTCCCAGATTGGCCTCCAGCATCAAGGCGGTGGCAATCGGCTCATTTGGTCGGCTTCCAGTGAACCCACTCTTCATAAGGAAAATAATTTCCTTATACTGTTCTGTGGTCAATGCCACAGTTCGCTTATTCAAACTTTTTCACCTTCTTTTAACGCTCAAAATACGACATTTTGCGTGTGAAAATACGACATTTTCTATTGTGCGGCACGAATTCCTTGGAATAGTTGACTTTTGGTCGTCGTATTTCTATACAAATACGTCAGGTTTATCCTTGACTCTCCTGCTAGATTGTAGTACGATAGCACTACAAGGAGGTGCTCGCTATGGCGATGGAATCGACTTTTCAGGTTAGAATGGACAGCGATCTCAAAACCCAGGTAGAGGCGCTCTATAAAAGTCTCGGGACTTCCTTTGCCGAGGCAGTCCGTATTTTTGCACAGCAGAGCTTGCGAGAGGGTGGAATGCCTTTCCGGCCCACGCTGAAGACCTGGGACGAGATGACCGCTCAGGAGATTAGTGCCAAGCTGGCAAAGAGCGAGGCAGATATTCTGGAGGGGCGTGTGTTCTCTCAAGAGGCTGCGGATGCCCGGATGAAGGAGCGTCTGATCTATGGAAACAACTCAGCAGTATAAAACCGCCTACACGGAGACCGCCATCCAGGATCTGGAGGAGAAGGCGGACTATATCAGCTGCCAATTCCGCGACCCGGCGCTGGCCCTAACTTGGTATACTCGGCTCCGGGATGCGATCCAACAGAATTTAAAGACTATGCCCCTTAAGTATCCGCTGTATAGTATAGAGCCATGGCACTCCAAGGGCGTCCGCCTATTCACCTTTCGCAACGATGTGGTTCTGTATAGTGTGGACGAAGCGCATGCTTGTGTTTACATCCGTGCGGTCTGCACCAAGGGCCGCGACCTCTCTTCTCATCTCACCAGGCAGGAACACCCATGATTGTAAAACGTCCCCGTCAGGACACCGGTCCTGACGGGGACATTTTCTGTCAGGCAATCACCAGCCGGCGGCTGGTGGTGGCCTTGCTGTACTGCCGAAACAGCTCCGCGTGGGTCAGCCGGAAGGCCGCGCTGTCGAACCGACGGGTGACAATGGTTTTCCAGGTAATGGTGCAGTCCTGCCCCTGCAGCGTATCTGTGTTCCGAGCCAGCATCTCCGCCTTCAGTTCATCTTCAATGACGGCGATCTCCGCTTTGATCTCCGCCTCGAAATTGCGAAGCTCCCGCAGATCCTTTACCTTGGCGTCCAATTCGTGAATGCTCATAAGATTTCCTTTCCGGCCCGTCAGGGCCTTCTTTATCATTGGTTCAGTACTCCATATGTTCGGAACGCTCCACGACTTCCATCAGCAGTTTCATTCCCAGCACAAACCCGCGTTCGAAGTCTTTCCAGCACTCCAGATGGTGGAGCTGTACCCCCTTGCTGGAATACTCGTCCCAGAGAAGACGCTGCTCTTCACTGAGCCCCGCCTCAATCTTTTTCTTCAACTGACGCACGATCTCAGCGTCTTTCCCATATTGAATTTCCGCCTTCCAACTCCCGGGTAATTCAAGCTGAGCGTTAAATAGGAATTCCAAAATCAACATCTTCTTCCCCCTAAAACTCACAACAGTAAAGGATTTCTTCGATCTCTTCCGGTGCAAAGCCGCTCTCAGCC
>QAKM01000088.1 GCA_003343805.1 Bacillota bacterium | reverse complement strand
TACTGGCTGCGCACAAGTGCGCCGGAGAATTGGCCTGCCAGCCATGCATTGTTTACTTGCCACCCTTAAAAGGGTCGTCCGGGTCAAACATGCTCAATTGATCGCTTTCCTTGTCTTTCTTTAACTGGTTGGCTATGTATTCTTTTATCGCTTTTGTGTTTTTCCCGACCGTGTCCACATAGTATCCCTTACACCAAAATTCGCGGTTGCGGTAGGCAAATTTCATGTTTCCCCATTTTTGAAATATCATCAGGCTGCTCTTCCCCTTCAGATATCCCATAAACCCCGCAACGCTCATTTTGGGCGGGATACTTACCAGCATATGGATATGATCCGCACATATTTCTCCCTCGATCACCTCTACGCCTTTCCAACTGCACAACTTCCGCAGTATCTCTCGTATTTCAAGTCTCTTTTCTTCATAGAACACTTTCCGCCTGTATTTCGGCGCAAACACGATATGATACTTGCAATTCCACTTTGTATGTGCTAAACTGTTTACGATATTGTTTTGCTCTTGCATTATGATATCCTCCGATTGTGTTTTCTTGCTTTGACTGGCAGGTCATTCTTGATTGTAACACAATCGGAGTTCCTTTGTCTATTTCATCGGCTTTAGCCTCCCCGGAACCCCGCGACTATCGCGGGGTTTTCGTTTACACAATAAATCCTCCTCCGTGCGGCCGCGCGGAGGAGCTGTTTTTTTGTTTGCGCTCCCCTTCTTTTGTATTGAGGAAGGGTGCTTTTTGTTTGAGCGGGCTCCCCTTCTTTTGCATTGAGGAAGGGCGCTTTTTGTTTGAGCGGACTCCCCTCTTTTCCGTGAAGAAAGGGAGCTGATTTTGATTTGGTCTGTCTCTCCCCGCCACGGAAGATCGAAAGATTTTTCGATTCCCCCCTCCTCTTTTGCGGCGAAGGGAGAGTTTTGTTATTTCAGATAAGAACGAGCATGAGACGGGACGGAGAAAGAGAACTGCCGTTGGCGGAAACAAACTTACGAAAATCAAGGCGACTCCCTCAGTCTCGCCATCGGCGTATGCACCGAATGGCGAGGCAGCTCCCTCAGGGAAGGAGCCAAGGGAATAGCGCGCTCCCGGCATTTACTCCATCGATCCCGCCGCACTCGACAGCTCCCTCTGGGAATAACGAGAATAAACATTCGGATCAGATACGCTCAGCGGAGAGAAGCTCGTTTCCGCGTTCCAAAAGATTGGCAAGTTTTTCCTCCGCCTCATCGATGACGGGCAGCAGCGCCTTCGTCTTTTGGGAGGCAAGTCTCTTGTAGATCGGATAGTTGACGCCGCAGAGGACAATTCCTATGATCCCCAGCACGATGCCGCCGACAAGCGCGGGGATGCTGCCCTCGACGAGCATCACAAGGCTCATCCCGCCACCTAAAATAAGCGCTGCGATACACCCGAAGATGTATGAAAACACGCTCGCCCCCTGCGTCTTAGATCGCTCGAGCCCGCCAATACGGGCGAACGTATCCTCCGCCTGCCGCTCCAGCTTCACAAGCTCCTGCTTATGGGGGATGTGCCGGTCGCGCTTCAGGGAGAGCGTAACACCGTCGAACGCGGGCGACGTGCCCGTCACCTCCCAGCCAAACGCCTCGTATAAGTCCATCACCCGTGCCTGATCTTTCGCTTTGACCGATACCGTCCTGTATTCGTAGGACACAAAATCTCTTTCCTGCATAAAAGTACCCTCTCTTTATGGAATTTTCCTGCGGAAAGCTGCCGACGCGCGTTTCGGTTGACTTTCCCGTAAGACAGGTGTATCATACTATCAACGGCGATAAAAAACAATCATCCGAACGGACGATAAGACAGTAACGCCCGTTCTGTCGCCGCAAATGAAACATACGGGGGAAATTTGTCTCATGCAATACGCACAACCTGCACCCGAGGACTATACACGGCACTACATCGTAACGGCGCTCTTCAAACTGATGCACGAATATGAATACGAAAAGATCGCCGTCACCGACATTGTCCGCAAGGCAGGGGTGGGACGGGCGACCTTCTACCGCTACTTCCGAAGCAAGGAGGACGTCATCCTCCATTATTTCGAGCAAAATACACGCGAATTCGTCTTTGCCCGCCGCTTCTACCCCCGCTGCAGAGAGGACTACGTTCAGGTAGTGACCGACGTTCTTGCTATGTTCCAAAAACAGAAAGAGCCGTTCAAACTGTTAAAGCAGGCGCATCTGAGCGATCTCTATCTTGATTTCCTCAATCAAAATTTTGTCCGCACCTTTGAAGAGGAACACCCCGGGGAAAACCCCTACCTTCCCTATCTCTATGCGGGGATGCTGTATAACGTCTCGATGAAGTGGCTGGAGGACGACTGCCGCGAGGAGATCGGCTTGCTTGCGGAGCTCATCGTCGACGCCATCTATACGCGGGACGAGTGAATGTTTCGGCGGCGCGGGACGATGCTGATAATGCGCCTGCTCACCCCCTTGCGTGGGTTTTTGCTTTTTCCGACAAACAAAGACGCAAAGTCCGCCCGTTTCCCCCCTCGACCCCCTTATAATGGAGGAAATATCGCAAGAGGTGGTTTATGAAAGGACCCGTCATACCGACCCCGCTCACGCTGAAAACGGCGGGAAAATACTGCGCACTCCTCCTTTGCATGGTGCTCCTGAATTTCGCACTCCCGAGAAGAGAGCCCCTCTCCTTCGCCCTCCTGTACGCCGCGCTCGCCTGCGGGCTTGACCCCCTTCTCTCCGCCGCGGGCTATCTTCTTGCCTCCTCCGCCGCCCTCTCGTGGATGGCGGTGCTCTCTGCCGCCGTGCAGGCGGTGCTCCTTGCGGGCGGCTATCTCCTGTTTCGCAGCATCCGCCGCAAAATGACGTGGGAAAAATACGCCCTCCTCGTCCTTGCCCAGCTTCCCTTTGTCTTTCTCTTTCCGCACGCGGGCTATGCCCTGCCCCTCTCCGTCCTCTGGCAGAAGGTGCTCCTCGCCCTCCTCACGATGGCGCTTGCCCTGCTCTTTCAGGGCGGGCTCAGCGCGCTGCTTCTGCGCGCCTTCCGATGCCGTCTCACGGCCGCCCAGCTCACGGAGGTCTCCCTCCTGTGGCTCTTCCTCGGTGCCGGGATGTGCTCCTCCCTCGGTGAGCCCGTCTTTTATGCCGTCTCGCTCACCGTGCTGCTCCTTGCAACGCAGCTTCTGAAAAATGCCGCCGCGGTGCCGCTCGGGGTCGTGCTCTCGCTCCCCCTCTGCCTTGCCCACGCCGAACTGCTGCCGATGGCGACCTTCTCGGCCTGCGCGTGCGTCTGCCTGCTGCTCACCCCCTACGGGCGCATCGCCTCGGCGCTCTCCCTCCTCCTGTGCTTTCCCGCCGCGATGGCGCTTGAGGGACTGTATGCGGAGAGCCCCGCGCGCATCGCCTTCACCCTTGCCGCCTGCCTTCTTGCCGTCATCCTGACCATCGCCCTGCCCGAAAAGCTGTACCGCCGCGCCAAGCACACCCTGCTCTTTTACCGCGAGCGCTCCCTCCCGCGCATCGCCATCAACCGCAACCGCCGCGCCGTGGGAGAGCGCCTCTTTGAAGTTTCCTCCCTCTTCCGCGAGATCGAGACCGCCTTTTCGCAGGAGGATGCCCGTCGGAACACGGCGGCTGCCCTTGCAGAGGAACTGCGCTACACCCTCTGCGCCGACTGCGCCGGGCGGCAGCGCTGCGAGAAGGAGGGCGTGTTCGCCGCAATGGACCGCCTCGTTTCGGTGGGCGCCGTCAAGGGACAGGTGAGCCTCGTCGATCTCCCGAGCGACCTCGGAGCGAAGTGCGGGAATGCCGCGGGGATGCTGTTTGCCTGCAACCGCCTGCTCGCCCAATACCAGGGCACGGTGCGCGAGGAGGAAAGCGCCCGCGAGAGCCGGAAGATCCTTGCCGAACAGGCGCACGGCGTGAGCGAGATCCTGCGGGACATCGCCCTCGAGCAGAGCGAAGAATGCGTCTTTGCCGAGGGGGAAAGCGCGCTTGCGGGAGCGCTGGCGCAGGCGGGCATCCTGAGTTCGGAGATCTTTGTGTACGGGGAGGGCAGCTCCATCACGGTGAGCCTCACGCTCGCGCAGTCGGTGAACGCAAAGAAGCTGTGTGCGGTCGCGAGCGCCGCCCTCGGCGTTCCCCTCTCCCTTGCCGAGAAGATCGTCCTCTCCCCCACGAGCGCCTGCTTCGTGCTCCGGCGGCGGCCCGAGTTTGACGCCGCCTTCGGCGTGGCGACGCGGCCCAAGGAGGGAGAATCGCGAAGCGGCGACACCTACTCCGTCTTGAAGATCGACGAGCGGCGCTTCCTCGTCGCCCTCTCGGATGGGATGGGGAGCGGAAGCGAGGCGCGCGACGTCTCCGACCGCACGCTGACCCTGCTTGAAAGTTTCTATAAGGCAAAGATGCCCTCGGAGACGGTGCTCTCCACCGTCAACCGCCTCATCTCCTATTCGGGGGAGGAGATGTTCTCCTGCCTGGATCTTGCCGCCGTCGACCTCGATACGGGGGATGCGGATATCGTCAAGATCGGCTCGCCCGTGGGCTTCATCCTGGCCCCCGAAGAGCTGAGGGTGCTCGAGGGCGAGTCCCTCCCCCTGGGGATGCTGGAGGCGGTGCATCCCGCGACGCTGCGGGCACAGCTTCACGCGGGGGACTTCATGCTCTTCATGAGCGACGGCGTGACGCAGGCATTCGGCTCCTCGGCGGAACTTTACGCTTACTTAAGCGCCTTAAAGCCCCTCAACCCGCAGTCGCTCGCCGAAGAGATCCTCAAAAAGGCGCTCTCCTGCTATCAGGGCAGGGCGGAGGACGATATGACGGTACTTGCGGTCAAGCTCATGAAAACGGCGTAAAGAGAACAGAGGGAAGGCCGCCGCGCGCCATTCGGCGCGCGGCGACCTTAAAATGGGAAGCGCCCGCGGGCGGTTGATGCCGCCCGCGGGCGCAGACTTCTTATCCGTTTCGCTGCTTATCCATTTAACTGCGGATGAGGTCGCACAGTTTGGCGGGGATGGCGCTTTGAACTGCCTCGAACGTCGTCTCGAGCTGCACACCCACCTTGCCCGCGCTCATCATGAGGGGGCCGTCCTTTGCCGTCTCGTGGAAGAAGGTCGGGAAGAGCTTCTTCATGCCGAGGGGGGAACAGCCGCCGTGGACGTAGCCCGTGAGCGGGAAGAGCTCCTTCTGCGGCAGCATCTCGACGGACTTCTCCCCCGCCGCCTTTGCCGCTTTTTTGAGGTCGAGCTCCGCCGCCACGGGGATGACGAACACATAGTATTTGCGTGGCCTGCCCACGGTGACGAGCGTCTTGAAGGCGCGCTCGGGGTCCTGGCCCAACACTGCCGCCACTTCCCTGCCCGAGAGCGCACCGCCCTCGTAGGTATGCACCTTGTATTCTGCCCCTGCCCGCTCTAAAATGCGTATGGCGTTGGTCTTTTCCATAGAATTGCTCCCTTTTGCTCCGTAAAAAGCGGGAGGCTCCCCTCCCGCCGTGTTTTTCTTGTGCGCGCCCGTCCTCAGCCGAGGTACTTCCTCAGCTCCTTGATGACGAGGTCTGCGATGTAGCGGCAGCCGCGGTGCGTGGGATGCACGCCGTCCGTCGAGAACTGCCTCGGGTCGATGTCCTGCGTCACGCCCGTGAAGATCTCGTCCACGGGAATGAGCGTGAGTTCCTGCTCTTCGGCGATGGCGCGGATGATCGCAAGGAACTTGTTGAGGAAGGGACGGAAGCGCTGCTTGTCGCCGATGGGCAGCACATAGGGCTGCACGAGGAAGAGCTTGGCGCCCGTCTCCTTGAGCTCCTTGACGAGTTCGCGGTAGTTGGCTTCAAACTGCTCGGGGGTGACGACCTCGCCCAGCGAGAAGCGGCACCATACATCGTTGATGCCCACCTGCAGCACGATGAAGTCGGGGTGTTCGTCAACGACGTCCTCCTTGACGCGCGCCAAAAGGTCTGCGGTGCGGTTGCCCCCCACGCCGCGGTTGACGATCTCGATCTTCTCGTCGGGATAGAGAAGGCGGAGCTTGCCCGCCGCGATCTTGACGTAGCCCACGCCGAGATCGTTGGGATCGAGCAGGTTGCGGCCGGACTCCGTGATGGAATCCCCGAAAAATACGATCTTCATACCTTCCCTCACTTTGCGTACTTGGCGTTATACGCCTTGATGCACTTTTTGATGATCTCCACGGCGTCGTCGCGGTGAGCGATCTCGCGCACGGTGGTCTTTTTGTGTTCGAGCGACTTATATACCTCGAAGAAGTGCATCATTTCCTCGAAAATGTGCTGGGGCAGCTCGTGGATGTCGTAATAGGTGTTGTAGGTGGGATCCTTGAAGGGAATGGCGATGATCTTCTCGTCGAGGGCGCCGCTGTCGATCATCTTGATGACCCCGATGGGATAGCAGTTCATGAGGGTCATGGGATAGATGGACTCATTGCAGAGGATGAGGACGTCCAAGGGGTCGCCGTCGTCTGCGAGCGTGCGCGGGATGAACCCGTAGTTGGCGGGATAGACCGTGGAGGTGTAGAGCACGCGGTCGAGCTTTAAGATGCCCGTCTCCTTGTCGAGCTCGTACTTCGCCTTGCAGCCCTTGGGGATCTCGACAAGCGCCTCGAAATTGCTCGGGGTGATGCGGGAGGGATCGATATCATGCCAGATGTTCATAGCAGTTACTCCTTATTTTGACCTTGCTTCACTTATCTCCCCTATTTTATCATACTTTCCCGTCCGCCGCAAGAGGAGAAAGAAATTTTTTCGGATAATTTTTACTTTCTCGGGAAAAAACTTTGACTTTCCCGCCAAAGTATGCTATATTGTTAGAGCGCCTTCGGAGCGGATGTGTCGAAACATCCGCGGCGCAAAAGAGAATATTTTTTTACAAACTTGACATGCGGTGATACCCAAGAGGCTCAAGGGGCGCCCCTGCTAAGGGCGTAGACGTGTTACAGCGTGCGAGGGTTCAAATCCCTCTCACCGCGCCAAGACCCCGAGATGGCATTTTTGCCAGCTCGGGGTCTTTGTTTGTTGCACGAAAAGGCTGCAAGACAAATAATTATCCACCGGCATAGCCAGTGGATAATTATTTTTGCTGTTCCCCCCTTGAGGCGATTATTTCAGAAGATCGCAGACGAATTTCAAAAGGACTTCGTCCTTACAGTCGCGGGAGAAATATTCCATGAAGTGTTCGCCCGCGAAGGCGCCGCGAACGAGAGCCTTATCGAGCGAGTTCAGGATGTCGGGCAGCGGCCTGTATGCAGCCGCGCGCACGTCGTCCAGAATTTTCTTGTTGCGCTGTTCGGGCGCGGCACGCTCCTTGGGATATCCGCCGCCACTCGGCTCGGAAAAGAGCTTCTCGAAGATGTATTCAAGATTGAGCTCGCCGCCCCAGCCGAAGCCCTTGGCAAAGGGGATGGCGATGGCGTTTCCGTCGTTGATCTGCGCGAAGGTATAGGCGTCGAGCGCATCCTCGACGTGTCCGCAGATGACGCCGGGGAAGGAATTGCAGGCGAGCATCGCCCCCTCCCCCGTGCCGCAGCCCGTGATGACGTAGTCGGCGGCGCCGCTCCCTAAAAGCACCGCCGCGAGGATGCCCACCTGCACATAGGTGAGCTGCGCCCTATCTTCCATCGTGTACATACCGTAGTTGACGACGGTATGCCCCATGGGCTCCACCGTCTTTCGGAGCGCCGCTTCGATGAGCGCATTCTTGGCAGCCTGCGAATTTTCGTTGATGAGTGCAATTTTCATGATGATCTCCTTTTAAATCATACTTTCACGGTCGTGCCGCAGCGGGACACGGTATTGCGGAACGGATCGCCGTTTAGTTCGGTTGTTTTCCGATATACGCCAGGATGCCGCCGTCCACATAGAGGATATGCCCGTTGACAAAGTCGGAGGCTTTGGAGGCGAGGAACACCGCCGCGCCCATGAGATCCTCCGGCGTGCCCCATCGCTCCTCGGGCGTCTTGGAAACGATGAACGCATCGAAGGGATGGCGGGAGCCGTCCGCCTGCCTTTCGCGCAAGGGAGCGGTCTGCGGGGTGGCGATGTACCCGGGGCCGATGCCGTTGCACTGGATGTTGTACCTGCCGTACTCCGAGGCAATGTTCTTTGTGAGCATTTTGAGGCCGCCCTTCGCCGAAGCATAGGCGGAGACCGTCTCCCTGCCCAGCTCGCTCATCATGGAGCAGATGTTGATGATCTTGCCGCCACCCCGCGCCATCATGGAGGGCAGCACCGCCTTGCTCATCAAAAAGGGCGCGATAAGGTCGGTATCGACGACCTCCTCGAACTCGAGCTTGGTCATTTCGTGCATGGGGATGCGCTTGATGATGCCCGCGTTGTTGACGAGGATATCGACGGGGCCGAGATCGCGCTCCACTGCATCCACGAGGGCGGCGACCTCCACCTCGTCGGTGACGTCATACAGATACCCTTTGGCGTCGATGCCGCGCTCCCTGTAAGCCGAAAGAGCCGCTTTTAAGTGCTCCTCTTTACGGCAGTTGAAGGCGATCTTCGCACCCGCCCCCGCGAGCGCTTCGGCGATCGAAAAGCCGATGCCGTATGCCGCGCCCGTCACGAGCGCGACCTTGCCTTTCAAGGAAAATAAGTCAAGAATATCGTTCATATCGTTCTCCTTACCACAGAAACGTTTGCTTTCCGATGAGTTTCAACACGGCTTCCGTGAAGAAGTAGTCGCCGTAGATGAGCGGGATATGATGCTCTGCATCGTGATAGGCGACCGTACCGTTTTCCAAAAGTTCGTCCCGTTCAGGCGAGAAGCAGCAGCGCAACTTTACGAGCGCCTGCAAAAGCCGCTCCGCGCCGTTTAAGTACACTTCGCTTCCCGTCGCCTTCCATAGTTCGATGAGCCCGCAGGCGGCGATGGCGGCAGCGGAAGAATCTTCCCACTTGGGTTCGGGCGGCTGAGCAAAATCGGCGGGGATGAGCCCGCTTTCGGGGATATGCGCCATAAATTTAAGCGCAACTTTTTCCGCCGTCTCCAGATAACTCTCCTCCTTTGTATGCAGATAGGCGAGCGTAAAACCATAGAGCGCCCATGCCTGTCCGCGCGTCCAACTGCTGCCGTGGGCGTATCCCTGCCCGCCGAGGGAAAAGAGGCGCTCCCCCGTCTGCGGATCGAACACCACGATGTGGCAGACCGAGCCGTCCTCCCGCACGAACACGCTTTTTGCCGTATCGGCATGGCGGCGGGCGATGCGCGAAAAACGGGGATCGTGGAGCTCCTTGGAAGCCCACTCGAGAAGGGGCAAATTCATCATGCAGTCGATGATCGCCCAGCCCGCCGTCTTTCCGTCGCCGCCGTCATTCCAGGCGCGGATGAATCCGCCCGGCAAGTTGAAACGGCCCGCAAGGTCGTTCGCGGCGAGCAGAGCGCGGTTTTTGCTTGCTTCGCTGCCCGTCAGACGATACGAGGCGACGGACGTGAGCAGCCACTTGAATCCGCTGTCGTGATCCATGCCCTGCGCCGTAAGAAGGTTTTGATCGAGCTTTTCTTCGATCGTTTGGGCGGCAGTGCGGAAGATCTCCTCCCTGCTCCAGCCGTAGAGCTGCCATAAGAGCCCCGCGTAAAAGCCGTTCGTCCACCAGCAGAGATTTGTCTTCCCCATGTCGTCAAACACGCCGTCTTTCGCCGTGTAGGGGATCTTCCCCGCATTGCGCGCTGCGACGGCGCGCTCCTTCTGCAAGATGCGATCGGCGATGTCCTGCCAGAATGCTTGTTCCATGTTGTCCTCTCAGAGTTGTAGATTTCCTTCGATGCCGTCGAAGTCGAGCGTCACGGTATCGCCGACAAATTGCAGTACCGTCTTGCCGTAAGCGGAATAATTGCGTTCGTCCTCCGCCTTAACGCCGACGAGCGGAAAGAGGTCGAAAGGCGAAAATTCCTCGTGATCTTCGCGCGTTATGACCTGCGATAAAAGGAGATAGGGTTCATATCCATACTCCTTTTTGCGCGCCGTTTTTGCAATGATGACGAGGGAATGCTCCGAATCGGGGTTTGTGCCGCGGCTTTTGACGACGTCGAGCTCCCACTCGCCCCACACCGTCATCGCCATCTGCTTTTTGTTTCCCTGCGAGTCATAGCCCTTTAAGATGATCGCCTGCGCGTTCCCCTGCGTAAGGCGCACGGTCATCGTGCCGTTGTCGGGGAAGCCGAAGCTGCCCAGAGTGAGCGTGACGGGGCGGCGATAAAGGCGCAGGCGGTCGGCGCGGAAGATGCCGTAAGGCACGGGGAAGTCGGCAAGGTCGATCGCCTGCATCCAGAAACTCTCGCGGAACAGATCGTAATCAAAGAACTGCCTGCGATAGAGGACGCCCTCCTTCATACCGTGCCACAAAATGACGTTGGGCCGCTGATAGGCGCCGTGCTCTTCGAGAACGTACTGCATCGCCTCGATCCCCTCCGAGGGCGCGCTCTCCCACGGGTACTGCGTGGAATAGGCGAGCCTGCCATAATTCCACATCCCGTGCCTGTCGCCGCGGTTCTTGACGACTTTCCCCGTGCGCAGGATGGTCGCGCCGTTCGCCTTATGGTTGGTAAAGGCGAGCGCGGGGCCGCTCAGATCGGTGGAGAACACATCGCGCGCACCGAGCTCCTCCCACACACCGTTGTTTTCCTTCGCCGTCCAGAAGGGATGTTCTTTGGGAAGATGCAGGAGGAGGAAGGCTTTGCCCATCCAGAACACCGATTCCGCGCACGAATATCCCTGCACGAGGGGGGAAAACTGCCTGTAAAAGCCGAGCGTCGGCACACCGCCCGCCAAAAAGTCGTCTCTCCCTAAAAACTGCATCAGGCTCCCCGAGGCGATCCGCCGCGCCCATCCGCAGTTGACAGAAGGCGAAGGGAGCAACAGGTTGCCGTCAAAGGCGCTCACCGAAGCAAAACGGTAGATGCAGCTCCTGCCCCACAGATTGGTGCGCCCCGCTTCGTCAAAGAACTGCGGGTACGTCTTCATCAGGGCGTGCGAGTGCTCTTCGAAAGCGGCGGCGATCTTCGGCAGATGTGCATAGCCGTACCATACGTTCCAGAGGGGCGCATAGAATTGGAACGCCCAGCAGGAATAATAGTCAAACGAATGCCCGTCGCGGTACCAGCCGTCGCCCGCATAGTAATGGAGGATGCTCTGCGCATGGTCGAGCATGATCTCCTCGTCGATCTCATACCCCTCTGTATGCAGGAATGCCATATCGAGCATATTGAAGAGCCGCCAGTTCTGCGGCACGGTGTGCGCGCGGGCATAGCTTTGCAGAAATGCGGCGATGCGGTCCTTCTCTTCTTTTGTATAGCTGTCCCAGATCTCTTCCTTTGACGCCCACAGCCCGATGACGAGCGCGCACGTCTCCACCGTCTGCTGAAAACAGCGGTCGGGGTCGGCATGGCCCGTCTGCGCCTGCAAGTCTTCATAGGTGCCGACGTATTCCCTTTCTCCCCGCGTGCAGGACGCAAGGATATGCGCCTTGTAGTATTCGCGAAGGGGAATGCCCGCGAGCGTCACGTCGGACTCGTCGTGGATGAGAGGCGCCGCAAGAAAGAGGGTGCGGGTGAGCCCTTCAAAGCGTTCGGCGCTCTCCTCCGCCGCGCGGATATCCGCGGGGGCGTTCAGGTGGGGATAGGTGATGTCCTGTTCCACGCGCGGCACGACGACGGGGGCGTCAAAGCCGCCGATGCGCGAAAAGACGTTTTGAAGCAGATATTTTGCAGCTTCCAGCCAGCTTTCGCGCGTGAGCCCTGTGTACGGGCTCAGCACGAAGTCGGTATGCTCGGGAACAAATGCCATGGTGTGCCTCCCTGTTTGATAAATCCATTATACCATATTGACAGCGCGTCCGCAATGGGGTATAATAATGAAAAATTGACGGATCCTCATCTCATCCGCCAATTCAAACGGCGGACGAGCACCACGCCCCACCGCTTCCGCTTCGAGCATAAAAAATTATCCACATATACAGCACGCGGATAATTGTTTTACGCTCTCTTACTCGAAAGTAGAATTTCGATCACATCTTAAGTTTTGTTTTTGTCCCCTATGGGGTTTGTCGGTTCCCCTCTTCGTTGTACCGCTTTTGAGGGAGAACGGAGGACGGCGCGCTCCGGCACAGAACGGACGAAGCGCGTCTCATTCTTCGTCGAGCGGGACGGAGCAGGCATTGCCGAATTGGTCCGTCCAGGAGGCGGTCACCGTCATGCCCGCTCCATCGTCCCCGGAGACGAACGTTCCGTCGGTCTCGCCGAGGAAATAACTGCCGTCGGTATAGTAAGCCCGATAAACGATCGTTTTGTTCAGGATCGACCAGTCGACGAGGCTCACCTCCCGGATCTGCTTTTCGCCCGAGCCTGCAGCCGTGACGGAGGGATCGAAGAGTATGCTCTCGACCTTCCGCCCTACCGTCAGATCCACCAGGATACATCTGAATTTCCGCTCGGAGATCTCTTTGAAACTCTCAAGGGCCGCGTAGGGATCGCTCTTCCCCTCCATCCATTCTTCGAGCTCCTTCATGAGCTTATCATAGCCGCCGTCATAATAGATGAGCAGACTGCCCCGGTCGTCATCGGGCTCGCCCAGAAGTTCATAGACGCGGGCAGCGTCATCGCCGACGGCGATCTGCTCCACCTTGCCGATGCGGAAGATGTTGTTCGCGCAGGAGACGACGGGAATGAGCACGCACAGGAGCACAATCAGGGCCGCAGCGGCAGCGCATAGGATGAGCCGCGTCCGCTTCGGGAGCGGCTTCTTCCCCTTGACGCCCTGCAGAGCAGGTGCGGCAGGCGCCGGAACGGGAACTGCGGGATAGGGAGCCTCCGCCGCGCACTCGGCGGCGATGCGTTCCCCGCGGAGAAGTTCGTCGACCGTGACGCCGAAGATCGTTGCAAGCGGCACGAGCTGCGCCGTCTCGGGGAAGGCTTCGCCGGTATCACATAGTTAAAGATATTGGTGTCATTTAATCAATTTTGCCGATA
>QAKM01000067.1 GCA_003343805.1 Bacillota bacterium | reverse complement strand
CCATGAAAAACTATTTTCGTATATTAAGTTGGTCGGTAATTGTCTCTTTAGGCGGTTTCCTTTTCGGGTTTGATACAGCGGTTATTTCCGGTGTAGAAAAGATCATTCAGTCTATATTCAGTTTAACCTCTGTAGAACATGGATTTACTATTTCTTCTGCCCTAATCGGGACGGTTATCGGGGCTTTAGGGATTAGTAAGCCTGTAGATAAATATGGAAGGCGTCCCATGTTACTGATTATAGCATCGGTTTATCTACTTTCTGCTGTAGGATGTGCTTTTTCGTTTGATGCAGGTTCTTTAATCTTTTTCCGCTTTATTGGCGGGTTGGGTGTGGGTGCTTCATCGGTGGTAGCACCTATGTATATATCAGAAGTGGCTCCGGCTAAAGTGAGAGGACAGATGACTGCTATTTTTCAGATCAATGTGATATTCGGTATACTGATGGCTTATGTTTCCAACTACCTGCTATATGATTTGTCGGATTATTCATGGCGTATCATGCTGGGTATTGAGGGAGTTCCTGCTTTAATCTATTTCATCCTATTGTTTTTTGTTCCCGAAAGTCCTCGCTTCCTGGTAATGAAGAATAGGATAGTTCAGGCCAAAGAGATATTGATGCAGATTGATGATACGCAGGTAGAGCAAGTAGTCGGGTCTATACAGCAACAGATTAGGAAGAATATTACCCAAAAAGGTGCTCTTTTCACTAAAAATAATAAGAAAGCTATCATTGTTGCTTTTCTGGTTGCTATGTTTAATCAATTTTCCGGAATTAATGCTATCTTGTATTATGCACCGAGAATATTTGAGCAAAGTGGTTTATCGTCGGAAGATTCTTTGCTACAATCTGTAGCTATTGGCATCGTGAATCTGGTCTTTACATTTATGGGTTTCCTGCTGATAGATAAAGCTGGTCGGCGTAAATTGCTTATGTTTGGTTCAATAGGTATGGCGGTGTGTTTGGGCATTGCTTCCTACATATTCTTTGTCTTCGATCTGGGTGGCATTCCTCTGTTAGTTTCAATCTTATTTTATATCGCTTTCTTCGGTATGTCTACCGGTGCTGTAATCTGGGTACTGATAGCTGAGGTCTTTCCTAACTCAGTGCGGAGCAAAGGACAATCGTTGGGCAGTTTGACCCATTGGCTTTTCGCGGCCCTGATAACATTCTGTTTTCCGGTGATAGCGGAAAATGGGGGGAGCGGACTTGCTTTCACTTTCGGATTTTTCTCCATTATGATGCTGTTGCAGATGCTGGTGGCCTGGCTATATTTTCCCGAAACGAAAGGCAAGTCATTGGAAGAATTAAGTGAGAATCTATGAATTGATAGAAATAAGTTTAACTTTTAAAAGATGTAGTGCCTATGCAATGATCAAGAAGAAACAGAAACGATTTCAAATATTTTATGCTTTGATATAAGCATATACAAGAGAGATGTATACTATTAATGTTAATCAAATCAATCTAATCATGTACAAGAAAGCACTGATTATTAATTTACAGCGAGTATGCTTTGTCGGTTTACTGGGTTTAGTGAGTTTTCCTCTTGCAGCTGAGGATGACTATACTAAATCGATATCGACTATGGAAGCACATACATTTGACAATGCCGGTGTAACGGAAGTTACTCAGCAAAAGAAAGGAATTGCGATAAATGGTACCGTACGGGATACGCAGCGTGAACCATTACCGGGAGTGAATATCGTCATAAAGGGAACAACATCGGGTACTGTTACTGATGTGGACGGAAACTATTTTATTACTGTTCCGGATAAGAAATCCGTACTTGTATTCCAGTATATAGGTTTCGAGTCACAAGAAATCACTGTTGGGAATCAGTTGAATGTCAATGTGGCACTGAAAGAAGATGCAAAGACATTAGACGAGGTGGTGGTGGTAGGTTTTGGCAAGCAGAAGAAAGTTTCTGTGGTGGGTGCCGTTACTACTATCGAGCCAAGGAAATTACAGGTAGGTACAAGTCGTTCCATGAGTACTAACTTAATAGGACAACTGGCAGGAGTCATTGGGGCGCAACGTACTGGGGAACCGGGGTATGATAATTCCACTTTCTTTATCCGAGGTATCTCGTCTTTCAAAGGAAGCAATAATCCCTTGGTTCTTGTTGATGGCATCGAACGAGATCTGAATAATATTGATCCTGCTGAAATAGAGTCATTTTCCATACTGAAAGATGCATCTGCCAGCGCAGTATATGGTGTCCGCGGTGCGAATGGTGTTATCCTGATCAATACGAAGCGTGGTAAAATAGGAAAGCCTTCAGTGAATGTACGTTTTGAGCAGGCCGTTACCATGTTGGGAAAAACACCTAAGTTAATCGGTTCGTATGACTATCTGAGCCTGATGAACGAACTGTATGCTGACGAAGGTTTACCGGCACCTTATAAGGATATTGAGAAATATCGTACGGGTGAAGACCCTGACCTCTATCCGGATGTAGACTGGATAGATGCAATTATGAAAGATATGGGGCATAACACACGTGCTAACCTCGAAGTAAGTGGTGGTAGTGAGATTCTTCGTTATTCGTTGGTTGCTTCAGTTTATTCGGAGAAGGGACTTCTTGAGAATGATTCACGTCAGGAGTGGGATTCATCTACTAGGCTACGCCGTTATAACTTACGCTCGAATGTGGATGTGAATGTGACACCAACCACTCTGTTACGTGTTAGCATCGGCGGGTATTTACAGGAAGGAACAAGTGCACCGGACAGAGCTCCGAAATTGTATGAAGATGCTTTTTTTACTCCCCCTTATGTACATCCTACACGTTACTCCACTGGTGAGATTCCCAAACATGGCCAACATAATAATCCATGGGCTGTAACGACGCAAAATGGATATAAAAATACCAATACTACCAAGATAGAGTCTTTGTTCTCTGTTGAACAAGACTTAAAGTTCCTGTTGCCGGGATTAAAGGTGAAAGGAGTTTTCTCATTCGATAGTTATTCCGCTAACTCTGTGCTTCGTACCAAGGAACCGAATTACTACGATGCAGCAGCCACCAGACGTAATCCGGACGGCACGCTTAATCTTACTATTCAGAGTTATGGTAAGCCCTATCTTGATTACATGAAAGAGGCCGAGTTTGGAACGAAGAGTGTCTATCTTGAAGGTTCAATCAATTATGACCAGACATTCGGCAAGCATGCCATTAGTGCAATGTTTATGTATAACCAGCGTAGCCTTGATGAAGGCGAGAAACTGCCATTCCGTTTTCAAGGCATAGCAGGACGTGCGTCTTATACGTATGACAGTCGTTATGTAGGTGAAGTCAATTTTGGCTATAACGGTTCTGAGAACTTTGCCAGTGGACATCGCTTCGGATTCTTCCCTTCAGTAGCTCTGGGCTGGGTGATATCAGAAGAACCCTTTATGGAACGCTATAAGAATACTCTTTCTACTTTGAAACTTCGCGGCTCTTATGGATTGGTCGGTAATGATTGTCTCGGTCAGAACCGCAGGGACATCCGTTTTCCTTATCTGACTACAATTGATGTGACGGATGGTTACTACTGGGGTGTTGATAACAACTATGGTTATGCAAATGGTAAACAAGAGGGATTGGCCGGTTCTCCTCTTCTGACTTGGGAAAAAGTAAAGAAACTCAATGTCGGTATCGATTTGGGGCTATGGAATGCTTTAGATTTGTCTGTCGATTATTTCTATGATCTCCGTTATGATATTTTCCTGCAACGTCAGACTATACCTTCTACCGCGGGATTTATTCAAGTACCTTTTGCCAACTATGGTGAGGCGAGCAATCAAGGTGTTGATTTGTCACTGGCCTTTAATAAGCAATTGGGCAAGGACTGGACTATCATGTTACAGGGAACTTTTACTTATGCACAAAGTAAAATAAGGGAAATGGATGAACCGCTTTCTGTAGTAGGAACAAATCGTGCCCGCACAGGACACCGTATCAATCAATTGTTCGGACTTGTAGACGATGGGTTGTTTACAGAAGATGATTTCAAGGCAGATGGTTCGCTGAAGGAGGGACTTCCTAGGCATACCTTCGGACCGGTACGCCCAGGCGATATCAAATATAAAGACCTTAATGATGATGGCGTTGTAGATAGTTTTGATGAAACGGCTATCGGTGGTACAATAGATCCTCAATTGGTGTATGGTTTTGGTGCGACTGTGAAGTACCGGCAATTTGATCTTGGCTTTTTCTTTCAGGGTAATGGCGAGACTTACCGTGTGATTGGTGCTGGTAAGAATGCTTTTATTCCGGGAAGCGGTGACGGTTGGGGGGCTATTTACTCCAATTACAATGATCGGTGGACTCCCGAAAATCCAAGTCAGAATGTATTTTGGCCTCGTCTTTCGCGTATGGAAAACAAGAATAATGCACAGTCATCCACTTGGTGGCTGCGTAATATGAGCATGTTGCGGTTGAAAAATATCGAGGTAGGATATAGCTTCTCTAAAAAGACGCTGTTACCGAACTTTATTCAAAGTGCGCGTATCTTCATTGCCGGATCTAATCTGCTGCAATTTTCAAAGTTTAAAATGTGGGACCCCGAGTTGGATACTCCGAACGGACAGTGTTATCCTATCACGAAGTCTGTATCACTTGGTTTAAATGTCTCTTTCTAAGAAGCAATAAATATAAAATGATAATGATATGAAAACATTCAAATATATTTTCTTACTGGGAGCTTTACTGTTGGCTTCTTGTACCGATTTTCTGGATAAGTCTCCGGATGATATGGAGACGTTGGATATGGTTTTTGGGAATAAGGTTAATACGGAAGAATGGCTGGCCGGATGTTATTCTAGTATCCCTGATCATGAGAGGTTTATCCATCAGGAGGGAATAATGGCGGATGATGTAACTCCGAATACGATATGGGCGCAGTGGGGATGGCCTTGTATCTATTTTCAATCCGGAAATTGGAATCCTGCAAGTACTGTCGACCGTGATTATTGGAGTGTATTGCCGAAACGCATTCGTTCTTCTCTGATTTTCATTCAAAACGTGAAGCCTAATGAAGCCCAGTTATTGACAAGTCAGGAAGTGGAATATATGAAACTGGAGGCTCGTTTTCTGATAGCTTATTATTATACATTACTGGTTGAGAAATATGGTCCTGTACCTTTTAATCCTGATAAGTTGTGGCCGCTTGATACACCTACCAATGAATTGTTGGCTACACAGACTCCGTTCGACGAAATTGTTAATTGGATAGATAATGAGTTGCTGGAAGTATCCAAGGGCTTACCGGCTGTCTATCCTCAGGCTGAGAAATTTGGCCGTGCTACTTCCTTGATGTGTCTTGCTGTCCGCTCCCGTCTCTTGTTATTTGCTGCCAGTCCGTTAGTGAATGGAAATGCGGAGTATAAAGGGCATGTAAATAAAGATGGAGTTGAGCTTTTCAACAGTACGTATGATGCTTCCAAATGGACGCGTGCTGCAAAGGCTGCTAAAGAATTGATTGATGCCGCCCATTCTGCAGGAAGAGGACTTTATAAGGAATACATCAACGGAGAGATAGATCCATTCTTGTCTTACCAGAATATGATGTGGAAAAAGGAATCGCAAGGAAACAAGGAAATCTTATTTGCCCGTCCCAACTGGGCATATTGGGCTATTCCATTTCTGGCAGCACCCCGTGGTGTGGGCCGTGGCAGCGGACTGGGAGTTAGCCAATCGTTGGTTGATGCTTTCTTTATGAGTAATGGACTCCCACCTATTCTGGGGTATGAGAACAATGATGTGGGGCGTCCCATTATCAACGCTCAAAGTGGTTATAGTGAATCTGGTTTTTCTACTATTCCTGAGTTTCGTACGACAAACTGGACCGAAGGATGCTGGAATAATGATGTGGAGAACAATCATGGCATGATTACGAATGCAGGTACATACAAAATGTATTGTCAACGTGAGCCCCGCTTCTATGTTTCCGTTTTGTACAACGGCTGTTGGTATAACAGGTTGGAAAGACCGTTGAACTTTCTTTCTGGTCAGCCTGAGAATAACAATCCTGACTGTCCCGAGTCCTGTTATCTGATGCGTAAACTGATTCATCCGGAAAATAATCCTGTCATTGAGCAATGGAATTACTATCCTTCCATCCTTTACCGTCTCGGCGAAGCTTATCTGAACTATGCAGAAGCTCTGAATGAGTCAGATCCTGATAATCCTGATATCCTGACATATCTAAATCTGATTCGTGAACGGGCGGGCATTCCGCAATACGGGAATGGACAAGGAATGATTCCCGCTCCCGGTACGCAGGAAGAAATGCGTGATATTATCCGCCGTGAACGTCGCGTGGAGTTGTGTTGTGAAACAGAAATCCGTCACAATGATATTCGTCGCTGGATGATTGGTGAGAAGACGTTGAATACTAAATTCTACGGTATGAACAGGCAGGCCACTACTACGCAGGATTTTTATAAGCGTTCATCCTATCAGAACCGTGTTTTTGATAAGAAGTTCTACTGGTTCCCTATTCCTCAGGGAGATATGGATAATAATCCGAATCTGGTTCAGAGTCCGGGTTGGGATAAGTAGTATGATACTTTGAATAATTTAAATAGAGATTGAAGATGAATATAAGAAGGTGTTTTATTATAGGAATCCTGTTATGCGGAATAGGCATTCTGAACGCCCAGGTTGTTATCACTTCCGAGGCGGAGCAACGTGCAAAAGAGATCGTTGCGAAAATGACTTTAAAAGAGAAACTACGGTATATATCGGGCTATACGGGCGGATTTTCAATCTGCCCGGTTCCCCGTCTGGGATTGCCGGAGGTATTTATGGCAGACGGTCCACAGGGTATCCGTAACAATACAAAAAGTACGATGTATCCATCCGGTATTTTGTCTGCTGCCACTTGGAATCGTGATTTGAACTACAGGCTTGGTAGAGGATTGGGACAAGATGCCAAGGCAAGAGGTGTAGGCATTCTGCTAGGACCGGGGGTGAATATCTATCGTTCTCCGTTGTGTGGGCGCAATTTTGAATATTTTGGTGAGGACCCTTATTTATCGGGTGAAGTTGCCAAACAGTACATATTAGGAGTACAATCGGAAGGTGTGATTGCTACAATCAAGCATTTTGCAGCTAATAATCAGGAGTGGGATCGCCACCATGTCAGTTCGGAAGTAGATGAGCGTACTTTGCAGGAAGTTTATTTTGCACCTTTTCGGAAAGCAGTGAAAGAGGCCCATGTAGGAGCTGTGATGAATAGTTATAATTTACTGAATGGGGTACATGCAAGCGAAAATCGCTGGCTGAATATTGATATACTGAGAGATACATGGGGATTTAAAGGAATCTTGATGTCGGATTGGGTTTCTGTGTATTCTACAGTAGGGGCAGCTAATCATGGTTTGGATTTGGAAATGCCTACGGGGGAGTATCTGAATGAAGAACTTCTGATGCCAGCTATAGAACAGGGGTTGATAACAGAAGCCACTATTGATTTGAAAGTACAGCATATTTTGCAGACCCTGATAGCTTTTGGCTTTTTAGATAAGGAACCTAAAGATACTTCTATAGCTTTGGACAATCCCCATTCGCGTCAGACTGCTTTGGATATTGCCCGTGAAGGAATTGTATTATTGAAAAATGAAGGGAACATGTTACCTCTGAAAGGTAGGACAGTTGTGATGGGATCTAATGCAGAAGTGCTGGTAACTGGTGGTGGAAGCGGCTTTGTATCTCCTTTTTCTACCGTTTCTATTGCCGAAGGACTGGAGCAGTTACAAAAGCGGAATACAATCCGGCTGAAGGATGATTTGCTATTTGATGATTTGAAGGATGCAATTTATGCAGATGAGGGTAAGCGGCAAAAAGGATTCAAGGCAGAATATTTCAAGAATGTAGAATTGAAAGGTACTCCTGATGCGACTTGTATGGAAAATCAGATTGCCCATGATTGGGGAACCGGTGTGCCATTGGAGGGATTTCCGGCCGACGGCTTTTCTGTGCGCTGGACTGCAACGTATGTTCCGGTAACCAATGGCCTTGTGCGCATGACGATGTGTGGGAGAGGTGGCTATAGGGCTTATATCAATGATCAGCTGATTTGCACTGATCATCTGCCGGAACGTGAACAGGTGATAGAAGTGGAGGCAGGTAAAAAATATCGGTTGCGTGTAGAATATCATAATTATGGTGGAGATGCCCGTATTGGTTTGAAAGCTGGAATATTGAATGAAAGTCTGTTAAAGCAGACATTGGCTAAAGCAAAAAATGTAGTGCTTTGTGTCGGCTTTAACAATGGTGATGAAGATGGTGGTATCGAGGGAGAAGGAGCCGATCGTTCTTTTGCCTTACCCAAACCTCGGCTGGAGCTGATTCGTAAGGTAACTTCCTTACATGATAACGTTGTGGTTGTGGTAAATGCCGGTGGTGGTATTGATTTTTCCGATTGGGGTGATAAAGTGAAAGCGATTGTGATGGCTTGGTATTCCGGACAGGAAGGCGGGCGTGCAGTGGCTGAGATTCTGACCGGTGTCATCTCGCCAAGTGGGAAGCTACCCATTTCAATAGAACATCGTTGGGAAGATAATCCGGTTTCAAAGAGCTATTATGAAAACATGAAGTTTGCCGAATACAAACGTACACAATATTCGGAAGGTATCTTTATGGGATATCGGGGATATGATAAATCGGGTATAAAACCCCTGTACCCGTTTGGTTACGGGTTGTCATATACCACTTTTGCCTATGGTAATCTAATGGTTGAAAAGAATGGGGTGAACCGGGTAAAAGTAACGTTTGACATAAGTAATACGGGGAAAATGGATGCGGCGGAAGTTGCCCAAGTGTATGTGCATGATGTGAAGTCGTCTGTTCCACGTCCGTATAAAGAGTTGAAAGGATATGAAAAAGTCTTTCTGAAGAAAGGAGAAACCAAACGTGTCACCATAGAGTTGGAAGATGATGCCTTTTCTTATTACGATATGGACAAACAGCGTTTCGTAGTAGAAAAAGGAGACTTTGAAATACTTGTAGGGACCTCCTCTGAATGTTTACCGCTGAAAGGGAGTATAACGTTATGATCCGAACGAATCTTATGAATAAGATAAAAACTATATGAAGTACATAAAGAATCTGTTAATATGGTACATATTACTGGCAGGGGGCTCCCTGTTGGTATCATGTGGAGATGATAATATAGTAACCAAAGGAAATCCGATAGAAAATCCTGACCCGGAACCTGACCCGGAAGCGGGACTGCGGGTGGTGAATAAAGTGAAGTACCGGCCATATAACTATATGATGTGGGATAATTGGTATATTGTAAAGGAAGACTCAATTCATCTTTTCCATCTTCAGGGTATAGTGAATGGTGTTTCTTATTCTCGTGATACTAATTTGCGCGGATTTGGGCATGCTGCTTCCGGTGATTTGTTGCATTGGAATGAAAAGCCGGAAGTACTCTCTCTATATGACAAGAGTCTGGATAATGAGGCTGATTTTCGCTATACCGGATGCACGGTAGAACACCAAGGGCAATATTACACTTTCTACACCATGCGAAAGTGGGCGGGGCAACGCATAGGGGTGGCTCTATCAGACGACCTGTATACTTGGAAAGAATATGAAGGAAATCCTGTCATTGTGCCTGACGGACGTTGGTTTATAACTTTCTCCAGTAATTCATCAACGGGCAGCAGCTATGCAAACTGGGATCGAGTGGACTGCCGGGATATGGTGGTGGTTAAGGATAAGTCCGGAGGAGGCTTTTACGGTTACTTTGTTTCTTCTTCCGATATGTCTGGATTGACATCTCCTACGGCTGTTATCGGTTTGGCATATTCCACCGATCTGCTCCATTGGGAGCAACGCGGAATTGTATATTACCCGACAGGAGTCAGTATGCCGGAGATGATTGATGTCTTTGAGCACGAAGGCGTTTGGTACATGACTCTGACTACCGCTAAGGATAATGGTAGTCTGACTGCATTTTCCGATCCGTACATTACCCGTGGAACTATCTATGCCACTGCTGTTTCGCCCCAAGGACCGTTTATGGAGGATATGAAGGACAATGTTTTGATAGGCGGACAGTTGAGCAGTGGTTATAGCATGCGTACTGTCGATTATCAGGGAGAGCGGAGATTGATGTATGTTGATGTAGACAATGGTGTTTCCGTTTTGTCATTGCCTAAGAATATAGGGCTGAACAATCAAGGAAAATTGAGAGCCTTGTATGCCTCTGATTTGCTGCCTAAACTTCGTATTCAGGAGATTTCTCCGGTAATATATGATCAGCCTGCCAATAGTTTCGGCTGGCCTACATACGGTGGTCTCTGGAAAGAAAAAGAGGGAGTGTTTTCATGCAAAACAGATAAAGACAGTTGGCAGGCAGCTATATTCGAAGGTGTTTCCGCCAATATGGAAATCTCATTTACCATAGAGGATTTCCAGTGTTCTTCTTTCGGAATCGTACTCGCCAGACCTGTTGCGGAGGTGTCTTTGAGCGATTTGTCTCATATCCTGGTGATTGAGCCGAAGAAAGATCGGGTCTATCTGACCGACCATACCTGGGATTTTCAGAATTGCCGTTCCTATATTTTTGAAGAAAGGAGGAAATATGATTTTCGTATGCTTCTGATGGGGAATACGATTGAACTTTATATCAACGATGAACTGGTTTTTAATTCCAGTTTGCATAGTTCGGGCAATTATTTGCCGGGCGTATTTGCCAATGACGGGACTTTGGATGTATTGAACCTGAAATTATTCAGGTTGGAAGAATAAGATTCTATGAACTAAAAACATACTTATATGAAGAAAATTTCAGTTTTATCTGTTTTGAGCATATTGTTTTGTTTGTCTTCTTATGGCCAACAAAATAATTTCCCTTCGGGATACGATGTGGCTGCTATCCGGGAGTTTCGGAATAAACTGCTGGCAGACCCATATCGTCCGGTCTATCATTTTGCTATTCCGGAAGATTACGCTGTCCCTTCTGATCCTAACGGGTGTATATATTGGGGAGGACGCTATCATATGTTTCATATCTTCCAGGATCGTGGTGTGCATGTTTTTGCCCATTTATCCAGTTTGGATATGATACATTGGAGAGAACATCCCAAGGCTTTGTATCCGACTCATGAATCAAAGATAGAAGGTATTTTTAGCGGTAACTGTTTTGTGAATAAGAAAGGAGAGGCTACGATGCTTTATCATGGTGTAGGGCAGGGGAATAGCATTTCGTTGAGCAGTGATCCGCTATTGAACCAGTGGAGGCAGTTGCCTTCCAATCCGGTTGTGCCCGATCCGAAAGATCGTCCTGCTATTGCCAATGAGACGGACAGAGACTCCGAAGGTGGTGCACCGTATGCTTCATGGGATCCTCATGGTTGGGTAGAAGGAGATACATATTATGCGATTTTCGGCGGAAAACGTCCGGCTGTGTTTAAGGCTGCAGAATTGAATGAGTGGAGCTATGTCGGTGATTTGTTTGGTACATATCTGCCGGATGTTTCAAAGAGTGAAGATGTTTCTTGTCCCGACTTTTTCACTTTGGGTGGAAAGAAAGTATTATTATGTATCAGCCATCATTTGGGTTGCCGTTATTACGTTGGCACATGGAAGGATGAAAAGTTTTATCCGGAGAATCATGCCTGTATGTCATTTGCTGATAACACGTTTTTTGCACCGGAGTCCTTGTTGACTCCTGACGGGCGTAGGGTGATGTGGGCGTGGCTATTCGATGCCAGAAATCAGGAGGTTGTACAAAAAAGTGGTTGGAGTGGCATGATGAGCCTTCCCCGTGAGCTGTTCATGAGAAAGGATCATACACTTGGGATGCGTCCTGTCAGTGAGCTGCGCTCTTTGCGTTATAACGAGAAATCATATGCTGCACAAAATATATCGAAAGTGACCCCGCTGGTCGGTGCCACTGGTGATGTCAAAGAGATCGTGGTGGAAATAGATCCTAGGGAAGCAACCAAATGTGGTGTAAGAATACTTGAGAGTCAGGATGGAAAGGAATATGGTGAAATCTATTATGATGTTTCCGGTAAGAAACTCGTGCTTGATATGTCACGTCTGAATGCCATTGGGATGGCACCTGTCACACCGCTTGGAGTAGAGTTTAAAAAGGTTGAGGAAGCGCCATTCGAATTGCAAAAAGGTGAAAAGCTTGTATTGGATATTCTAATAGACAAGTGTATTGTCGAAGTATATGCCAATGAAAGGCAGGCTTTGGTGCGTACCAATGCATTTTTTTCGGAATCGAACGAGAAGAATATTTCTTTATTTGGAGAGGGTGGAAGTGCTAGATTTAAGAGTGTGACGGTATGGGATATGATGCCTTCAAACTTCTATTAAAAGTATTGGCCGGGTCTGTAAAAGGTATTAGTAGATATATAAAAATCTCCCTGTAGAGATGAATCATTTGTGCGAAAAGCTTTATATTTGGCACATCTTAATTATAGATGTTATCAAATGAATAAGCATAAATTGCGGCTTTCTTGATGTTATCCGGAGTTATGCCTCGAATAGGAATTATATTGCAACAAAATTATGCAGATAACAAAGGAAATACAGCGAGAACTGGAACAGTACATTGACCCGGTGAAACGGGAGTATCTTCCCAATTTCTTTAAAAC
>QAKM01000026.1 GCA_003343805.1 Bacillota bacterium | reverse complement strand
TTAAAGATAAACCCGATAGCGATAATACCGATAACGACTATAAAGATAAACCAAAATAAAAGTTTAGGCTTAACCGCTTTTGACAGCATAATAAGCGACGGCAACGAAAGAGCGGTAACGCTCATCATAAACGAAAGTATAGTACCAACGCCAACGCCTTTTACAAACAACGCTTCCGCAACGGGTATAGTGCCGAATATATCTGCATACATAGGCACGCCGACGAAAGTTGCCACAAATACGGAATACCATTTATCCTCGCCAAGTACCATTTGTAACCATTCCGTAGGAATAAAATTGTGTATTGCCGCACCGATGCCTACGCCGACAAGAATATATATCCATACTTTTTTAAGCGTTCCGAGCATTTGGTCTTTTGCATAAATTAAGCGGTCTTTTCTAGTAAGTTCTACACCTTCAACTTCGGCAATTTCGCCCTCTAATATAAAATCTCTGACGTGTTTTCCAACGCCCGTTTTTTCTATTATCGTACCGCCTAATATTGCAAGTACAAGCCCGACAACAACATATGCGATAGCAATAGGAAAGCCGAATACGCTTGCAAGCAAAATAAACGCGCCTAAATCAACCAAAGGGCTTGAAATAAGGAAACTAAACGTAACGCCGCTTGACAGTCCGGCACGGGTAAAACCCATAAAGATAGGAATTGACGAACAAGAGCAAAACGGCGTAACAGTACCGAGCAACGCACTAACGGCGTTTGCGCCTATGCCGTGAAATTTGCCGAGAATTTTTTTTGTTCTTTCGGGCGGAAAATAACTTTGAATATACGATATAAGAAAGATTAAAAGGCACAGCAATACCATTATCTTTATTGTGTCGTAAATAAAAAATTGTATTGCGCCGCCCCAACGGGTTGACATAAATTCCTCGCCGAACATACCCGTAAACGCCATTCCTAAAAGCATATTCAGCCATTTCATACCAAGTATTTGGTCGGTTACAAAATCGCCCAACACTTTTATTCCGTTTATGCCGTCCACAATAGCGGCAATTCCTATTGCAAGACCTATTGCGAATAATATGCTAATAAGAATGACAAGTTTTTTATGCCTTGCAAAAAAATTCTTTTTCTTTACAGGCTGTATCTCTTGCGCAGTATCGGTTAAATTTTCCGACTGTTCGACTTGCTCGTTTTCAATCGGCTTATTTTCCGTTTGTTCTGTCTTTTTGTTGCAACAGCACTTACATTTCATAAAAACACTCCTTAAATTGATTTCTGTTTATATCAATACTTATCTATATGATATGTAAAAAATAAAAGCGACTAATCGCAATTATTCTTTTTACATTCGCATGTTAGATTACTATTACATTTAGTATGCCCCAAATATGTTAAAAGTTCGTTTAACTTATCGCAATTTATGGAATAATAAGTCCATTTCCAATCTTTTTCGGAAACAACAATTCCGCAATCGCACAGTATTTTCATATGGTGGGAAAACGTAGGTTGCGTTATATCAAATTTTTCAATCATTTTGCAAGCGCACAATTTTCCGTTACGCAACATTTCAAATATCTGAATGCGTGTGTCCTCGCCTAATGCTTTTAAGATTTTAGTACACTCTAATGCGTCCATATTGTCCTCTCATATTTACAATTATCTATATTATACATATCATATAGACGGTTGTCAATCAATTTTATGCAAAAAAATTAAACTTTGGCACTTTGGCGGGTGCTTGAATAAACGAGCGGCTTGACTGCGCCCTAAAAGGTATTGCGGCAAGCAAACAACAAAAAAGAAAAACCTAAAACGACTTGCACTAAATGTGGTTCGTTTTAGGTTTCTCGTGGTGGGGACAACAGGACTCGAACCTGTGACCTCACGCATGTGAAGCGTGCGCTCTAACCAACTGAGCTATGCCCCCGCAAAGGCTATTTCATTTTACGGCTTTTCGGCGGGAAAGTCAACTGTTTTTGCATGGCCGCAGGGAAATTTTGTATTTTCCTCCAAGAGTATTTTCGCAAACCTCTTGAAAACGCCCGCCCGTTCTGTTATAATGGGGATATCTACCAAGAAGGGGGAAATGAAATGAAGAAATGGATCACCGTCTGTCTGGGGGGCGTCCTTGCCGCGAGCAGTTTTCTCATGCTCGCATCGTGCTCGGACGGCGCCGACCCGTCTGCCGACCGCCAGGGGAAGAAGTTCTCCTCGCCCGATGTCACCTACACGGTCTCGGCAAACAAGGAGGAGCACGCCGTCTCGGATGAACTCTTCGGCGTCTTTCTGGAGGACATCAACTACGCGGGCTACGTCCTTGACGACAACCTCGTCGCCAATGGCTCCTTCTCCTACCGCAGCGGCACCGACCGCTGGACGCAGCAGGGCCTTGCCGCCACGGTGGAAGAAGGGGAGGGCGCCTTGCACGAGAACAACCCCGCCTACGCCCGGCTCGAGATCTACGAGCTCGACGCCTCGCTCGTCAACGAGGGCTATCAGATGAGCCCGATGGCCGTCGAGGAGGGCGTGGAGTACACCTTCTCCGCCTTTGTGAAGGCGGGCTCGTTCGCAGGCACGCTCACGGCGGAGCTCCGCGCGGCCTCGTCGATGGACTGGCTGGAGCTCGGCACCGTGCAGTTCGACGTGCAGCCCTCCGACGAGTGGGTCAAGTATACGGGCACGATCACGGCGGCGCACACGGCCGATGAGGGCGTCACGCTGCGCCTTGCCTTCGGCAACACGGGCGAGGTCTGCATCGACAGCGTCGCTCTGGAGACGGCGGACAGCACGGGCGGCATCAAGAACTATATCTACGAGGCGATCGAAGCTCTCTCTCCCGCCTTCATCCGCTTCCCGGGCGGCTGCGTCATCGAGGGCAGAAAGGCAGGGGACGCCTATTACGATTGGAAGAACTCGGTGGGCGTCAACGGGGCGGACGAGCTCGCTCCCTTCACCTATACCGAGGTGGACGAGACGGGCGCTTCCGAGCGCGTGACGACGTACGGCGAGCCCGCCACCCGCAAGCCCAACACCGACATCTGGCAGCAGTCCTCCATCGATTACGAGATGAACTACGCCGTCGGATTCTATGAATACTTCGTCCTGTGCGAGAACGTGGGGGCGAGCGCTCTGCCCGTGCTCAACGCGGGGCTCTCCTGCATGATCCAGGACGGCGGCGGCCACGACCTCAACGGCCGCTACGGCAACGGCCTGCAGGACTTCATCGACGAAGCGCTCGACGTCGTCGCCTTTGCCAAGGGCGATCCCGCTTCCTCCGATCCCAATGAGGCCAAGTGGGCGCAGGCGCGCGTCAACATGGGCCATCCCGAGCCCTTCGAGATGCACTATCTCGGCATCGGCAACGAGCAGTGGGATACCAAGTACTACAGCAAGTACCGCGACTTTGTCGAAGCCTTCCGGGAGGCCAAGGCGGAAAATCCCGCGCTCTACGGGGACATCGAGCTCGTCGTGGGCAACGGCGCGGCGTTCGGCGACTGCGAGAACGCCAAGACGGGCGCGCAGGGCCTTGCCCGCTCCAACGCCATCCAGTACCGCCTCGCCGGGAAGATCGAGAACCTGTCCGAGTTCGGCATCCACGACCATCACTACTACATGAACTACATCGACTTCCTCGCCAACACCGACCTCTATGACAGCTACACGCGCGAGGGAGCGGACTACTACGGCGTGTTCGTGGGCGAGTATTCCGCCAACCAGGCCAACAACCTGCAGGGCTATCCCAATCCGCAGGTCAACAACAGTTGGATCACGGCGCTCTCGGAGGCCGCCTACATGACGGGGCTCGAGCGCAACGGCGACGTCGTCCGCCTCGCGGCCTACGCGCCCATGTTCGGCTGCGTCAACGCGGGCTACAACCAGTGGGCGGCGGACATGATGTTCTACACGAACACCGAGCTCGTCCTCACGCCCAACTACTATGTGCAGCAGCTCTTTATGCGCAACACGGGCGACAGCGTGCTGACGACCAAGGAAAAGCTCTCCTCGGATTTTGTCAACACGGCCATATTCGGCTCGACGGAGGTCCCCGCGCTCTACAAGGTGATCAGCCGCGATGCCGAGACGGGCGACATCCTCGTAAAGCTCGTCAACGCGGGCGAGCACGACATCAACGTGAACATCGCCGTCAAGGGCGCCTCCACGGCGGGCATCGCCCATGTGAGCACCCTGCAGTGCGACGACATCAACGCCGTCAACTCGCTCACGGCCGAGGCGGTCTCGCCCGAGACTTATACCCTCGGCATTGCCTCCACCTTCGGCTATACGGCAGAGGGCAGGAGTGTGACGGTCATCCGCATCACGACCAAGTAACTTGCATCCGATCCATCCGAAAGAGGCGGCCCGTCCGCCTCTTTTTCGTTCGGTTTTTCCCTTGCCCCGCGCGGCAAGCCTTTTTCTTTGCCTCCCCTGTGTAAGGGGAGGTGGCTTGCCAAGGGCAAGCCGGAGGGGTTGTTGATCCAAAGGGCAAGCCGGAGGGGTTGTTGATCCAAAAGGCAAGCCGGAGGGGTTGTTGATCCAAAAGGCAAGCCGGAGCGAATTACCTCTTCCTTTTTCCCTTGCCTCCCTCCTTGAGGGAGGTGGCAGCCCGCAGGGCTGACGGAAGGAGTTTTTGCGTCGGATCAGCTCCGCCGCTCTTTTTCATGCCTCCGCGCGGCAAGCCTCTTCCCGCACGCAAAGCCGATATGAGAACATTGTGAAATCATTTGACATTGTCCGTGCGTTATGGTAAAATCGACTACCGTTGGAAGGGCAGATCTGCTCTTCCGCGGGCGCCGCCCGTTTCGTGCGGGCGGTATTTTTCTGCCCCGTGCCGTTCGGCCCGAGCATTCAGGGCATCCGGTGCGGCGGCAATACACACACGGAGGAATCATGAAAAAAGCCATCCTGGCAGTCAACATCGTGCTCACCGTGCTCCTCGTCCTCTTCTTTGCGCTGTCCGTTGCGGACACCGAAGAGGGCAGGCGCAGGACGGAGATGGACACTTCCGCCATCTCCCGGCACATCGAAAAGCTCTCCGAGAACGGCCCCCGTTCTCTCTTCCACCCCGAAGCCAACGAGGCAGCGCGCGACTACATCATCTCCTGCCTCGAAGCGAGCGGCCTTCAGAATGCCGATACTACCGATGTTCCCGCCTATCAGGTGCAGGACTATGTGGCGCACGACGAGGAGTATCAGAACTTCTATCTCTCCAACGTCATCGCCCACATCCCCGCCAACGGCGAGAACCCCTCGGACGAGGCCATCCTCTTCATGGCGCACTACGATTCCGTGCCGATGGGGCAGGGCGCTTCGGACGACGGCGTCTCCGTTGCCACCATGCTCGAGGCGATCGACTACTTCACGGAGCGCATGGCAGAGGGGTACACCCTCAACAACGACCTCGTCTTTGCCTTTGTGAACGGCGAGGAGTTCGGCCTCTACGGTTCGGAGGCGTTCATGGGGCTCGCGGGCGAGGCGCCCTTTGCGCGCTTTGAGAACATCACGGAGCGCATCCGCTTCGGCGTCAACCTCGAATCGCGCGGCACGAGCGGCACCGTCATCATGTTCGAGACGGCGGCCAACAACTATCACACGATCGAGCTCTTCTCCAAGCTCAACAAGAGCATCTTCTCCTGCTCCATCGCGACGCTCGTCTACGATATGATGCCCAACTACACCGATTTCACGTCCATCAAGGACGTCTATCAGGGCATCAACATGGCGAACATCACGGGCGGCGAGAACTATCACACGCAGAACGACAGCCCCGAAAACGTCGGCATCAGCTATCTTTCGCAGCAGGCGGAGATCGTGTATAACCTCATCGACGGTATGGGCAGTTTCGACCTCGATACGCTGTACGAGGCGGAGGAGTCGGCGATCTTCTTCACCTACCTCAATGTGACGACGGTCATCTACAACCACGCGGCAAACGTCGCGCTCGCCGTCATCTCGCTCCTGCTCCTTGTCCTCAACGTGGTGCTCCGCGCCCTGTACCGCAAGGAAACGCACGGCTGGGCGGCAACGGGCAAGGCGGTGGGGGTGCTCGTCCTCGCCCTCGTCCTCGCGGCGGCCGCGGCGTATGCAAGCTACTTCGTGTTCCAGCTCATCGCCTCCATGTTCGGCATCATCGACATCCACATGATCGGCACCATCACCTACACCAACATCCCGATCGTCATCGGCGTCGGTATCCTGACGCTTTCCATGATCGTCTTTGCGGTCTCCCATGCCGTCCGCCATTGGAAGGTGGGGCCGCGCGATCTCGTGCGCGCCTTTGCCTACACGCACGGTCTCATCGGCGCCGTCGTCGCCCTGGCGCTGCCCAATGCGGGGTATCTCTTCCTCTTCAGCGGCATCTTCCTGCTTGTCAACGAGCTCGCTGTCACCCTCGTCAAACAGTTCGATTTCGCGGCCTTCCACGGCGAACTGCTTATAACGGCGCTCTATTTCCCCATCGTCGTGCCCGTCATCTTCCTTGCGACGAGCGCGCTCGGCCTCACGATGGCATACGTCTACGGCCTCGTGTTCGCCCTCGCCGTCTTTGCGGTGGGCGTCGCGCTGACGCCCCTCATGCGCTACTTCACCGTCGCATCCCTCATCCGCGCCATCCGCGGCAGAACGGCAGCCGTCGCGGCGGCAGAGGGCGGCGCGCACCTGCTTGCCGTTGCGCTCCTCATCTTCCTCGTCGTCGGCCTCATCCCCGCCAACGCGAGCGTCAACCTGCAGGGCAAGCAGAACATCGCCAAGCTCCCTTACGACGACGCCCTCATCTATGCCGTTGCCGAGGACGGAACCGCAGAGTACCGCATCTACGACCTCAACTCGCTGCGCGCCCTCCGCGACTATGCGCCCGAAAAGCTCGAATATGTGACCGACCACTACCGCGCCGACGCCGAAGCGATGGACACGCTCACCGTGCTCTCCTCGGCGGAGAGCGGCACGCTCACCGTCCAGAAGTGCGCCGAAGATTCCCTCGTCTATCTCACCGTCACAGCGGCGGAGGGAACGGTCATCACACTCGATGACGGGACGACGACCTCCGAACACAGGGTGGGGGAGAGCGGCGAACTGCTCGTCACGCTGCACTCCGACTGCGCCGTCACCTCGTCCGCGGCGGCGGAGGTGGAATACCTCGAGGTCGTGCGCGACTACGCGCCCCTCATTCCCGCCGCGTACACCGGCGACACCGAAAAGCTCCACTTCAACCTCTGGCTGACGCAGAGCTATACCTTATAACAGTTTCTCTTACTTGCCTCCTCGTCGCCGCAAAACATCATCTCCTCGGCTCCACGTCGCCGCAAGGCGCATATGCGAGCGATCGCCTTACGGCAACCGCTGCGCTTTTTGCGCCTGCGTCTCCTCTTCCCACAAATCTTTTGCTCCGCAAAATCTTTGCGGGAGCCCTATAACGGGAGCTGTCGAGCGAAGCGAGACTGAGGGAGTCATCCTGGTTTTAGCCTCCCCTGTGTAAGGGGCGAGCAAATGTTTTCTTGACAACGCCACGGTGTGGCGTTGTCCATTTGCGAGCTTGGAAACGGCACATGGAGCGTGCCGTTTCCTGACCGAGCGCGGTTTCCACCGCGTGAGACGGTGGCTTGCCGAAGGCAAGACGGAGGGGTTGTTGAGCCCGAAGGGGCGGAAGGAATTGCTTCACAAATGAAAAACGCGCCCCGCGGATATTCATCCGCGGGGCGCATTCCTATATCACATCCCAATATCAAGCGCGCCGCCGCGGCATTGCCGCGGCGGCGCTTTCCAACATTTTCAAACCTTATTTTTAAACCTTATCCGACGATCAGATTGACCAGCCTTCCGGGGACGACGATGCACTTTTTCACCGTCTTTCCGCCGATGCGCGCCTCCACTTCGGGCAGCGCCTTTGCGTGTGCTTCGATCTCTTCGTTCGTCATGCCGTTCGCGATCATGGCGCGGCAGACGATCTTGCTGTTCACCTGCACGGCGTATTCCGTCTCGTCGAGCACGAGCGCTGCGGGATCCTCCTTGGGGTAGGATCGTGCAAACACCGATTCCTTTCCGCCCCAGATCTCCCACAGTTCTTCTGCGGTATGGGGAGCGCAGGGTGCAAGCAGCAGGATGAGATCCTTCACGGTATCCTTGAGGAGCGCCGTGTTCTTCGTTTCCAGACCGTCATACTTGTTGACGGCGTTCAGAAGCTCCATGAGCCGCGCCACGGCGGTATTGAAGGAGAACGCCTCCATGTCGCGCGCCACTCTCTGGATGGCGAAGTTGCGGGCATAGTTGAGCGCCTTTTCCTCCGCCCCGAAGGGAGCCTCTCCCTCGGGCAGGGGGTATTCTTTGACCTTGAGCACCAGTTTCTCGACGCGGTCCAAAAATTTTGCGACCGCCTTGATGCCGTCGTCGTTCCACGGCCCGCCCTCGGTGTAGGAGAAGCCGAACATGAGGTAGAGGCGGAAGGCGTCCGAGCCGTACTGCTCCACATACTCATCGGGGGAGACGACGTTGCCGTGCGACTTGCTCATGCGGTTGCCGTCGGGGCCCAAGATGACGCCCTGGTGGATGAGCCGCTTGAAGGGCTCGTCGAAGTCGAGATACCCCATATCGCGCAGCGCCTTTGTAAAGAAGCGCGCGTAGAGGAGGTGCATACAGGCGTGTTCGGCGCCGCCGACGTAGGTATCGACGGGCAGCAGCTTGTCCACGGCCTCGCGGTCAAAGGGCGCACGCTCGTTGCGGGCATCCGCATAGCGAAGATAGTACCAGCTCGAGCACACGAAGGTATCGAGGGTATCGGGATCGCGCATCGCCGGGCCGCCGCACTTGGGGCAGGCGGTGTGCATGAACTTTTCGTTCTTGGCAAGGGGCGACTTCCCGTCGGGGCGGAACTCGACGTCATAGGGGAGCCGCACCGGCAGATCCTTTTCGGGAACGGGCACGTCGCCGCAGACGGGGCAGTGGACGACGGGGATGGGGGCGCCCCAGTAGCGCTGACGGGAGACGAGCCAGTCTCTCAGGCGGTAGTTGATCTTCTTGCCGCCCTTGGAGAGCTTGGAAAGATGCCTTGCGACGGCTTCTCTCGCCTCTTCGCCCATGAGCCCGTCAAACTCGAGGGAGTTTATCATGATGCCGTCCTCGGTGTAGGGGAGCTCGGTCTCGCCGTTGGGGTTTTCGATGACCTTGACGATGGGCAGGGAGTACTTCGTCGCGAAGGCAAAGTCTCTCTCGTCGTGGGCGGGAACGGCCATCACCGCACCCGTACCGTAGGAAGCCAGCACATAGTCTGCAAGGTAGATGGGCACCTTTTTGCCGTTCATGGGGTTGGTGGCATACGAACCCGTAAACACGCCCGTCTTTTCGCGCGTCGTCGAAAGGCGGTCGATCTCGCTCGCCCGCGCCGCATAGTCGATGTATTCCTCGACGGCCTGCATCTGCTCGGGCGTTGCGAGCTTGCGCGCCAGGGGATGCTCGGGTGCGAGCACGACGTAGGTGACGCCGAACACGGTATCGCAGCGCGTCGTGAACACGCGGATCTTGTCGCCCGTCTCGCATTCAAACTCGATCTCGCAGCCCGTCGAGCGGCCGATCCAGTTGCGCTGCATCGCCTTGGTCTTTTCCGGCCAGTCGAGGGTATCCAGCCCGCTCAAGAGCTCGTCCGCATACTCGGTGATCTTGAAGAACCACTGCGTCAGGTTCTTTCTCACGACGGGCGTGCCGCAGCGCTCGCAGCAGTTCTCGACGACCTGCTCGTTCGCGAGCACCGTCTGGCAGGAGGGGCACCAGTTGACGGGTGCCTCCTTGCGGTAGGCGAGCCCCTTCTTATAGAGCTGTAAAAACATCCATTGCGTCCACTTGTAGTAGCTCTCGTCGCAGGTCTTGATCTCGGCAGACCAGTCGAACATGGCGCCCATCGCGCGGAGCTGGCCCTCCATCGTCTCGATGTTCTTCTCGGTGGAGTCCTTGGGGTGGACGCCCGTCTTGATGGCATAGTTTTCTGCGGGCAGGCCGAAGGCATCGAAGCCCATGGGCTGAAAGACATTGTAGCCCTGCATCCGCTTGAATCGTGCGTAGGAATCGGTGGGGCCGTAGTTGTACCAATGTCCGATGTGCAGCTTCGCCCCGGAGGGATAGGAGAACATTTCCAAGACATAGAGCTTGGGTCTATCGCTCTTTGCGTCGAAGTGATTGAACTTCGTCTTTTCCCAGATGCTCTGCCACTTGCGTTCTACCGCTTTGATATCCATAGAAACCTCTTTGTAAAAAATAAGAAATATCTTTGTTATTTTACTCTTTCGTCCCTTTCTTGTCAAGCATTTTGCCCTTGGCTCCCGTTCCGCACGCGGCATTCAATCGTGTGAAAAACGGTGAAAATGTGTCAAAATCGGGCCCTTTTGTGCAGAAATCGGGCTGAAATATTGTGAAAACATCTGCCAATTTTCGCTCGTTTTCAAAACTATAAAATGCAAAATAACGAAAGCGAGGCCAAAACACTTTGACCTCGCTCCCGTCCGAAAGACTGTCTGCCGGCAGCCTGCGGGCGCCCGGTATGGGGCATTTGCCCCTCGATCCAATAGCAAATTTTTTTGGCGCCCCATGCTGCCACGCCGCCTGGCGACAGCCGCAGTATGTGCGGTTTTCGGCAAATTTATCCGCGTTCATGCACGCTTTGCGGCCATTCCGACGGCGCTGCACGCGAGGAAGGCCACAAGATCGACGGCGACGATGGTGGAGCCGACGGGCGTGGAGAGCCAGATGGAAAGCAGCAGGCCCAGGAGGGCGCACACGACGGAAAGAGCTGCGGAAAAGATGGTCACTTTCTTAAAACTTTGAAAGAGCCGCATCCCCGAAAGCGCCGGAAAGATAACGAGCGCCGAAATCAGCAGCGACCCCACGAGATCCATCGCGAGCACGATGATGACGGCGATGACGACGGCGATGATGAGGTTGTAAAGCTCCGTTTTGACGCCCGTTGCCTTGTAAAATGTCTCGTCGAAGGTGACGGCAAAGATCTTATGATACAGGAGCACAAAGACGATGACGACGGCTGCGGACAGTCCCACGCTCATCCAAAGATCAAAAGGAGTGAGTTCGAGAATGGAGGTCGAGCCGAACAGCGTCGTGCAGACGTCGCCCGAAACATTGGATGAACCCGAAAGATTGTAGATGAGATAGCCGATCGCGAGGGCGGAGACGGAGATGAGGGCGAGCTGCGCATCCCCGTTGACCTTTGCCCGGTGGCCGGAGCGCAGGAGCAGCACGGCGGCGAGGATGGTGACGGGCAGGATGATGAGCATCTGATCGGTGATCCCGGCAACGGCTGCGACCGCCATCGCCCCGAATGCGACGTGCGAGAGGCTGTCGCCGATGAAGGAAAAGCGTTTTAAGACAAGCGTTACGCCCAAAAGCGCCGCGACGAGAGCAATGAGCGTACCGACGATGATCGCGCGCCACACAAAGGGGTATTGGAAGAAGGAGAGAAATTCCGCCCACGACATCACGGAGAGAACTTCATGCAGCATGGCAGCCTCCTTGGGCGAAGAGTTTGCCCGCCTCGCTCCCGCGGTATTGCTCCGTTGTGCCGAAGAAGCAGCTCCCGTGCATGACGTGCAGGATGTGCGTCGCATAGCCGAGCACGGCGGAAATATCGTGCGAGACCATGAGGATGGTGATGCGGTCGCGCTGGTTGAGATCCTCGATGAGCTCGTACATCTCCTGCGTGACCTTGGGGTCGAGACCCGCGACGGGTTCGTCCAGAAGCAGCATGGTGTCCGTCGCGCACAGCGCCCGTGCGAGCAGGACGCGCTGCTGCTGGCCGCCCGAAAGCTCGCGGTAACAGCGTTTTTTGAGCGCGGTGATGCCCAGCCGTTCCATCTTTTCGGCGGCAAGCGCCTTCTCTTGTTTCGTATAGAAGGGGCGGAGGCCCGCCTTTGCGAGGAAGCCGGAGAGGACGATCTCCCCGACGGTGGCGGGGAAGTCGCGTTGGACGGGCGTCTGCTGGGGCAGATAGCCGATGGCGGTGCGGCGGAGGGCGGCGCTGCGTTCGATGGTGCCGCCGAGGTGCGGCTGCAGTCCTAAGAGCGTCTTGACGAGGGTGGATTTGCCGCTGCCGTTCTCGCCGACGATGCACAGATAATCGCCGGGCGTGACCGAAAAGGAGATATGTTCCGCGACCGGACGGCCCTCATAGCCGAGGGAAAGGTCGCGGCAGGTGAGAAGGGGTTCGTGCATCTGTTCCATGGGATGCCTCCTCAGTTGAGCGCCGTCTGAAGGACGGCGAGATCTTTCTGCATGAGGCCGAGATAGGTCGCCCCTTCTTCGATGGCCTTGCGGTCCACCGATTGCAGCGAATTGATCGCGAGGATGCGCTGATCCTTGCTCGCGGTATTTTCAATGACCTGCTCGGCGATCCCGTGCGTGCTGTTCTCCAGCACCATCACATAGGGGAGCGCGTTCTCCTCGACGTGCTTGACGAGCGCGAGGATGGTCGCAAAACTTGCCTCCGATTCCGCCGAACAGCCCGAAAATGCGGCATAACAGGTGAGGCCGTAGTCGTGGGCGAGGTATCGGAAGGGGTAGCGGTCGGCAAAGACGAGCACGGTGCGGGCGGCGGAGGCAACCGTCTCCTCATAGGCTTCGTCAAGGGCGGAAAGTTCTGCAAGATAGGATGCCGCATTGCTTTGATAGAGCGTAGCATTGCCTTCGTCCACAGCGCAGAGCTCGTCTGCGATCGCAGAGACGAGCACCTCGGCATTTTTGAGAGAGAGCCAGATGTGTTCGTCGATCTCGTCGTGGTCATGATCGTGCTCGCCGCTGTCCTGAATGCCCTCCTCTTCGGTGAGCGCCCGATCCCCGAGGGCGTCGAGGAGGTCGAGCGAGCGCACCTCCCGGTCGGCATTCTCGAGGAGCGTTCTTGCCCATTCGTCCGACTCCCCGCCGATGTAGACAAAGAGATCGGCGTTGAGGATGGCGACTTTATCGGCGGCAGAGGGCTGGAAGTTGTGGAGATCGGCGCCCGAGTCTTCGAGGAGGGTAACTTCGACGTTCTCCGCTCCATCTGTGAGTTCGCGCACCCAGTCATACTGCGGGAAGATGGTGCAGACGATCTGGATCTTGTCGCTGTTTTCGGAATTGGCGCAGGCGCCTGTCAGGAGGAGCGTGAGTGCCGTGAGGGCGGCAAAGAGGGCGCAGAGGTATTTTTTGAGGGTTTTCATGCGGCACCTCCTGCGCGGACGGGGCTCTCCAGAAGACGGCGGGCAGCGCGGTACCGGATCGTCGCGATCACGGAAAGGGTGAGCGCCGCGACGCCGGAAAGGAGCGGGAACCAGCCGTCCGAACGGATGGAGCAGGCGGGGTTGCCGCTGCAGTAGATGGGCAGGATCTGCGAGCCGTTGAGGGAAAGCGCCGCGATGAGGCATCCGATGAGCAGGATGACGGTGACGCCTGCCGCAAAGAGCACGAGGGGAAGAAGATCGTACTTGCGCTTTGCGAACAGGATCGCGGAGAGTACGATGAGCGCAAGTGCCGCGAGGATGGTCAGGAGGGAGAGGATGCCTGTGAGGATGGTGCCTGTCTCGGCATAGTAGTAGAAGGGGACGGCGATGTCGCCGAATACTTCGGCGGGGGAGGAAAAGCTGCCCGTGACCGTTGCCAGGGCAAAGGACCAGAGGCTGACGCTCACTTCGCGGCCGACGTCGGTGTTGTGGATGTAGGCAAGGTCGCAGAAGGAGAGCGCGAGCACGAGGACGCCGACGAGAAGGACGGACAGGAGGAGGGGGGAGAGCTTCTTCAGAGCCGTTTCGTATGCCTCTTCGCGGGCGCGGCGCAGCTCTTCCATCCGCCTGCGGTCGCGGGCGGATGCGGGTTTATTGGCGGGACGGGCCGCCGCAGCAGATCGTTTCATAAGTCAAATATCTCCGAAATGAATGTAGGGGGACGGATCAGTCCGTCACATAGTAGGCGAGCGAGGAATAGTCTGCGATCTCGCTCAATGAACTGACGGCAAAGCGGAACATCTGGATGTATTCCGTGCTGCCGTTGGGGACGCCGTTCGTATAGGCGGCGATGGCGATGGTCTCGGGCGTGTCGCTTTCGAGCTTCCCCGCAATGTGGATCCACGCCTTGTCGTTCGTGTCCTCGCTCTGATTGCGGGCGGCGGGAATGGCGCCGTCGTAGTTGAGGATAAAGCCGATGATGGTATCGTTGCCGCAGGTGCAGCCGACGCCCGAGGAGCACTTGCGGACGCCGAGGGTGTATTCCTTGCCGCTCTCCACATCGGTGAGCTCGTAGACAAAGCAGTCGAGCTCGATTTCGCTCCCCATATACGAAGAGGGGAAGGCGAGCATATTCGTCATGGTCTTGAAGAAGGTGCGCTCGTTGAGCACATAGTCGCATCCCGCGCCCGAGAGGATGGCAGCGAGGATCACAAGGGCGGAGAGGATGTGGCGGATCGCGTGTTTCATGTCGTAAACCTCATCGTTAGATCTGAATTTAATAAGTATATTGAACGCAAAGGCAACAAAAAAGCAAGGCGGAACGCACGGGCAATGCTGACCGTACGCAAAGACGCGCAATCAGATCATTGCGCAGGCACGCTCAAATGGCCGTGCGGGCACAGCAAAAAACTGTGCGGGCATGGCTTTTGACCGCGCAAAACGTCTTTGATGCCTTGCGAAAGGTTCAATCGATGAGTTTTACTTTGAGCGAGACGGGCGTTGCGGCGGCTCTCTTCGCGGCGCGGCGCTCGGTGCGGTGTTCGATCGGATAGGACGGAGCCGCGGGGCGCTCTTCCTCTTCGGAGGGAGCGGCACAGCCGAGCGTGTGCGTGAGTTCATTGCACAGACTCATCTCGGTGCAGATCGGGCAGTCCTCGGAAGAGAGGCACTCGTGATCTGCGTTGATCCCCAAAAAGGTGAAGGAGAATACGAGGCAGAAGAGGAGCAAAAGCGCCGTCAAAAGGGCGATCGCCCGCTGCAGGATGCGTGTGCGTTTCATGCCGTTCCTCCTTTTTTGGGATTTTCTTCTATTTTAGCCTCCATTTTGCCGTTGTCAAGAGATTTTTGCGAATTGGGAAAAATTTCACAAATGTGTCACGAAGGAAAGCATCCCGTCTTTTGACACAAAATCGCGGCGGGAGAAATAAAACGCTTCGGGCGGCATACAATAACGTTGTGGAATGGATCGTATCGGAATGTCTCAGAAACAGCGCTTATCTCACCTATCTCTACAACGCGGTGAGCGGCTGTGTGAAGGAGGGGAGGGCGGAGCTCTCCTTTGCGGACGGACGGGCGTGCTGCCGCATCTTTTCAAAAGAGGATGTCCTGCCCGTGTTGCTCGAGCGCATGACGGAGGTCGTCGGTGTGGGGTACAAGTATCGCTTTTTGGATGCGTGCGTGCAGGTGTGTCTGCCGCGGCGGGAGAAGGGGCTGCTCCTTTCGGCGCTCATTGCGGCCGATCTCGAGGTGGACCGGGAGTACATCCTGCCCCGTCTTGTGAGTGAGAGGGAGTTCTGCATCGACGGGGTGTATCACTTCCGGATGGCTGCGCTTCGGGAGAAGTGGCAGCGGATCGCCTCGTATATCCCTGAGAGTTTTTCGGGGCGGGATCTGAAGAATTTCAGCGGATTTCTGGTGCATGAGAGCCGCCGCACCGTCTATCTGCAGGGGCAGAGCGTCTTTCGGGAGGACTTTTCGCCGCTGCGGCTTTCCCGTCTCACGGGGGAGGAGAGTGCGGAGCGGGAGATCATGCTCGCCGATGCGGGCTATGTGAAATGTTTGGGGACGGTCTCGGCGCGGATGGGGGAATTCCTGCAAAAATATTACCCCGAGCGCGCCGTATTCTCTTGACAAAGCGAGGGACATCGGCTATAATAGAGCAAGATCGTGCGGGAGAGCATGGTCACGGCAAAGACAAGTAGCACTGCCCGATCCGGTGCAGAGAGCGCGCCCTTTGGCTGCAAGGCGCGTCCGGGACCGCAGAGAGCGAAACCACTTTTCCGGGTAAAACTGCATTCGAGCGGCCGCATTGACTGCGGCAATTAAGGTGGAACCGCGCAGATGATGCGTCCTTAATCTCTTCGGAATGGAAGGATTGAGGGCGTTTTTCTTATTTTTACATAGTATTATGTCTGACATAATCGCAGAAAAACTTGAATTAAATTGGATATTTCCTGCATAGGAAGGAGGTTTTATATGAAGATCATTCTCAAAAACGGGGATGCACTGGAAGTTTCGGAGGGCGCGGACTGCGCCGCTGCCGCAAGAGCGATCTCGGAAGGGCTCGCACGGGCTGCCGTTGCCGCTAAGGTGAACGGGGAACTCGTCGATCTTTCGACGCCCCTCAAAGAGGGAGACAGCCTTGAGATCATTACGCTCAAGGACAAGGACGGCCTGCACGTCTACCGTCACACCTGCGCGCACGTTCTGGCACAGGCCATCAAGAGCATTTATCCGACCTGCAAGCTCGCCATCGGGCCCGTCATCGACAACGGGTTCTACTATGACATCGACTTCAAGACGCCCATCACGATGGACGACTTTGCCAAGATCGAGGCGGAGATGAAGAAGATCATCAAGAGCAATCTTCCCATCGAGCGCTTTACGCTGCCGCGGAACGAGGCGATCGCCCTCATGAGCGGTTTTGGTGAAAACTATAAAGTGGAGCTCATCAACGACCTGCCCGAAGGGGAGGAGATCTCCTTCTACAAGCAGGGTGCATTCATCGACCTCTGCCGCGGGCCGCACCTTCCTTCGACGGGCAAGATCAAGGCGTTCAAGCTGATGAGCATTGCGGGCGCTTACTGGCGCGGCGACGAAAAGAAGAAGATGCTCACCCGCATCTATGGCACCGCGTTTGCAAAGAAGGAGGAGATGGATGCCTACTTCGTCATGCTCGAAGAGGCGAAGAAGCGTGACCACATCAAGCTCGGCAGAGAGCTCAAGCTCTTCGCGCTTCTCAACGAGGGCCGCGGCTTCCCGTTCTTCCTGCCCAACGGCATGATCCTGAAGAACCTTCTCATCGACTACTGGCGTCAGATCCACCGCCGCGACGGCTATGTCGAGGTGCAGACGCCCATGATCATGACGAGGACGCTGTGGGAGACCTCCGGCCATTGGGATCACTACAAGGACAATATGTATACGACCAAGATCGACGGGGAGGAGTGCGCCATCAAGCCCATGAACTGCCCGGGCGGCGTGCTCGTGTACAAACTCTCGCCGCACAGCTATAAGGATCTGCCCATCCGCATGGGCGAGCTCGGCCTCGTCCACCGTCACGAGAAGAGCGGCCAGCTTCACGGCCTCATGCGTGTGCGCTGCTTCACGCAGGACGATGCGCACATCTTCATGACCCCCGAACAGATCACGTCCGAGATCAAGGGCGTCGTCAAGCTCATCGACGAGGTGTACAAGCTCTTTGGGTTCAAATATCATGTGGAGCTTTCGACTCGTCCCGACGACAGCATGGGCTCGGACGAAGATTGGGAGAACGCAACGAACGCGCTTCGGGCGGCGCTCGAAGGGCTGGGGCTCGAATACGAGGTCAACGAGGGCGACGGCGCCTTCTACGGCCCCAAGATCGACTTCCA
>QAKM01000055.1 GCA_003343805.1 Bacillota bacterium | reverse complement strand
ATCCTTTGCGCCTGGCGGAAAGGTATAGCTCACTATACCAAAGCCGCTTCGCGGTTTGGTGCCGTTCGCCCTTGCAGGGGGCTATTTCCCTGAAAGAGCGGACGGGCTGCCTTTGCAGAACAACTGTTTGCTTGCTGTTTGCGTTCCCTTCTACGGCGGTCTGATAACGTTTTGCTTGCTCATAACGTTCCTCCTTCTTGACATGATCTCTATCTACTCCCGCGCCTGAAAGGGGCGGAAAAGCAGCTCGGAATAAAACAAAAAGTCCATAGAAAGCTACCTTCCTATGGACTGAAATAACAATGGATCGCCCAAAAAACGGTATGCTTATAACTGCCTTTGTCTGCGTCAAAGAACGCAACAAAAGCAACGGCGGAAGTTAGTAAACTCCACCGCAAGCGGTCACAATGACCGCCCGTTATAAACAGTGATAACCGCCGCCGCGCTACCCGCAGAGCGGGGTCACAGCGCAGGCAAACAGTTATTCTTTGTAACCCGTCGTCGCAAGCCTCGGCAACGCAACCACGTTGCCGCTGCAAAAGAATCGTGATGCAGCGCCAAACAGACGCAGCTTGCTCGGGTACCGTTTTTTGTCTTGCAAAATGCCGCCTCTGCGGCCGATCCGCCGCCGGCCGATCAGGTCTGTTAAAGCCATATTTGCCGAACAGCCGCAAACTGCATGAGGCAATGGGAACAGGCTTGACCGCTCGTCTCTTTCACCGATACGGGCATTTTGCTTGATACATTTCGCATTATATCACACCGCAATCCCGCTTGTCAAGTAAAACAAAAACATTTGTTTGTATTTTAATCGTAAATCAAGCGATAAGGCCGCCCCGAAAGGGGCGGCCGAATTTACTTCCCGCTGTCGCCGTAGTTGCTCAAAACGCGGGCAGAGGGGTCGGAGACGTTGCAGCCCTCCCATGCACGGTTGGGCATCCAGAAATCTTTGACCATCTTCGCCTGCCCGGGGTAGTACTTTTCAAAGATCTCGCGGTAGAGAAGGCTCTCTTTCGTGAACGGCTTCGCGTGATAGGCATATTGTTCGGCGCGTTCCTGCCAGTCGTTGCCGTAAAGCGATTCGGCATAGGCTTTGAGGTCGTCCACCATCGAATGCCCGACGGCGTCGGAAAACGCCGCCTTTTCGCGCCATAAAATTTCGGGCGGGAGCCAGTCGCCTTCAAAGGCGCGGCGGAGGAGATATTTGCCCTTGCCGTATTGGTTGAGCTTTTTTTCGGGGTCGATGCTCATCACATATTTCACGAAGCCGAGGTCGCCGAAGGGCACGCGTGCCTCCATGGAGTGGACGGAGATGCAGCGGTCGGCGCGCAGGACGTCGTACATATGGAGCTCGCGGATGCGTTTTTGCGACTCCTTCTGAAATTCTGCGGCGTTCGGGGCAAAGTCGGTATATTTATACCCGAAGAGCTCGTCGGAAATTTCCCCCGTCAAAAGCACGCGCACGTCCGTCGTGCGGTGGATGGCTTTGCATAGAAGGTACATCCCCATCGAGGCGCGGATGGTGGTGATATCGAAGGTGGCAAGCGATGCGATGACTTCTTCGAGGGAAGAGAGCACTTCCTCCCGCGTCATAAAGACTTCGGTGTGCTCGGAGCCGATATAGTCCGCGACCTGCCGCGCGTATTTTAGGTCGATGGCGTCCTTCTCCATGCCGATGGCGAAGGTGCGGATGGGCTTTTGGAGGGCGCGCGCCCCGATGGCGCAGACGAGGGAACTGTCCAGCCCGCCCGAAAGCAGAAAGCCGAGCGGGGCGTCGCTGTCCAGCCGCTTTTTGACTCCCGCGATGAGCCGCTCGCGGATGCCCTTGCAAATTTCATTTAATCCTTCATCGTGATAGGAAGAGACGGCGGCGACGTCCGAATAGCAGATAAATGCGCCGTCCTCATAGTAACAGCCCGGGGGAAAGGGGAAGATGTCTTTGACGATCCCCACAAGATTTTTAGGCTCGCTCGCAAAGACGATGGCTTGATGCTCCGTATAGCCGAAGTAGAGCGGGCGGATGCCGATGGGATCGCGTGCGGCGATGTATTTGTTTTGTTCGCCGTCATAGAGGACGAGGGCGAACTCCGCGTCGAGCATTTTGAACATCTTCACGCCGTATTCGCGGTAGAGGGGGAGCAAAATTTCGCAGTCGCTGTCCGACGAAAAACGATAGCCCTTCTCTTCGAGCGAGCGCTTCAAGGGGCGGAAGCCGTAAATTTCGCCGTTGCAGATAAGGAAGTCCTTTCCCCGCGCAAAGGGCTGCATCCCTTCGGCGGTGAGCCCCATGATGGCGAGGCGGTGAAAGCCCATATAGCCCGTGGGCAGTTCTTTTATTTCGCTCATGTCGGGCCCGCGGGAGACGGTCTTATAAAAGCTCTCCCGAACGCGGGGGCAGTCGATGTCTTTTTCGGTGATGCAGAAGATGGAACACATTTAAGGGACCCTCTCTTTGAGTACTTCTTCGGCGACGGCGCGGCGGGGGAGCCGTCGGTCCATCGCCTGTTTTTCGAGGAAGCGGTGCGCTTCCTCTTCGTTCATGCCGCGCTCCATCAGGGCGAGCTTGGCGCGGTGTATAAGTTTTTCGCTCTCCAGCCGTTCCCGCAGACGGTCGATCTCTCCGCATACGGCGAACAGCCGCTCGCCCGCCTTGGCTTCCGCCTGCAAAACGCCCACGAGAACGGGGAAAGGAACGTCATGCGGGAGTACCGCCGCTCCGCTTCCTTTGAGCAGGCGCTCCGCTTCGGGGATATTTTCCTTTCTGACGATGACGACCGCCCCGCCCCGCGCAGTGCAGGCAAGTACTTCCTTCTCCCAGCCGCTTCTTGAAAGCTGCGGGACAAAGAGCGCCGCTTCTTCGCCGTCCCCGACGGGCAAAAAACCGCTCTTTTCCAGTTTTTCTTGGAGTTTCGGAAGCACCGATAAATAGTCGCAGCGTAGAAGAATGCGGATCATGGCGACCTCCTGCCGCCCCAAAACTCAGTTGGGCGTATACATCTGCCGATAGGGGTTTTCCGCATTCGGCGTCAGGCGATAGTAAGCGGCTGTAAGATAGGGCGCTTCATCCTTTCCGAAGCGGGCGCACCACTCTTTGACGAGGGAGACTGCTTCCTCGCTCCCGGGGCCTTGTATGCGCTCCGCCTTGACCTGTGCGGGGAGCGTTGCGTCGAGCGCGTCGCAGCGAAGCAGGATCTCTCCGCCGTGCATCCCCGTGCCGCAGAAGTTCCCGACGATGGGCTTTTGCTCCGTATGCCCGCCTAGAACGATGAGGGTGCCGCCGGCCTGGTATTCGCCCAAAAAGCTCCCCGCCCTGCCGCCGATGACGATGGCGGGGCGGTGGCTCAGATATGCCTTCATGTGGATGCCGCAGCGATAGCCGACGTCGCCTTCGATGAAGATCTTCCCGCCGCGCATCGCATAGCCCGTGGCGTCTCCCGCGCTGCCGTGCACTTCGATGACGCCGCCGTTCATCGTGTCGCCCGTCGCTTCCTGCACGTTGCCCTCGACGGTCAGCTCCGCGCCGTTGAGGTACGCTCCGAGGGCGTTGCCCGGCGTGCCGTGAATGACGATCTTCTTGTTTTCCAGCCCCGCGCCGAGGTACCGCTGCCCGACGCAGCCGAAGATCTCGATATTTTCTTCGCTTTGGCGCACCGCCGCATTGAGCGCCGCATAGTGCATCCCGTTTGCATAGATCTTCATCTTACACCTCCCGTGCAAAGTTTTTTGCCCGCGCTTCGGGGGAGAACGCGCTCCACGCGGGGGAAGTTTTCAGCGCCTCAAAGTCGACTGCTTCGAGCGGGATGCGCTCTTTGAGGAGCTTCAGGTAGATGCCCGCCCGTTCGGGAAGGTTGATCAAAATAAACCCTTTCAGCAGTCCGTCCTTGGTAAAGAGCGCCTTATAGGTGCGTTCGGTGCGCTCGCAGTACATTTCTCCTTCATAGACGCCCGCCGTCATGACGTGCGTGCCGAAAAACCCGATGGAGTTGAAGGCGACGGCGTTATCAAGTTTTGCCTTGCCGCCCGCCATATTGACGCCCGCCGCGCGCCCCTGAAAGGCGGCGTTGGGAAGGAGCGCCAACACCTTGCTCGTGCCGCTTGCGATGTCGAGGCTCTCCGCGCAGTCGCCCGCAGCAAAGATATCGGGAAGGCTCGTCCTGCCGCATTCATCTACAGCGATGCCGCGGCGCACTTCCCCGCCCGCCTCTTTCATAAGCTCCGTGTTCGGCCGCACGCCGACGGCGATGACGAGGAGATCGAACGCCACCGCCTTCCCGCTCTTCAAGTGAGCGGTATTTCCTTCAAAGCGGAGGACGCTGTCCGAAAGGAAGAACGCCGCGCCGCGTGCTTCGAGCGCGCTCTGCACCATCTTCGCGCCCGTTTCGTCGAGGATGGCGGGCAGGATGCGGGGAGCGAGATCGACGATCGCAACGCTCTTGACGCGCGCCGCGATGCCTTCGAAGCATTTGAGCCCGATGAGCCCCGCGCCCACGATGAGCACCCGCTTTTCGGACGAGAGCGCCTTGTCGAGGGCGAGCGCGTCCGCCTTCGTCATGAAATGAAAGCGCTCTTTGACGCGTTCGATGCCCTCCATGGGCGGGTCGAAGGGGCGGGAGCCCGTTGCAACGAGGAGCTTTTCATAGCCGATCGTCTCCCCGTCCGAAAGGGTGACCGTCTTTTCTTCGGGGTCGATGCGTTCCGCCCGCACGCCGAGGCGCAGCATAACGTTGTTCTCTTCATAGAAGGTCTCGGGGCGGTAGTCCATGCGCGGAAGGTCGGTCTCGCCCAGAAGGAAATAGGAAATGAGCGGCCGCCCGTAAGCCTTACAGGGCTCTTCGCCGACGACGAGGATCTCGCCCTTTCTGTCCTTTGAGCGGATGCCCTCGATGGCGGCAACGGCGGCGATCGAACCGCCGAGGATGACATAGGGATATTTTTTCATTGCATTGCCTCCCTCTCTTCATAGACGATGGCGCCGTTCGGGCAGTGTTTGACGCAGTTGGGCTCGCCCATCCGGTTGTCGGTGCAGAGCTGGCACTTCATGGCGGCGTGGCCTTCGGGGGAGGGCAGCACCGCGCCGTAGGGGCAGACGAGCACGCAGGTGAGGCATCCGACGCATTTTTGTTTGTCGATGCGCACAATGCCGTCCTCGCCCTTCGTGAGCGCGCCCGAAATGCAGCTTTGCACGCAGACGGGGTCGGTGCAGTGGCGGCAGTTGACGGCAAAGTGGATCTCCCCCGCATCCTCCACCCGCACGCGGGGATAGATGGTCTTTCCTTTGAGCGCCCGTACCATATCGGCAATGCCCGAGTTCGCATAGGCGCATTCATATTCACAGAGATGGCACCCGAGGCACCATTGTTCATTGACATAGATGCGTTTCATCGTTGTTTCCTCCCCGCGATCATAAGGAATCGCCCGCATAGCGCACGCCCAAAAGGCGGAGCTCGGTATCTGTGAGCCCGATGCCGCGCAGCATCAGGCGGTTGCCGCGCAGGGCTTCCAGCGAGTTGATGCCCATCCCGCCCATCATCTCCTCGATCTCATGCTTCCATGCGGAAACGAGATTGACGAGCCGTTCATAGCCGAGGTCGGGGTTGAGGCGCTTGACAAGGTCGGGCCGCTGCGTGGCGATGCCCCAGTTGCACTTGCCCGTATGGCAGGAGCGGCAGAGATGGCATCCGAGCGCCAAAAGCGCCGCCGTGCCGATGTAACAGGCGTCCGCGCCGAGTGCGATCGCCTTGACGACGTCCGCGCTCGAACGCACGGAGCCGCCGACGAGGATGGAGACGTTGTCGCGGATGCCCTCTTCGCGCAGGCGCGTGTCGATCTGGGCGAGCGCCATCTCGATGGGGATGCCCACGTTATCGCGGATGCGGGTGGGCGCCGCGCCCGTGCCGCCGCGGAAACCGTCGATGGCGATGATGTCCGCCCCGCTCCGCGCGATGCCGCTCGCGATCGCCGCCGCGTTATGCACCGCCGCAATCTTGACGATGATCGGCTTTTTGTATTCCGTCGCCTCTTTGAGGGAATCGACGAGCTGCTTCAAGTCCTCGATGGAATAGATGTCGTGATGGGGCGCGGGGGAGATGGCGTCGACGCCCTGCGGGATCATGCGCGTCCTGGAGACATCCTCGCTGATCTTGCCGCCCGGGAGATGCCCGCCGATGCCAGGCTTTGCACCCTGACCCATCTTGATCTCGATGGCGGCGGCAGTTTCCAGATATTCCTTATGGACGCCGAACCTGCCCGAAGCCACCTGCACGATGGTGTGCTTGCCGTACTTGTAAAAATCTTTGTGCAGCCCGCCCTCGCCTGTGTTGTAGTAGGTGCCGAGCGCTTCCGCCGCGCGCGCAAGGCTCTCGTGTGCGTTGTAGGAGATGGAGCCGTAGCTCATTGCCGAAAAGAGGATGGGAACGGAGAGCTTTAATTGCGGCGGAAGGTTGTCTTTTAAGAGCCCGTTTTCCTCCCGTTCCGCCTTCACGGTGCGCTTGCCGAGATAGAGCTGCGTCTCCATCGGTTCGCGTAAGGGGTCGATGGGGGGATTTGTGACCTGCGAAGCGTTGATGAGCAGCTTATCCCAGAACACGGGGTAGGGCTTGGGATTGCCCATCGAGGAGAGGAGCACGCCGCCCGTGTTCGCCTGGCGGTATACTTCGTGGATGGTCTGCGCCTCCCAGTTGGCGTTTTCGCGGTAAGTGTCGTCCGTCTTGACGATCTTGAGTGCGTGCGTGGGGCACAGGCTGACGCAGCGGTGGCAGTTGACGCACTTGCTCTCGTCCGCGCGCATGAGCCCCGTTTCGGGGTCGAAGGAATGCACCTCGTTGGCGCATTGCCTCTCGCAGACGCGGCAGGCGATGCAGCGCGCTTCATTGCGTATGACTTCATAGTCCGGTCTGATATAGAGCTGCATCATGCCCGCCCTCCCTGATGATAGAGTTCATAGATGACTGCCTCGCCGCCCGCGGGGGAGTAGATCTTGTCGAGCGAGGGTTCGATGCGCCTGACTGCGCTCTCCTCGCTGGAAATATATGCCCTGTCGCCCTTCTCTGCACAGATCATGGAGCGCAGTTTGAGGCGATCGCACAGCCCCATGATGCCGCCCGTGTAGCCGACGATAATGGAGAACGGCCCCGTGATAAGAAGGGAGGGGAACATCCTGCGAAGGAGCGCTTCCTGGCTGCGCGCGGGTTCTTCCTTTCTCTCGATCGTCGACCAGAAGGACGCCGCGATGACGTGGGAGACTTCCTCTAAGCTAAGCCCCTGCCGCCGCACGAGATAGTCGATGATGTAGGTGATGACTTCGGTATCCGTCTGAAGCGTGCATTTGTAGCCGAACATCTCCATATAGCGGCGGTTGGCGTCGTAAGAGGAGATCTCGCCGTTATGCACGACGGAGAGGTCCAAAAGCCCGAAGGGGTGCGCCCCGCCCCACCAGCCCGGGGTGTTGGTGGGGTATCGGCCGTGGCACGTCCAGGCGTAGCCCTCGTATTCTTCGAGGCGGTAAAATCTGCCGATGTCCTCGGGATAGCCCACCCCCTTGAAGATGCCCATATTCTTGCCGCTCGAAAAGACGTATGCGCCCCCGATCTCGCTGTTGACGCGGATGACGCAGCGCGCCACATACTCCCGTTCCGTCAGATGAGAATTGGCAAGTTTCATCGGGAGCGGCGCCAAAAAATAGCGGAAGATGACGGGCTCGTTCTGCACGGCGGAGAGTTTGCGCGTCTGGATCTCCGAAGCGTACACGATCTCGAAATGCTTTTTTAAGAACGCCTCCGTCTCTTCCTGCGCCTTCTGCGTCTCGAAGAAGAGATGGAAGGCGTAAAAATCTTTGTAATGCGGATAGATGCCGTAGCCCGCGAAGCCGCCGCCGAGGCCGTTGGAACGATCGTGCATGACTTCGATGGCTTTGATCATGCCCTCGCCCGTCATTTTCTTGCCGCTGCGGTCGATGACGCCCACCACGGCGCACCCCGAAGGGTCGCGGAATTCACCTTCTCTCATAACCCATATCTCGGAAAAGCCCGAACCTCCCTGAAAGAAATCTGTCGCTTTTGTGAAACGAGTAATGCCATTATATTCCCTTGCGTTTTTGCGGTCAAGTTTTTGAGCGGCATTTGACTTTCGCCATTTTTGAAGCATAATATAAGTGTATCTTATAGTTCATCTGTTTTTAAGCGAAAGAAAGTCAGATCGATATAACTTGATATGATAGTAAAGAGAAGCGCCCCCGCACGAGGCGGAAGCGCTTCCCTTGGATTATGTAGAGAGTGTGAGCAAAAGTTAGTCTTCCTGCAGAGCGTCGTAGCCGCTCTCGCCGGTGCGCACGCGGACGACGTCCTCCACGTCATAGACGAAGATCTTGCCGTCGCCGATATGCCCCGTGTAGAGCGCCGCGCGTGCCGCTTCGACGACCTTTTCGACGGGCACCTTGCTGACGACGACCTCCACCTTGACTTTAGGCAGAAGGTCCATATCCACCTTGACGCCGCGGTAGTACTCGCTTGCGCCCTTTTCGACGCCGCAGCCGAGCACCTGCGTCACCGTGATGCCCGTCACGCCGACCGCTTCAAGGGCGGCTTTCAGATCGTCGAACTTGGACTGCTTGGCAACGATGACGACCTTGGAAAGTTTTTCCGCCTTTGCGCTTGCGTGGACGACGGGGATGTTTTCGGGAGCGGGCGCTTCGGCGGGAGCTTCTTCCGCGGCGCCCTCGTCTGCCGTCATATCGGGGTCGAGCATCTCTGCCGCAAGGGGAACGGGCGCGAAGTTTGCATAGGCGCTGACGAGTCCGTGTTCGTGCTTGTCGAGCCCTTCGATCTCCTCGATCCTGGAAGCGCGGATGCCGCAGGTGTGTTTGAGGAGCTGGAAGAGTGCGATCATGCAGACGATCGTCCATGCGGCGATGCAGACGATGCCGAGAAGCTGTACGCCGAGCATATTGAAGCCGCCGCCGTAGAAGAGCCCTTTCTGCGCCGAATCGCCCACGGGGTTGATGCCCGTCGAGAACAGCCCGACAGCAATGGTGCCCCAGAGCCCGTTGACGCCGTGCACCGCGATGGCGCCCACGGGGTCGTCGACGTGCAGCTTTTTATCGATGACTTCGACGGCGACGTCGACGAGGATACCCGCGACGAGCCCGATGAAGAAGGCGCCGACGACATCGACGTTCGCACAGCCCGCCGTCACGGCAACGAGCCCCGCCAAAGAGCCGTTGAGCGTCATGGAGACATCGGGCTTCTTGTTCTTGATCCAGGTAAAGACCATCGTCGAGATGGTGCCCGTCGCCGCCGCGACCGTGGTGGTGACGAGGACCTGCGCGAGCTGCGTCATGCCCGAAGTCGCCGCGCCGTTGAAGCCGTACCAGCAGAACCAGAGGATGAATACGCCGAGCGCGCCGATGGGGATGTTGTGCCCGGGGATGGCGCGGACGAACTTCGCCTCTTTGCGCTTCAAGGTGGGCTTGCCGTCCTTATCGAGATATTTCCCGTAGCGGGGGCCCAGGATGAGCGCGCCGATGAAGGAGGAGATGCCGCCCACCATGTGGATGAGCGAGGAGCCCGCGAAGTCGACGTAGTAGACGCCCGCGATCTCGTTGGTGAGCCAGCCGCCGCCCCACACCCAGTGCGCCTCGATGGGATAGACGACGGCGCTGATGACGAGGGAGTAGATGCAGTAGGAGAGGAACTTGGTGCGTTCTGCCATCGCGCCCGAGACGATGGTCGCCGTCGTCGCGCAGAACACGAGGTTGAAGAAGAAGGTCGACCAGTCGTACGTCTCGAAATTCGCGAACAAGTCGAGATTGGGGATGCCGACCAGCCCGAAGAGGGAGTCCTCCCCCATCAGAAGCCCCGCCCCGAGCAGCACGAACACGATGGTGCCGAGGCAGAAGTCCAAAAGGTTCTTCATGATGATGTTGCCCGCGTGCTTTGCTCGCGTGAAGCCTGTTTCCACCATGGCAAACCCTGCCTGCATGAACCAGACGAGGATGGCGCCGATCAGAAACCAAACGCCCGTCGATCCGAAAATTTCCATAAGGTTACCTCCAAAATATGTTCATAGTCTCTCAATAGCAAATTTTGTTGGGGAAGGCGGGCGGCGGGATACCGCACGGCATCCCTTTGTCTGCGCCGCTTCTCCTATCTTTTAAGTCACGCTGAACAGCAGATCTCCGTACGTCGGGAAGGGCCATGCCTTTTCGTCGGTGAGGCTCTCCGCATGGTCTGCGGCGGAGCGCAGCTGCTGCATGACGGGGAGCACTTTTTCCGCAAAGAACGTCGCCTGCGCCGCCGTTTCGGCAACGGTCTGCGCTTCCGAAAGCAGCGCTTCGAGCTCCTTCGCCTTTACGGCGATCTCGGTGTTCAGAGTAAGCAGCTCTCTTGCCGTCTCTTCCTCGGCGGGCGTTTCCGCACCGGGGAGCGCCGCTTTCACGTCGGCAGCCGTCTTTGCAAGCTCGCGCACATAGCCGCTGACGGCGGGGAAAATGTCGCGCCGCGCCATGTCGAGCATGGTCAGCCCCTCGATACTGAGCACTTTGGAATAGTTCTCGAGCATGATCTCGGTGCGGGTGATGACTTCGCGCGCCGTGAACACCTTCATGCGCTCAAAGAGGGCGATGTTCTTCTCGTCCGCGAAGTGCGGGAGCGCCTCGGCGGCGTTTTTGAGGTTGCACAGCCCTCTTCTTGCCGCTTCCTCCGTCCATTCGGGCGAATAGTTGTTGCCGTTGAAGATGATGCGCTTGTTCTCGCGGATGGTGCGCACGACGAGGGCGTGGAGCGCCGCCGTGAAGTCGGGGGCCTTTTCCAGCTCATCGGCAAACTGACGGAGGGTATCCGCGACGATCGCGTTGATGGTGATGTTGGGCCCTGCGAGCGAGAAGGAGGAGCCCACCATGCGGAACTCGAACTTGTTGCCCGTGAAGGCGAAGGGAGAGGTGCGGTTCCGATCTGTCGTATCTTTGGGGATGACGGGCAGCGAATCGACGCCCAGCTTCATCACTTTGCGGTCGGAGCCCTTGTACGTCTCCTCCCTTTCGAGCGCCGCGAGGATGGCTTCGAGCTCTTCGCCCACGAATACCGAGACGATGGCGGGCGGGGCCTCGTTGGCGCCGAGGCGGTGGTCGTTGCCCGCGCTCGCCACGGAGAGGCGCAGAAGATCCTGATGGTCGTTGACCGCCTTGATGACCGCCATCAAAAAGAGCATGAATTGCCCGTTTTCGGCAGGCGTCGTACCGGGGTCGAGCAGATTGAGCCCCGTGTCCGTGCCCATCGACCAGTTGTTGTGCTTGCCCGAGCCGTTGATGCCCTCGAAGGGCTTTTCGTGCAGCAGGCACACGAGCCCGTGGCGGCTCGCGACTTCCTTCATGATCTCCATCATGAGCTGGTTCTGATCGGACGCCACGTTGATGGAAGTGAAGATGGGGGCAAGCTCGTGCTGGGCGGGCGCGACCTCGTTGTGCTTGGTCTTGGCGAGGATGCCGTACCGCCACAGTTCTTCGTCGAGCTCCTTCATGAACGCCGAGACGCGCGGCTTGATGGGGCAGAAATAGTGGTCCTCGAGCTCCTGCCCCTTGGGCGCCTTCGCTCCGAACAGTGTCCTGCCCGTGAAGATGAGGTCCTTTCTCTTTTCGTAGACGGCGCGGTCGATGAGGAAGTATTCCTGCTCCGCGCCGACCTGCGCGATGACGCGCTGCGCCGTCGTGTTGCCGAACAGCCGCAAGATGCGCAGCGCCTCGCGGTTGAGCGCCTCCATGCTTTTCAGAAGCGGCGTCTTTTTGTCGAGCACCTCGCCGCTGTACGAGAAGAACGCCGTGGGGATGTAGAGGGTGCCGTCCTTGACGAAGGCGAAAGACGTGGGATCCCACGCCGTGTAGCCGCGCGCTTCAAAGGTGGCGCGCACCCCGCCCGAGGGGAAGGAAGAGGCGTCCGGCTCGCCCATCACGAGCTCCTTGCCCGAAAATTCCATGATGACCTTGCCGTCTTTGGTGGGCGATATAAAGCTGTCGTGCTTTTCCGCCGTGATGCCCGTCATGGGCTGGAACCAGTGCGTGAAGTGAGTCGCGCCCTTCTCCACCGCCCAGTCCTTCATGGCGTTGGCGACGACGTTCGCAACGCTCATGTCGAGCGGATGCCCGAAGCGGATGGTCTTGACGAGCGACTTATAGATCTCCTTGGGGAGACGCTCCTGCATGACCTGACAGTTGAAGACGTCGGATGCAAAGATCTGGGGAACATTCATCATACATACCTCCAAGTGCGCAAACAAAAAAGACGCCGCAAAGCCCCTTATTCTCATGGAGCTTCGCAACGCCTTTGTTGCCTGCATTTGTTTGATAGTGCCATTATAGCGTTGCAAAACGCGGCTGTCAATCAAACGTAAGGTCTTTCAATATCACGAATTTGAATATGAAATATTTGTTTTACTTATGGAAGAAGCGCAAATCTGCAAAAATCGAGCGTTGTTATATTCGCCTGTATTATGGGATGACGGTTCTTCTGCCGAAAAAAGCCGAGGCGTTTCCCTCGGCTTAGATCCATTGAGTTGGCTGCTTTGATGCGATTGTTTTTTCGTAGTTTCCTTTTTGAACGCGCTTGTTATGTACTTGCTGGAACGGTTTGGATAAGGCATCCGGCGTGATGGAAGCCAGCGACGATAAGGAGTATGGCGGAAGCCTCATCTCCCTATTGCAGAACGGCGAGGAGTTTATCAAAAACAATACGAAAAAGAGTTGGAAAAAGACGGCGGATGGCAGGGTTGAGCTTCCCGTTTTAAGAGAAAATTCCGATGCCACGACGGCAGAGATGGCAAGCGCCCTACAGATGAGCCCTGCGGGGATCAGGAAAAATCTCTATGCTTTGTGCGACGGCGGCTATATTGAGCGGGTCGGGTCCGATAAATCGGACAGATGGAAAGTTTTAAGGTAGCATTTTTTAAGCGACTAAAAGATACATTTTATACGATATTCCTCGCCTTGGCAAGAGAATTGATGTAGTATTATTGCTCAATGGGATTATCTTTTGCCTGGAGTTTAAGGTCAGAAAGAGCAAGATTTTGGAAGCCGACATTGATCAGGTCTTCGATTACGCGCTTGATTTGAAAAACTTCCATAAGTTCAGTCAAGACCACATTATTGTGCCAGTGCTTGTCGCAACGGAGTATAATAGTTATTCGAGGATCATACAGATGTCCATCTATGATGATGGGGTGGTGAATCCGCTTATTTCGGGCGCAGATGGCATTTATAACGTACTTTCAGAGGCGCTGAGCGCTTTTCCGAACCAGCCGCCCATTGATCCCAACTGGATCATTAGTGCTTACGCGCCTACGCCGACGATCATTGAAGCAGCTAAGACTTTATATGAAAATCATTCCGTGGAGAACATAACGAGGCATGAGGCCGATCAGGT
>QAKM01000034.1:17074-28001 GCA_003343805.1 Bacillota bacterium | reverse complement strand
TGGAGCGGGAAACGAGACTCGAACCCGCGACATTCACCTTGGCAAGGTGACGCTCTACCACTGAGCTATTCCCGCATAATCAACATTCCGCACTGTATGGTGGAAGCTATAGGGATCGAACCTATGACCCTCTGCTTGTAAGGCAGATGCTCTCCCGGCTGAGCTAAGCTTCCGAACTTGCTTGATTATAATAGCACATCGGAGAAAAGAATGCAAGCGTTTTTTGCGGGAAATACCGAAATTTTTTTCTTTTTTTGCGCAGGCTGTTTTCCCCGCCGTTCGGGCCGCTTTTCCCGGCGTTCGGGCCGCTTTTCCCGGCGTTCGGGCCCCTTTCGGGCCGCTTTTCCCGCCGTTCGGGCCCCGCCCGGGCCGTTTTCCCCGCCGTTCGGGCGGCTATCCGCGCTCATCCATGCAGCCCGTGCCATGAAAGCCATCCCGCAGGCGCCCATCCCTCCGAAAAAAATGCAAGAAATTTTTCCCTTTTTTGTAACAAACCGCGTGTGAGCGCGTCTTATAAGTGAAGAGACCCCACAGAGGACAGACGATGAAAGACCTGGAGCGATTCTACGAGGAAAATTATCCGCGGCTGTACGCCTACTGCGTGACGCTGACGCGCAACCGTGCGGACGCGGAAGATCTCGCCGCAGAGACCATGTACCGCGCCATCCGCCACGCGGACAAATTCCGCGGAGACTGCCCGGTGGGCGTGTGGCTGTGCTCCATCGCGCGCAACTTCTTCTTAACGCAGGAGAAAAAGCGCAAGCGGCCCCCGCCCCTGCCCGACCCGCCCGAGGACCTGTTTGCGGGCGACGAGAAGGAGGACGTCAAGGAGATCATCCTCCACATGAACGCCTTAGAGGAGCCCTACCGCGGCGTCTTTCTGCTGAGGACCATCGGGAAAGCGGAATACGGAGAGATCGCCAAAATTTACGAAAAGAGCGAAAGCTGGGCGCGCGTCACCTATCACCGCGCCCGCCTGAAGATCATTGAAAAAATGGGAGGAACGAAAACATGAACAAATGCAATCTGGTACGCGACTTATTGCCCCTGTATGTGGACGATGCGCTCTCCGAGGACAGCCGCGCCTTTGTGGAGCGCCACTTAAAGGCCTGCCCCGCCTGCGCCGAAGAGGCAGAAAAGCTCAAGGCCCCCGTGCCCGAGGAGGCCGCCCTCGCCTCCGTCCAAACAAAAAAAGAACAGAAGGAGAACGATCGGAAGCGCAAGGATGAACCCATCCGCAAGATCAGGCGGCGCTTTCTCATCAGCACGATCGCCATTGCTCTCGTGGCGGCAGGCATCTGCGGAGCCTGCGCCTATACCCTTTCAAGCATCGGCAACGAGATCGCCCGAAAGGAATCGCTCCTCCGCTTTGACGGCTGGGAGGAAACGGAAGGCATCATCCGCACGATCAATGCGCCGGGAGACTCCCTCACCGTTAATGCGATCAGCACAAATCACGACGAAAACTCATGCGATCTCTGTGGAGAGAAAACTTATTTCGAGTACACCGCTACACCCTATCAGCGGGAGTACCTGAACGAAGAGGACGATCTTCTCATCTCCTTCCGCGTCCCGTTTACCATGGTCGGAAAGCCCGAAGGCGCTCCTTTCAGCTTCAACTATATCCATGAAGAAACGGGCATCGTCTACGATGAACCCGCGCTCACATTCAAGCGCAACTACCTTGATGTCTCCGAGATCATCACGCGCTACTCTTTCCCCCGTCTCTACAAGTACATCGAGCAGCACCCCGAATTATACGATCCCGTGCAATTCGCCTTATTTGTCCTCAACTACGACTATTCCGCCATCGACCGCAAATCTTCGGACGAAGAGATCGCCTTTGCGAATGAACTGCGGCGGACGACCTCTGTCTACGATCTTTGGGGACTTGAACCGGATGAGCTGCGCAGGCCCGAAAAGGACCGCGACGGCATCCCCATCCTGCCCTCGCGAACCGTCACCACCATCGATGGTAAGTACAACGGATATGCCATCGATAACGGCGAAGTGCTCCGCGTCATGCTCTCGGTAGACGGCGAGCTTTGGGAATTTGATTGGACCTATCCCTACGACTGGGTGGAAGTCCCCGGCGACTGGGAGTTCTTCCCGATCGAATCGCTGGGCGGGGCTTGTAACAGTTTCATCTATCATCTGACCTTCATGCACCTCGTCTGACCGCAGCCAACCGCCTGTCCCTGCGTGGGAGATGCTCCTGCTCCCGCGCGATGCACCGCCCTCCCCTTTACCTCTTGGGGAGGGCCGCTTTTTTTGCACAAAAAAAGCTCCGCGCGATGCGGAGCTTTTCATTCTTAGTAGATGCTGACCTGCTTTCTGTCTTTGCCGAGACGCTCGTACTTGACAACGCCGTCCTTGAGGGCGAAGAGGGTATCGTCACCGCCGATGCCGACGTTGTTGCCGGGGTGGATCTTCGTCCCGCGCTGGCGCACAAGGATGCTGCCTGCGAGCACGGTCTGGCCGTCCTGACGCTTGACGCCGAGGCGCTTCGCGTTGCTGTCGCGGCCGTTGTGCGAGGAACCGGTACCCTTTTTATGAGCGAATAAACTGATAAAGATCATGATTATTTCTCCTTATGATAAATTTGCCGACGCCTTATCGCAAGGCGCCCCGTGCAGTCAAAGGGAGATCGCTTCGATCTTGACTGCGGTGAAGGGCTGACGGTGGCCCTGCTTCTTGCGCTCGTTCTTCTTGGACTTATACTTGAAGACAATGATCTTGCGGTACTTGTCCTGCGCTTCGACCTTAGCGGTGACCTTGGCGTTTTTTACGTCGCTGCCGACCTTGACGCCGTTCTCGTCTGCCACCATAAGCACGTTGAAGGAAACTTCCTCGCCGACCTCTGCCTTGAGCTTTTCCACTCTGACGACGTCGCCCTCGGAAACCTTATACTGCTTGTTGCCGTTTTCGATGATCGCGTACACTTTTGTTTACCTCCTCTTTCCAGTCTCGCAAGATGCAAGGCGGCCGAACTTTCGGCACTTTGCTGCCCGACCTTAGCGGCTCAGAGAGTACTTTATCATACCCGCCCGCATTTGTCAAGCAGTTTTTCCGACTTTCGGATATTTTTCGCGGCGCTGCGCATACTTCCCGTATGGAAAAGAAGAGTGAAGAGATATTGGCGGAACTCTACCGCAACAGCCTGCTTGCCATGCAGTCCATCGAGAACATCCTCCCCGCCGCCGGGGAAGAGGAGCTCAAAGAGGAGCTTTTGCGCGAACACGGCGAATACGAACAGCTCTGCGCCCGCGCTTCGGCGCTCGCCTGCGACAAGCACATCCTCTTAAAGGAGCCCGGCCCCTTCAAGAAGGCGATGATGTGGGGCAGTATCAAGCTCAACACCTTAAAGGACGGCTCCCGCGCGCACATCGCCGAAATGATGACGCAGGGCACCGTGATGGGCATCACGAGCCTCAAGAGCACCCTCGCGGACACCGGCGCGGAGATGGACCCCGAGATCCGGGCACTCCTTTCGGACACGCTCGCCCGCGAGGAACGCTTTGAACGCATCTGGAAAGCGATGATCTGCGCCTGAGGTACTCGCCGTACGGGCAGCTTGGGGGGCTCGCCGCACGAGGTACTCGCCGCACCTCCCTTGCCTCCCGCGTCGGAGCAAGGCAAGTGCTTTTCCTTGCCTCCCGCGTCGGAGCGCGACGTAATTTGCGGGCATCCGCTAAAAAGCGAATGCCACGCATAAAACATCGGCTCCTCCTTTTTCCACAAATCTTTTGCTAACGCAAAATCTTTGCGGGAACCCTAAACAGGGAGGTGGCGCGGCGCAGCCGTGACGGAAGGCGTCATCGCATGATGGCCTCCTCCACAACCCAAAAATACAAGCAAAAAGCGCTCCGCTTATAAGCGCAATTCCGATAGGGAATTTCGGTAAAGGCGCGCCCTTTGAAAAGAGAGTAGGCGTGGCGTGAAAGCCACGCCTTTTCTCATGTCTTTTGTTCTGCCCGCAAAGCGGGCGTTTTTCATTCGTCCAAGCCGTAATCGTCGTCAACGTTTACAAAGTCGGGAAATTCCACCGCTCCGATAAAGTTATAGACGATCTCGACTTCCTGCCGGTAATGCCCGTTCTCTTTCCGCTTTTCGTGTACGATGATCTTGTCCACAAACGAACGGATGATTTCGGGCGTCAGTTCTTCGATATTGCTATACCGTTCAACCAGCTTCATGAAGTCGCGGATGCGGTTCTGCTGCTCCTTACGCTTTTAGAGCGTCGCTTTCAGCGCCTTGACTTTCTCGGTCAAACCTGCCTGTTCGCTCTCGTAAGTCTCGCTCAGTTTCAGACACCTCTCTTCCGACAGTTTCCCCGCGACTTTGTCCTCGCAAAGACTTTGGATGATCTTGTCCAGCGCCTTGATCCGTTCCTCCGCCGCAGTCAGTTCGTGCGTGTTGGCTTTGAGTTCCAGCTTTTCCTTCTCGTCCGCATTGTTCTGCAAGAGCTGCAAAAAGGTCTGCTTCTGCGATTTGGCAAAGCGAACCGTCCTGCGAAGGTCTTCTAAAAGCAATGTTTCCACGGCTTTCACGGTGATCTGATGCGAAGCGCAGGTACGTTTGAGCGCCTTCCTGTAAGACGAACAGTTGAAGTATTCCGCCTGCTTCATCGTGGTGCAGCGGCATAAATACATTCTCTTTCCGCAATCCGCACAATAGAGCATCCCCGAAAGCGTGTTCATCTCGCCCATCGGCGTCGGCCGTCGTTTGCATTGCCGTATCTTCTGCACGGTGTCGAATGTCTGCCTGTCAATGATGGCTTCCTGCGTATTCTCGAATGGCAAATGCGCGCATGAAGTTGTTTTTGCGATATATTCACGATCATTATACCGAACACATTTCGCTTGCGGATATCGCAAAGAGCGCCAATGTGAGCGAATCTGAAACGTTGCGCTGTTTTAAGTTGTGTATGCAGATGACGCCATATCGGTATCTTTTAGAGTTACGCCTTGAACGCGCGGCGAAACTTCTGCGGGAAACGGACGAACCCGTAACAAATATAGCCGATATGGTTGGCTTTTCGCAAGTAAGTTATTTCGGAAAATGCTTTAAGACAAAGACCGGGTATTCCCCGAAAGAATACAGAGAATAAATGCAATTCAAAGTTATAATTTATAATTCAATGTAAAGAAAAGGACTCTGAAATTATTTCGGAGTCCTTTTCCTCATCACTTGAAAGTGCAATTCCTATTAAAATTTTATTTTTGATTTTATTCTCTATGGGAATTGCGCTTGTGCGGGGCGCCTTTGTTTTGGCTTGAAATTCAGGAGAGCTTTTCGAGCAGCTTGAAGTCGATGCCCTTCTCGCCGATCTTGATGATCTGCACTTTGACCATGTCGCCGATCGCGAGCACGTCCTCCACAGAATCGATGCGGCGGTCTGCCATCTTGGAAATGTGGATCATGCCGTCCTTGCCGGGCGCGAACTCAACGAACGCCCCCACCTTGGAGAGGATGCGCACGACGTTGCCGATGAACATATCGCCCACTTCGGGCTCGTGCACGATGGACTCGATGATCGCCTTCGCGCGCTGTGCGGACTCTGGATCGCCGTAGGAAGCGATGCACACGGTGCCGTCGTCCTCGATGTCGATCTTGGTGCCCGTCTCTGCAATGATGGAGTTGATGACCTTGCCCTGCTTGCCGACGACGTCGCCGATCTTTTCGGGATCGATCTTGAAGGAGATGATGCGGGGCGCGTACTTACTAAGTTCGGGCGCGACCTCGGGCACGCACTCGAGCATCTTGGAGAGGATGAACTGCCTGCCCTCGTTTGCCTGCTCGATCGCGGTGTGCATGATCTCTTCGGAGATGCCCTTGATCTTGATGTCCATCTGGATGGCGGTGATGCCGTTGACGGTACCCGCGACCTTGAAGTCCATATCGCCGAGGAAGTCCTCAAGCCCCTGGATATCGGTGAGGACGCGGAATTCGCCCGTTGCCTGGTCCTTGATGAGGCCCATCGCAACGCCCGCGACGGGAGCCTTGATGGGAACGCCCGCATCCATCAGCGCCATCGTGGAGCCGCAGACGGACGCCATCGAAGAAGAACCGTTGGAAGAGAGGATGTCGTTGACGACACGGATGGCGTAAGGAAACTCATCTTCGGAGGGGATGACGGGAACGAGCGCACGCTCTGCAAGCGCACCGTGGCCGATCTCGCGGCGGCCGGGGCTTCTGAGCGCCTTCGCCTCGCCCGTGCAGTAGCCGGGGAAGTTGTACTGGTGCATATAGCGCTTACTCGTCTCGTCGTCGAGGCCCTCGAGCTTCTGCGCCTCTGCGAGCATCGCGAGGGTGCAGGTCGTCAGCGTCTGCGTCTGGCCTCTCGTGAACACGGCGGAACCGTGTACGCGGGGCAGGACGTGGCGCTCGCACCAGATAGGGCGGACGTCCTTGAGCCCTCTGCCGTCGGGACGGATGCCCTTGTCGAAGATCTTAGAACGGACCTTCTCCTTATTGAGGTAGTAGAGGCTGTCCTTGATCTCGCGGGTGTTTTCGGGATAGATGTCGGCGAAGTGCTCGAGCGTCTCCGCTTCGACCTGTGCCTGGCGCGCCTCGCGCTCCTTGCGGTCGAAGGTATCGATGGACCACTCCACCTTGTCGGAAGCGAACGCGCGCACGGCGGCGTCCAGTTCCTCGGGGATGTGGTAGAGCTCGATGGGGAGCTTCGCCTTGCCGACGGCGGGAACGATCTCGTCCTCGATGAAGGCGCAGATCTTCTTGATCTCGCTGTGGCCGAACATGATGGCGCCCACCATCTCGTCGTTGGTGACCTCGTTTGCGCCCGCCTCGATCATGAGGATGGCATCCTTCGTGCCGGCAAGGTTGAGGTGGATGATGCTCTTTTCACGCTGCGCCGCGTCGGGGTTGATGACGTATTCGCCATCCACAAGGCCGACGACCACCGAACCCGTGGGGCCCGCCCAGGGGATATCGGAGATGGAGAGCGCGACGGAGGAGCCGATCATGGCGAGGGGCTCGGGTGCAATGTCGGGCTCGACGGAGAGCGCGGAGGCGACGACCACCACGTCGTTGAAGAGGCCCTTGGGGAAGAGGGGACGAAGGGGACGGTCGATGAGGCGCGCCGTTAAAATGGCCTTGTCGCTCGCCCTGCCCTCACGGCGCTTGAAGCCGCCAGGGATCTTGCCGACCGCGAACATCTTCTCTTCATAGTCCACCTGCAGGGGGAAGAAATCGATGCCCTCTCTGGGGGTCGCCGACATACAGACGGTGACCATGACCGCCGTCTCGCCGCAGCGGACGACGCACATACCGTTGGTCTGCTCGGCATACTTGCCCGTCTCGATGGTGACTTCTCTGCCGCCCACCGTCAGTTTAAATTCGTGATAGTTCATGTTTTAACTCCTTATTCTTTTTGGTTCTTGTGCCCTGCGGCCGCCCGACCGCACGGCGGCGCCGCCTCCCCTTCCCCCGAAAACGGTGAAAACAAGCGGGAAAACGGCAAAAAAAGAGCGGCAAAAAGCCGCTTCTTTTTTACTTTCTGAGTTCGAGCGCAGCAATGACCGCTCTGTAGCGCTCGATGTCTTTTGCCTTGAGGTAGTCCAAAAGACCGCGGCGCTTACCGACCATCTTCAAAAGACCGCGGCGGGAGTGGTTGTCGTGCTTGTGCACTTTGAGGTGTTCGTTGAGGTGGTTGATGCGCTCGGTGAGGAGTGCGATCTGGACCTCGGGCGAACCCGTGTCACCCTCGTGTGCGGCAAATTTCGCAATGATCTCTGCCTTTTCCATTTGCGTTTATCCTCCTATGGAAGTATTCGCGATGCGCCAAGGGAAACGTGGAGAGCGTATCTCCTCGCGCACGTCTCTATTATCATACCATATTCGGGCAAAACTGTCAAAGATTTTACGGCAACTTTTTGGGAAATTTCAACGAGTTTCCGCCCTTCCCCGCGCGTCCTCGGCTCTGCGCCCGTTCAGGAGCGGGAAAAGAGCTCCCTCTTTTCTTCGATGAGCTTTTCCGTCTTATCAAGGTAAGTCGGAAGGTCTTTGGGCGAGCCGATACGCTCGATGCGGCCCTCTTTCAAAAACACCTTCTTGGTGACGGCATTTGCGCCCACGGCGAAGTTGTCCGCCGTCTCCTCCATGACGTCGATGTTGTAGACGGAAGCGCGCTCCGGTTTCGTCCAGCCCGTGTTCTCGTGCGCACCCGCCATGTACTTCTGGCGGTAGAGGTAGTAGGGCTCGTACCCCGCCGCGGTGAGCTTTTCCCGCGCGTAGGCGATCATCTCCCCCATGTCCCCTTCCTTGAGGCTCTCGACTTCCTCTTTGAGGCGCGCGCCCTTCTTCAAACACAGCGTATGCACGGTGATGTTGTCGGGCGAGAGGGCGACGGCAGAATCGATGCTGCCGCAAAATTCTTCGAGGCTCTCCCCCGTGAGGCCCGCGATGAGGTCGCAGTTGGTGACAAAGCCGAAGGGACGGGCGAGCTCGAACGCCTCCCCCACCTCCTTCGCCGTGTGCTTCCTGCCGATGGCTTCGAGCGTGCGGTCGGAGAAGGACTGCGCGTTGATGCAGATGCGCGTGACGCCATATTCCTTGCAGAGGGCGAGCTTTTCTTCGGTGAATACGTCGGGACGCCCCGCCTCCACCGTGTATTCGCAGCCGTTGGTGCGGAGCGGCTTCACCGCTTCCAACACGACGCGGAGCTCCTCCGTCTCCAAGGCAAAGGGGGTGCCGCCGCCGATATAGACGGAGCGAAGGTTTTGCCACAGCCCCTCGGCGCCCTCGAGTTCGCGCTTCACGGCGTCGAGATAGGCGGGGATGTACTGCCTCGTCTTGTCGATGGGCGCGGTGACGAAGGAACAGTAGACGCAGCGCGTCGGGCAGAAGGGCAGCGAGACGTAGAGATCGCAGTTGCCCTCCCTGCGTTCGTAGATGCCCTCCTGCGCCCTGATGACGCGGGAGACGAGCTCGATGTTGTCCTCCCCGACGTCCATCTCGTGGAAGAGCGGCAAGAAATCGCGCCCCTTTTCGAGCTCCCCGCGCGCGAGGCGGGTGGGACGGATGCCCGTCAGCGCGCCCCACGGCAGGTGCCTGGAAAAGTGCGCGGAGAGGGCATTGTATAAGGCGAGCTTGGAATAGCGGCGGGCAAGGCTCTTGTAGACAAGTTCGTTCTCCGCCGCGCCCTCGTGCGAATAGCGCGTCTCCTCGCCATTCAGTCTGACCGCACCCGAAAAGACGCTGCCGTCAAACGATTGCTCGAGTTCGATCTCTATCGCCTCCGCCCCCGCAAAGAGGCGGACGACCTCATTGAGTTCCTGTTCCAGAAAGGCGGGCTGTGCCTTCAGCATCGTATCACCCCGTTGTACTTGCGCTCCAAAGAGAGCGCCGTCTTTTCCCCGTGGCCGGGGTACACCGTATAGTCGCCCTCGAGGGCATAGAGCGCCTTGACGCTTCTCTCGAGCGCGCGGAAGTCGCCGCCCGGAAGATCGGTCCTTCCCACGCTGCCCTGAAAGAGAGTATCCCCCGAAAAGATGACGTCATCCACGAGCAGACAGACGCTGCCCTGCGTATGCCCGGGCGTTGCAATGACTTGGAAGGTGAGGCCGTCCAGCTCCAGCGTATCGCCGCCCTCATAAGTAAAGTCGGGCGTGAAGAGCGAAACGGGCGGCATCCCGAAGAGGCGCGCACCAACGTTGGCGTTTTGCACCTGCCAAAGCTCGTCCTTCGGGCAGCCCACTTTGACGCCCGCCGCCTGCAGCGCGGCGCACCCGCCGATATGGTCGAAATGCCCGTGCGTTAAAAGGACGTGCGTGACAGAAAGCCCGCGCTTCTGCGCCTCGGCAAGGACGCGCGCTTCGCCGGGATCGATGGCGACGACGTGTTTCCCGTCCGCCGAGACCAGATAACAATTTGCCGCGAACCCCACGGGTTCGATCAGTTGGATGACCATACCGCCTCCTTGAAAAATCTCCTTTCCGCCGCCCGACAAAACTCCTTCCGCCTCACATTCGTTCGGCACCTCCCTCTCAACCTCACCCCCAAAAAATACTTCGTCTTTTTTTGGGGACCCCGAGGAGGGAGGCAAGGGGATCATCGTTTCCCTTGTTTCTAAAATCACTTCCGCGAGCAAAACCACGCTTTTGCTTCTTAATCATGGCGCAAGCAGGGTTTCCCTCCGCTTCGTCGCAGCGGAGCAAATTTCGCAAGCCGCTTCGTTCCTCGCGGCTTTGCCCGAATGCTCGCATTCTCGCGCGGTAGAGACCGCGCTGCTCCTCTTCCCACGCATCTGCTTCGCATCTGCGCGGGAGCCCTGAAATGGCACGCTCCATGTGCCATTCCCAAGCTCGAAAGTGGACAAAGCCCCACCGGGGCTTTGCCAAGAAAGCGCTTTCTCGCCCTCTTCCCGAAAAACTCGCTACACGATTTTTGCGGGAGCCCTTTTCTTAAAATCACTTCCGCGAGCAAAACCACGCTTTTGCGCTGCGGGACTCAATTTGCCTCATACTTGAGGCTTAGTGCCCTTAGAATGACATAGGGCTCCCACAAAGATTTTGCGAAGCAAAAGATTTGTGGGAAAAGGAGGAGCAGGCATCTAAGCCCGGCCCCGACCTAAGGAGGGGCTGGCGAAATTTGCCTTGCTCCGACGCGCTCGCGGGCGATAAGGCAAGTTAAAATCCACCTATCTCACCCCTCGCGGAAAGATTTTTGCGCCAGCAAAAAGATTTTCGCGAGATATAAAATCATTTCCGCGAGGAGGGTCCCCCTCCGCTGCGGGACGCAATTTGTGCCATACTTGGCACTTATTGTCCTTAGAATGACATAGGGCTCCCACAAAGATTTTGCGAAGCAAAAGATTTGTGGGAAAAGGAGGAGCAGGCATCTAAGCCCGGCCCCGACCTAAGGAGGGGCTGGCGAAATTTGCCTTGCTCCGACGCGCTCGCGGGCG
>QAKM01000034.1:0-13539 GCA_003343805.1 Bacillota bacterium | reverse complement strand
CCTTAGAATGACATAGGGCTCCCACAAAGATTTTGCGAAGCAAAAGATTTGTGGGAAAAGGAGGAGCAGGCATCTAAGCCCGGCCCCGACCTAAGGAGGGGCTGGCGAAATTTGCCTTGCTCCGACGCGCTCGCGGGCGGCATAGCAAGTTAAAAACAACCGTCTCCACCCCTCACGGAATTTGTTTTGCGAAGCAAAAGAAATTCGTGAACCCATTAGCTTGCTCTCCTCACATCGATGATCTTCTGGTGGCCCATGATCTTCTTGATGAGCACTTCGACGTCCTGCCGGTTGGTGAGCGAGACGGTGACATCGACGATGGCGCTGCCGTTCTTATCGTAGCGGCCGTTGATGGACGTGATCTCAAGGTGCATCTCGGCGACGCTCGCGCTGATCGCGCCGATGGCCGCGCCCTGATCGTCCGCCGTCACGACGATGGCGGCCTTGAAGCGCACGCCTCCCTCTTCGGCGACCCACGCCGCCGCCTGCAGACGGGCGGGATCGGCGCCCTTCAAGTTGGGGCAGTCTCTGCGGTGCACGACGACGCCCCGCCCCCGCGTCACGAAGCCGACGATCTCGTCGCCCGGCACGGGCGAACAGCACCCCGCGAAGGAAACGAGAAGCCCCGTCTGCCCGTTGATGGTGACGGTACCCTTGGCAAGCCGGCCGTGATAAGTCGGCTCTGCCGTGACGAGCGGCTGCGGCATCTCCTTGCGGAAGAAGTCGATGAGCTTATACAGGACCTGGTTGATGGTGACTGCCCCGTAGCCGATGGAGGCGAACATCTCGTCCTGCGAGTTGAAGGCGAGCTTTTCGGAGACCTTCTTGAAGCTCTCCTCCGTCAGGATATCCGAAAGGGCATAGCCCTTGCGCTTGGCGGCGTCCTCGAGCATATCGCGCCCCAGACGGATGTTCTCGTCCTTCATCTCGCGCTTGTAGAAGGACTTGATCTTGGCCTTTGCCGAGGTCGATTTGATGAATTTGAGCCAGTCGCGCGAGGGGCCCTTGGAGTTGGGCGAGGTGATGATCTCGACGACGTCGCCCAGCTCCAGCGTCGAATTGAGGGGAACGATCTTGCCGTTGACTTTGGCGCCCGTGCAGTGGTTGCCCACTTCCGAGTGGATGGCATAGGCGAAGTCGACGGGCGTCGCGTCGTTGGGAAGGGAGATGACCTTGCCCTGCGGCGTAAAGACGAGGAGCTCGGAGCTGAACAGCGACCCCTTGACGGTATCCATGAACTCCTTGGAATCTTTGAGGCCGCCCTGCAGCTCCATCATCTCGCGGATCCACGAGATGCGCTGATCGAGCGTCGTCTCCTCCGTCGTCTGTTCCTTGTACTTCCAATGCGCCGCGATACCGTATTCCGCCGTGCGGTGCATCTCCTCGGTGCGGATCTGGATCTCGAAGGGCTGCCCGAAGTTGGTGACGACCGTCGTGTGCAGCGACTGATAGAGGTTGGGCTTGGGCGTTGCGATGTAGTCCTTGATGCGCCCCGGCACGGGCTTCCACTCCTTGTGGATCTTGCCGAACACCTCGTAGCACTCGTCCACCGTGCCCACGATGACGCGCACCGCCGTCAGGTCGTAGATCTGATCGAGCGTCTTATTCTTCGTCGTCATCTTCTTATAGATGGAGTAGAAATGCTTGGGACGGCCGAACACCTCGCCGTGGATGTTGCACTCGACGAGGATCTTGCGGATCTCTTCGACGACGTAATCGACAAAGCGGTTGCGCTCTTCGAGTTTCTGATGGATGTTCTCGACGAGGTACTCAAACGCCTCGGGATCGAGATATTTGAGGCAGAGATCTTCGAGCTCGCACTTGACCTGCGAAATACCCAGCCTGCCCGCGATGGGTGTGTAGATATCCAGCGTCTCGCGCGCCATGCGCTGCTGCCGCTCCTTGGAGAGGAAGTTCAACGAGCGCATATTGTGCAGGCGGTCGGCGAGCTTGATGATGATGACGCGGATGTCCTTCGCCATCGCAATGAAGAGCTTGCGGAAGTTTTCCGCCTCCTCCTCTTCCTGCGATTTAAAGACGATCTTGTCGAGCTTGGTGACGCCCGAGACGAGGGATAAGACCTCTTCGCCGAACTCACGCCGGATGTCGTCCTCGGTGACGGGCGTATCCTCGATGACGTCATGCAAAAGCGCCGCCGCAATGGTCGCGGGATCGAGGCCGAGATCGACGAGGATCTCCGCCACGGCGCAGGGATGGATGAAGTAGGGCTCGCCCGAAGCGCGCTTCTGGTTGGCGTGTGCCGCCTTGGCGTAGTCATAGGCATGAAGCAGCATATTGCGCTCGTCGCCCGAGTAATATTCGTAGATCTTCATCAGGATGGCTTCCATCTCGTTCCCTCCTTTGCAAATTATCGTTTATTTCTCTGCCAATTCACAGACCGTCGAATATATCTTCGACCTCTCCAGTTGCGTTTTCTTCCCGCGGATAATGCGGACACGGCCGTCACGGCATTCCAAAAGGCCCAATTCTTCAAATACGGCGAAAGCAAAGAGGAACCGCTCCTCGCCGAATCCTAAAAAACCTGCGCTCCGTCCCGCCTCGGCGGCATCCGCCCCGTACAGCGTTCCCTCCGCCGCACGGATGGCCGAAAACACCTCCGCCATGTCCGCCCGCGTGTGCGGGAGCGAGACGAGCTTTTCCCAGCCGCAGCGCTCGCCGTTTGCAATGAGCCGCGCGCGGCCCGTGGGCTGTGCGACGACGGCGGGCGATTCCAGGAACACGACCTCGCGGTAGGCGGAAAGATCGCAGTCGGGCGCGGGAGACAGGAGCACGACGTTGGCGGCATTGCCCGACGAGAGGCGGAACACCTCCGCGGGCAGCCCCTTGAGTGCGGGGAAGCGGGCAAGCACCTGACGGTCATAAGCGACGGCCACGAGCCCGTAGGCGCACTGCCTGCGCGCCGCGGCGATATAGTCGTTGAGCTCCTTCTCGCCCATGCGCTCCGCCTTGCACGGCCGCCCCTCTTTCAGTGCCATCATGCCCTCGTAGAAGCCCTCGGCCGAGATGTCCTCGCCCTGCGCCCCGTCGTACACGACGGCGCGGACAAAGCCCTTGATGCTCTCCTTGCCGCGGAACTTGGAGACGTTGCATTCAAACACGAGCGACTTGGGCGTATCGCTCCGCAGCAGCGTGAGGTCCTTTTCGCCCCAGAAATACATGAGCTCGAGCGCCTCCCCGCCGATCGCAAGATGCGGCGAGGCGGGCTTGACGGGCGCGGCGCGCAGCCGCTTTGCCCGGCAGACAAAGAGCGGACGGCGGTTCCCCACACCAAACGGTTCCAGCGACTCGATCTCATAGGCGAGCCGCCGGGGAAATTCCCCCTCGATCTCCCCGCTGACGACGAGGGAGGGGATGAAGTCCTCGCGCGTGTAGTGCGTGGCGATGTAGTGATCGAGATCGGTCCTGAGCGCCTCGAAGCGGTCGGCACGCACATTGACGCCCGCCGCCTGCGCATGGCCGCCGAACTCCTCGATCTCATCCGAGCAGCTCCTGAGGGCCTCGAAGATGTTGACCGACTCGATGCTCCTCGCGCTCCCGCGCAGCATCTCGCCGCGCTTGACGAAGAGGAGCGCCGGACGGGAAAATTCCTCCACGATGCGCGCCGCCACGATGCCGATGAGCCCGGGATGCCAGTCCTCGCCCTCGGCCATAACGACGTTCCCGTAGGCGCCCTCGGCCGCGATCTGCGCACGCGCCCGCTCGAAGAGCTCGTCGCACAGGCGCTGACGCTCCGAATTGTAGTTGTTGAGAAGTTCGGCAAGGACGCGCGTCTCCTCCTCGTCCTCCGAGGTGAAGAGCCGGAGCGCCGCGTTGGCATCCCCCATGCGGCCCGCCGCATTGACGCGGGGCGCCAGCGTGAAGGCGAGCGTCTGCGCCGAAATATCCTGCACCTTGCCCAAAAGCGCCGAAAAAGCGGGGCGGGGACGGCTCTTGATGAGCTCGAGGCCCGCCGCCACGATGTCACGGTTCTCCCCGAGAAGGGGCACGCTGTCCGCCACCGTCGAGAGCGCGCAGAAATCGAGCAGATCATCCGCCTTCTCACCGATGAGCGCACGCGAGAGCTTATAGGCAACGCCCGCGCCGCACAGATTGTCGTAAGGGTAGTCGTCCTTGAGCTTGGGATTGATGCAGATGCAGTCGGGGAGCGTCTCGGGCAGCTCGTGATGGTCGGTGACGATGACGTAGCAGCCCTGCTCCTTGATGTACTCCACCTCCGACGCATTGGAGATGCCGCAGTCCACCGTGATGATGAGATCGGGCAGAAATTCGTCGAAGATGCGGTCGATGGCATTCGTCGTCAGGCCGTAGCCCTCCGCCCGCTCGGGGACATAGAGGTAGGGCTCGATGCCGTACTCCTTGAGCGCCCGCGAGAGGATGGACACGGCGCCGATGCCGTCCGCATCGTAATCGCCGAACACGGCGACCCGCCATTCCTCCTTTTTCGCGCGCTCCAGAAGGAGCACCGCCTCCTTCATCCCCTTCATCAGGAAGGGCGAAAGGAGGTTTTCTTTCGAGGGCGCGAGGAAGCGGCGCATCTTCTCCTCGCTGTCCATGCCGCGGGCAAAGAGGATGCCCGCCGTCGTCTCGGTGATGCCCACGGCACGCGAAAGCTCCCGCACGCACTGTTCTTCGGCGGGGGTAAATTGAAATTCGCGCACGATGCGTTTCATACCGGCTCCTTGGAGAGGCCGCGTCCGGACGGCCCTTTTGATGTGTTTCTTTTATGGACAAAAACGGCGGGGAACTTTCCCGCCGTTTCGTGTGATTTGAATCCGAACTTATTCTTCGGCTTTTTCCGCCTTTTTCTTTCCGACGTAACGGCCTTTCTTGGCATTGTTGCGATCGTCCAACCTCTTGAGAGGAAGATAGAGCGTCGGCCCGAGCACGAGCGAGGAATAGACGCTCACGGCAAGGGGGAGCAGCAGAGGCAGGAAGAATGCCCGCGTTCCGGCTGCTGCGACCGCACCCGCGACGATGAACACCACGGCGAGCGCCGCCGCGACGAAGAGCACCGTCTTGTTCGAGGTCTTGCCGCACTCGTTGACTGCCTCCTCGGCATCCATCGTGCGGAAGGCGGGATCCTTGAAGGTCTCGCGCATCTTCATGCACTGCACCATCCACAGGAGCAGCGAGATGACTGCTGCCGCCGCGGCAAACAGGAGCGGCGTGGCGGCTGCCACGGGGATGCGGGTGATCGCAAGGAGGGCAAGCGTCAGAAGGACGTCATGCGCGGTGAGGACGAGGCCCGTGACGGTCCTGCCCCAGCCGAAGCGGAAGCCGATATAGACGAGCACGACGACGGCAGCCACGACGAGCGCCACGGCACCCCGCCAGACGGGCTCTGCAAAGGAAGCGGCTTCGCCCTGCGTGCGGATGGCGACATAGAGGTCGGCGCCTTCAAATTCGCCCGTGAGCGTCGCAAGGATGACCTCGCGCGCGGCCTGCAGTTCGGCCTCCGTGACGTCCTCCCCGAAGAGGTAGCGCACGGTCACGTCGCCCGTCTCCGCCAGGGAGTTGTTGTCGATCGCGGGCGCCGCCTCGAACTTCTGCTCGTAGCGGATCCCGACGCCGTCAAAGGTATCTTCGCAGACTTCCTCCACCCGGTCGCCGCCGTCGGCAATGGTCACGACGGCATCGTAGGTGAGCTCGAAGCTCTTGCCCGCCTGCGTATTCGTGTTGAAGCCGAAGATGGCGAACAGCGCGATGCCGACTGCCAGGATGACGGCCGAGACCGCGATCCAAAGGGGAAGTTTCTTTACGGTATAAAAATGTTTAGTCATCTTCTTCTACCTCCTCTCTCTTGAAGCGGCAGAACTTGGCCTTGTCCTTTGCAAAGGGCATCATGATGTACCAGCAGAAACGGTCGACCGCCAGCGTGCAGAGCCCGGAGAAGAACATGGCGATGCCGAGCGTGAATGCAAACGCCGCAAGCTCGGTGAGGGCGATGAAGTAGGTGATGAACCCGAGCGCCGCCAGCACGATGTGAGCATCGAAGATGTGCCAGAAGCACTTCTTATAGCCCGACTTGACGGCAAAGGTCATCGTCTTGCCCGTGGCAAACTCCCTGCGCGCATACTCATAAGCCATCGCATCGGAGATGCTCAGGACGACCGCACCCGCAAGGACCGCGAGCACCGTACCGACACCGATCGTCAAAAAGTCGATCGCCCACAGGCACAGCGTCATGGCGATGAGATAGGTGAGCATCGTGTAGAGGTGCGCGAACCCGAGACGGCCGTAGCGCACGAAGAAGAACACGGCGGAAGCTGCAAGCAGCACGCCGAGCGCGATGTACAGCATCACCAGGGCATCGTTGCCGAAGGAAGCGTTCTCGCGGTGCATCTCGCCCACGGAGAGGGAAAGATCGTTCTCCGTTCCGCTCTCGATCGCCGTATCGACGATGGTCGCCACGAGATCGGCGGAATCTTGGGTATAGGAACCGCTAATATACAGCGAGCTCTGATCGATCTGCTCGGCAACGGTGAGGGTGATGAGCGTCTCACCGCCGATCGCAAAGTAGAGATAGGAACCCGAAGCGCCTTCCGTTGCCTCGGCGATGGCCTCCTGCCCCTCCTCCGTCATATCGAAGATGACGTAGGAAACGCCGCTCGCCGTGCGGCTCGAGACGTTCTTGATATAGTAGCTTGCGGGGTGTTCGGTACCGCGCTGTGCGGGGATGATGACCTCCGCGCTCGCCTCATCCGAACCGAAGCTCACCGTGAACTCGCCCATGCGCCCGAGGTACTCGAACGCCGCGCCCGCCATCTCGTAGGATGCGGGGAGGGAAACGCTCACCGTGTAGTCGTCCGTGATGCGGACGCTCGCACCTGCGACGTGCAGGCGCTCAAAGCGCTCTTCGATGACGGAAACGGCGCGCGCGAAATCTTCCTTGAAGCTCTCGCTCACCTCGGTGCCGTCGAGCACCGTCTCCTTTTCGAGATAGATGGCGCCGCCCGCATAGGGGGTATAGTCCGCCGCGTAGTCGTCCTTCTCCTCTTCGGAAGAAGCCGCGAGGTTGTTCTCGTAATCTCTCCCGGAGATGACCCCCTCGGGATAATAGACGGCGCTGTAACCGCCGCCGACGTACTCCGTCTCCCCGATGAGGTATCCGCCGAGATCGGCGTCCTTCTCCGCAATGCCCAGAATAGAATTAAAATAATTTAATCCGTTGCCGTCGCAAGGAAAGGGCACGAAGCATACCACGCATAAAACGGCGATCACGATGGTGATCAGAGTCAGCACGATCGCCGATTTTACCTTGCCCATTGTTGCCTCCTGTCATGTGTGAAGGCCTTTCCGCAAGTGCGGAAAAACCCCGTCTTGTTCATTATATAAGTTTTGCCTTTCGGCGTCAAGCCGAAACGCGCCGCTTTTTCGTATTTTTGTTATTTTTCGCGACATTTCCGCGCCGCCAGAATGTGCATCGCGCACTCGATGCGCTTCTTCATCATGGCGCACGTCATGGCGTACGGCTCCTCGATATCGCCGTTGTAGTGGTAGTTATTGGCGCTGCACCCGCCCGAGCAGATGAACTTTGCAAAGCAGTTTTCGCACTTTTTGCGCGTGAAGAGGCAGCTTCCCGCAAACTTGGAGCGGATGTTCTCGTCGAGCGTGCCCTCAAAGACGTTGCCCATCTTCCACTTACTGTCCCCCGCAAATTGGTGGCAGGGATAGATGTCGCCGTTCGGGACGACGGAGAAGTACTCGTTGCCCGCGCCGCAGGCGGAAACGCGCTTCTGAAGGCAGGGGCCGCCCTCGAGGTCGATGTTGAAGTGGAAGAAGTTGAAGCCCTCCCCTTTCTCCTCGCGTTCGAGGTACGCCTCGCAGAGGTTTTCGTACTCCTTCTCGATGCGGGGAAGGTGCTCCTCTTTGATCTGCAGTTCGGGAATGTCGGTGACGACGGGCTCCATCGAGATGGAGTCGAACCCCTGATCGGCGAGGAAGAGGACGTCCTTAGAAAAGTCGAGGTTTTTCGCGGTGAAGGTGCCGCGCACATAGTAGTGCTTGTCCCCGCGGGAGCGCACGAACGTTTTGATCTTTTCGATGACGAGATCGAAGCTCCCCTTGCCGTTCACCGTCTTTCGGACGGCGTCATGCACTTCGGGGCGGCCGTCCAGCGAGAGGACGACGTTCTCCATCTCCTCGTTGAAAAATCGGATGGTCTCGTCGTCGAGAAGAAGGCCGTTGGTCGTCGTCGTGAAGAGGAAGCGCTTGCCCAGCTTTGCGGCCTGCTCCTTGGCGTAATACACGGTATCCTTGACGACGCCGAGGTTCATGAGGGGCTCGCCGCCGAAGAAATCCACTTCAAGCACCTTCCTTTGCCCGCTCTCTTTGAGCAGAAAGTCGATGGCGGCAAAGGCCGTCTCGCGGCTCATCACCTCGCGCTTGGAGTGGTACGCACCCTCGTCCGCGAAGCAGTACTTGCAGCGCAGGTTGCAGTCGTGCGAGACGTGCAGGCACAGTGCCTTCACCTCGTGGCTCTTCATGGGGTACGCCTTGACCTCTTCCTTATATAAAAGGCCCTGCTCCTTGAGCGCCTCCGCATCTTCGAGGATGGCTTTCAGTTCCTCGTCCGAAACGTCCGTCGTATCGCCGTCTAAAACGCGCGCCGTCTTTTCGTCGCACTCATGCAGCGACCCGCTGCCGACGTCGTAGATATAATAATGGTCGTGATAGGAAAAAATGTGGATCATGATGGTTTATCGGAATGGGCGGACGAAAGAGCGGATATGCCCCGCCGCCGCGCCCTGTTTTTGACATGGAAACAAAGGAGCAACGCTGCCGCTGCTCCCCGTTTACTGCTCTTTGAAAACAGACCGAACGATTATCTCTTTTCGATCTTGTTCTCTCTCGTCACGCGCTCGCACGACTGGTTGCCCACCGTGCAGCTCGTCTTGCAGGCGGACTGGCAGGTGCTTCTGCACTCGCCGCAGCCCGTCACCTTTCTTTCCTGAGGTCTTGCGATGGTCTTGATCATAATCTCATCTCCGGGAATTTTTTCTTTATTATAGCCGATGGCGGGAAATTTTGCAACCGATTTTTTATTCTTTCCGCATTTTCCTGCCCGCAGCCGCCCCGAACCCGCCCGCAAGCGCGCACAGGAGGACATCCGCAAGAAAGAGCGGCGTAAAGCGGAAGCCGCCGATGAGCCCGAAGAGGAGCGTCGTCACAAGCAGGAACAAGAGCCCCGCCGCCGTCCCCTTGAAGAAGGCGCGCTCCCGCCGCACGAAGAGGAGGGAAAAGGCAAATGCCGCCGCCGTCTTGCACAGCAGATTGAAGAGAAGGACGGCCTCCGACGAGAGGGCATACGCCCGCACAAAGACGGCAAACAGCGCCTCGGACAGCAGACAGAACACCGTCGCCGCCGCCGCGGCGAGCGCGACCTCCCGCACAGCCCTTCCCCAGAAATGTTCGCTCATCCCGCACCTCCGCACCGAAGGGCGCAAAAAAGCCTCCGCACCCTTTTTTCTAAGGTATGCGGAGGCTGCTCTTCTTATGAATTTACTTTTCTTCCTCTTCCTCGGCGGGCTCGCTCTTTTCCTCGGCAGCAGGCTCCTCGTGTGCGGGAGCGGGTGCGGGGACTTCGCCCGACTTCTTCGCCTTCTTCTCGGCTTCCTCTGCCTTTCTCCTGGCCTCGGCCTCCTCGCGCGCGATCTGCGTGGGGCCCTTGGCGTCCGTCTGCGCGATGAGCTCCTTGTCCATCTTGATGTAGGACTTGCCCGCCGTCTCGCTGCCCGTCTCCAGGATGACGGTGTTGTCGTCGCACACCTCAACGACGATGCCGCAGATGCCGCCCGCCGTCTTTACCTTGTGGCCGGGACGGATGGCTTCGAGCTGCTCGGTGTACTCCTTCTGACGCTGCTTGTTCTTCCTGCCCGAAAAGACCATCCAGACGATGAAGATGACGATGACCACGCCGAGGACGATGTACATCATCCAGCTGTTTGCGGGCTGCTCGGTGGTCGTGTTCCCTGTCGATTCCAAAAGGCTCCAAAACATAAGCCGTTACACTCCTTCCAAATTAAAATTTTCCTTTCGATTTTACCCGTTTTGGGGAATTTTGGCAAGCGTTTTAAAAGCGCTTTTGCCTTTTCACTCATTTTTCATGCGAAGATCGGCGCGAAACAACGCGAAACCGCCCGAAAAGGCGCTATCCCTGCATGGCCTGCTTTTCGTAGAACTCCTTCACATAGTCGCGCACATAGCCGCCGAGGATGCTCTCCCGAAGGCCCGCCATCAGGCGGTGGAGATAGCGGATGTTGTGCAAGGAAAGGAGCATCCCGCCCGCCATCTCGCCCACGTTGACCATGTGCCTTAAATACGCCTTCGTGTAGTTGCGACAGCAGTAGCAGTCGCACTCGGGGTCGAGGGGGGTGAAATCTTCCTTATACTTTCCGTTGCGCACGACGACCTTGCCGCGCGAGGTGAGCGCCGTGCCGTTGCGCGCCACGCGGGTGGCGAGCACGCAGTCGAACATATCCACGCCGCGGAGCGTCCCCTCGATGAGGCAGTCGGGCGAACCCACGCCCATGAGATAGCGCGGTACATCCGTGGGCATCCTGTCCTTGAGGACGTCGAGCATCTCGTACATGAGGGGCTTGGGCTCCCCCACCGACAGCCCGCCGATGGCGATGCCGTGCTTGACGAAGGGCTTGCAGCGCTCCAGACTCTCGATGCGAAGATCGCCATACAGATTGCCCTGGATGATGGGAAAGAGCGCCTGCTGCGGGGCACCGAACGCCTCGTGCGCCGTGTAGCAGCGCTCCAGCCACTTGGCGGTGCGTTCCATCGCCTTTTGCGCCTGCTCGTGCGTGTAGCCGTACTCCGAACACTGATCGAACGCCATGATGATGTCCGACCCCAGATTGTGCTGGATGTCCATCGCCTTTTCGGGCGTGAAGAAGTGATAGCTTCCGTCGACGTGCGAGGAAAAACGTACGCCGTCGTCCGTGATGTTGTTGAGCGAGGCGAGCGAAAAGACCTGGAAGCCGCCGCTGTCCGTGAGGATGGGACGGTCCCAGTTCATGAACTTGTGCAGCCCCCCTGCGCGGGCGATGAGCTCGTCGCCGGGGCGCATATACAGGTGATAGGTGTTGGAGAGGATGATCTGCGAGCCGATCTCCTTGAGATCGCGCGGCAGCACGCCCTTGACGGACGCCTGCGTACCGACGGGCATATAGACGGGCGTCAGGATATCGCCGTGCGGGGTGTGAAAGACGCCCGCTCGCGCGCCCGTCTCGGGATCGACCTTCTGTAATTCAAACGAAAAGTAGTGATTGTTCATGCTTTTAAATTGCGCTCGTTCCGTGAGCGTCGGAATACTGTGTCGCGCTGCGGCAAAGAGAGTTGCCGCTCACACGATCATCATTGCGTCGCCGAAGGAGAAGAAGCGGTATTTTTCCTCCACCGCGGTCTTGTAAACCTCTAAGATCTCCTCGCGGGAGCAGAGACAGGAGACGAGCATGATGAGGGTGCTCTCGGGCAGGTGGAAGTTGGTGATGAGGGCGTCGACGCACTTCATCTTATAGGGCGGGTACAAGAAGATGCTCGTATCGCCCGTGCAGGCGTGCAGCATCCCCTTCTCGTCCGCGACCGTCTCCAGCGTGCGCACGGAGGTCGTGCCCACGGCGATGACGCGCCGCCTCTCGCGCTTGGCGGCATTGATCTTCTCCGCCGCCTCCTCGCTCACTTCATAGTGCTCGGAGTGCATCTTGTGGTCGAGCACGTTCTCCTCCTTGACGGGGCGGAAGGTGCCGAGCCCCACATGGAGCAGCACTTCGACGATCTCCACGCCCATCGCGCGGATGCGCTCGAGAAGCTCGGGCGTGAAGTGCAGTCCCGCCGTGGGCGCCGCCGCCGAGCCCGTCTCCTTGCTGTACACCGTCTGATAGCGGTCGGGATCCTTCAGCTTTTCGTGGATGTAGGGCGGCAGGGGCGTGGTGCCCGCGCGGGAGAGGACGTCCTCGAACGTCCCCTCATAGGAGAAGCGGACGATGCGCTCGCCCGTCTCGGTGACGGAGAGCACTTCGAGAGAGAGCTCGTCGTTGACGGTGAGCTTTGCCCCGGGGCGGCACTTCCGGCCGGGGCGCACGAGCACCTCCCACTCGTTGAGGTCGAGGCGCTTCAAAAGCAGCACCTCGGCGGCGCCGCCGTGCTCGGTGCGGGCATAGAGGCGGGCGGGAAGCACGCGCGTGCGGTTGAGAACGAGCACGTCGCCCGCCTTCAGATAGTCCGTAATATCGCGGAAGATGCGGTGCTCGATGCTCTTGTTTTCGCGGTGATAGACGAGGAGACGGGAGGAATCGCGCGGCTCTGCGGGCGTCTGCGCGATGAGCTCCTCGGGAAGATCGTAATAAAAATCGCTGGTTTTCAATGTTTCCGACATGATGGCTTACCTGAAACTTGTAAATGGCCGAACGCAGCCGCAACACGACAGAGCATTGCGAAGCGGGAACTAATCGTTCGGGAAGATAGACATCTGCTTCCCCTCTGCCCCCTCGGGAGGCGTGACGCCCATGTGCTCGTAGCCGCCCTTGAGGCAGATGCGGCCGCGCGGCGTGCGGGCGATGAACCCGAGCTGCAGCAGATAGGGCTCGTAGACGTCCTCGATGGTGTTGACGTCCTCATTGACGGTGGCGGCAAGCGTTTCCAGCCCCGCGGGACCGCCGCGGAACTTTTCGATGAGCGCCCGGAGATAACCCCGGTCCGTCTCGTCGAGACCGAGCTCGTCGATCTCCATGCGGGCAAGGGCGGCCCGCGCCGATTCGCGCGTGACGGCAGCTCCGCCCGAGACCGCCGTAAAGTCGCGCACCCGCTTCAAAAGGCGGTTGGCGATGCGCGGCGTGCCGCGGGAACGGCGGGCGATCTCGTAGCTCCCGCTCTCCTCGATGGCGATGCCCAGCGTCTTTGCAGAGCGCGCCACGATGCGCTGCAGTTCGGAAGGAAGATACATATCGAGGCGGCACAGAATGCCGAAGCGGTCGCGCAGGGGCGCGGAGAGCAGGCCCGCCCGCGTCGTCGCGCCCACGAGCGTGAAGCGCTTGATGGGGAAGCGGATGCTGCGCGCCGAGGGTCCCTTGCCCACGATGATGTCGAGCGCGTAGTCCTCCATCGCGGAATATAAAATTTCCTCCACCGTATGGTTGAGGCGGTGGATCTCGTCGATGAACAGCACGTCGCCGTCGCCGAGGTTGGTGAGGATGGCGGCAAGATCGCCCGAGCGCTCGATGGCGGGCCCCGACGTCACGCGGATCTGCGCCCCCATCGTATTCGCGATGATGTGCGCGAGCGTCGTCTTGCCCAGCCCGGGCGGGCCGTATAAGAGGACGTGATCGAGCGCCTCCCCGCGCGCCTTTGCGGCCGACATATACACGGAGAGGTTCTCCTTCACCTTGTCCTGTCCGACGTAATCCTCCATCGTCTTGGGACGGAGGACGTTCTCTTCGAGGTCGTATTCGCCCTTGGTACTCGAGATGAGGCGGTCCCCCCCGAGCTCTTCCAATTCGTCAAGATCGTCAA
>QAKM01000039.1 GCA_003343805.1 Bacillota bacterium | reverse complement strand
GCGGGGCAGATCAACGGCACGAGCGGCTACGAAGAGGCCGCGGCGCAGGGGCTCATTGCGGGACTCAACGCCTCGCTCAAGCTGCGCGGGCTTCCCCCGCTCATTTTGCGGCGCGATCAGGCGTACATCGGCGTGCTCATCGACGACCTCGTCACAAAGGGCACGGACGAGCCCTACCGCATGATGACCTCGCGCGCAGAATTCCGCCTGCTCCTTCGGCAGGACAACGCGGACGTGCGCCTCACCGAGATCGGAAGAGAATGCGGACTTGTCTCGGACGAACGATGGGAACGGTATCTCGAGCGCAAAAAAATGCGCGGAGAAGTGCTGAAGACGCTTGCCGAACGCGCGGACAACAAGCAGGCCGCCGCCCTTCTGGAGGCGCACGGCGAGCACTTCACGAACGGCGTCACCTATGCAGACCTCCTGCGCCGCAACATCCCGATCGCGGAGATCAAGCACGAATTTGATCTCTTTGAAGGCGTGCCGAACGACATCCTTCTTTCCGCCGAGACGGAAGTGCGCTATGAGGGCTATTTAAAGACGAGCGAACGCGAGCGCGAAAAGGCCAAAAAGATGGAGGAAAAACCGCTGCCGCCCGACATCGACTACGCAAACATCGACGGGCTGCGCCTCGAAGCGCGGGAGAAGCTCGCCCGCATCCGTCCCCTTAATTTAGGACAGGCGGAGCGCATCTCGGGCGTCAACCCCGCCGACATCGCCGTCCTCATGGTGTATCTCACCCTGAAGGAGCACAAATGACGCTGCGACCCTACCAAACGGGCGACCTTGCCGCGATCGCCGGCCTCTTTTATGAGAGCGTGCATACGCTCTGCCGCGGCGATTATACCAAGGAACAGCTCGATGCCTGGGCGCCGGGTCCTATCGACGAAGAGGCATGGGACGCCTCCTTCCGCGCCCATCATACGCTCGTCGCCGAAGAAAACGGCGCGCTCCTCGGCTTTGCCGACATGGCGGAGGACGGCTATCTGGACCGCCTCTACGTCCATCCCGCGCACACGGGACGCGGCGTCGCGTCCGCCCTTCTCGCCGCACTGGAACAGGCCTGTCCCGCCAAAGCGTTTACGACGCACGCCTCTCTGACGGCGAGGCCCTTCTTCGAGGCCCGCGGTTACCGCGTCGAAAAGGAGCAGCAGGTCGTGCGCCGCGGCGTCACGCTTACCAACTTTGTGATGAAAAAGACTCCGTGAAGCAGCACGGAGTCTTTTTGTTCGGTTTGGGGGCAGGAAAGCCACTCAAAGGCCTTCGAGCTCGTCCAGAGAGAGCGAAAAGGCGGGGATGAAGTGCTCGAAAAAGTAAGCAACGGCGCGGAGCTCCATGTGTTCGAGCGATTCATGCAGCGTGCGCTCCGCCTGAGCGAACTCGCGGTTGCCCGAACGCAGCTCTTCGAGGCACTTGATGTAGGCGGAGAGCTTATCGGCGGCTTTGACGAAGCGGTACTCGTCCGAATGCTTCTCTGCCTGCAGATAGGGATAGAGCTCTTTTTTGAGCTCGGGCGGCAGAGTGTCTGCGATCTTTTCGACGGCGAGCTTTTCGAGCTTTTCGTATTCGCCGTGGATGCTGTTGTTGAAGTATTTGACGGGGGTGGGCAGATCGCCCGTCATCACCTCGCTCACTTCGTGATAGAGGGCGTAAAGGACGGCCTTCTCCGCGTCGATATGCCCGCCGAAGACGCCGTTTTCGATGCAGACGAGGGCGTGCGTCAGGACTGCGACCGAGTGAGAATGCTCCATGATGTTCTCGTCGCGCACCGAGCGCATGAGCTGCCAGCGCTTGATGAACTTCATGCGGTCTAAATAAGCGTAAAACTGTTCCATGATCGATCCTCCCCGGCGCAGGTGCGCGCAGGAAACATTATAGCATAACGGCGGGCAAAAAACAATCTCAGCGGCGCGAAAAATCGCGAAAAACCGTTGACATTTGCGCCGTGATGCAATATAATGAGACCACAAATGAATTATCCGTCGTGGGTGCTGTAACAAGCTGAGATGATACCACTTGAATCGGGCAAGGTAATGCTTGGACGAAAGACAGGATTTCAAGGTAAAAGTTCCGCCCGCGTATTTTGCGGGCGTTTTTTTATCCGACGGGCTTTCCGTACTGTACGGGCAGTCCGCCGAGGCGGGTAACTCACAAAAATTATGGAGGTCTTTATGTTACTCAACTCCCTTTTGGCGGATCCCGCAGAATGGTACCCCATCCTCTTCGATTCGCCCATGAACATCGCGCGCGGCATCTGCTTCTGGGCGACCATCGCCTTGGCGCTTGTCTTCCTCATCTGCGTGCTCCTCATCCGCGGCGAAAAGAGAGCGCCCTTCCTCAAAGCGAGCCTCATCTTCTTCGTCGTCTATGCGTGTGCCGTTGGCATCACGCTGCTCACCTTCACCTTCCTCGAGGACGGCATCACCCTCACCCTGTTTGCGCCCCTCGTCTCCCTCATCGGAGCGATCGCCGTGAGCGCGGTGCTACTCTCCATCAAGCGCTGCGCCGTGACGTATGCGATCTCGGGCGTGCTCATCGCGGGGGCGCTCGTCGCTTCCCTCGTGTGCATGGGCATCTACTATGAGTCGGGCGAGGCCGCCGACATGAACGGCACCACCAACGAGGAAGTCGAATCCGTCGCGCTCTACATTTCGGCGGCGGTTGCCATCGTCGCCGTGCTCGCCGCCACCTTCCTCACGGGGAAGGGCGACAAGAAGGGCTTCGACACCAAGGCCATCTCGTACGCCGCCGTCTGCATCGCCATGAGCTTTGCCCTCTCCTACCTTCGCATCGTCAAGATGCCCCAAGGCGGCTCCATCACCATCGCTTCCCTCGTGCCCCTCATGATCTATTCCTATATGTTCGGCACCAGGAAGGGCGTGTTTGCAGGGTTCATCTACGGCATTCTGCAGGCGTTCCAGGATCCCTACATCCTGCACCCCGCGCAGTTCCTCCTCGACTATCCCCTCGCCTTCATGTGCATCGGCCTTGCGGGCTGCTTTGCGAAGGTCAAGGCGCTCGATAAGGTGCCCCAGGTACAGATCGCGCTCGGCGGCATCGTTGCAGGTCTTTCGCGCTTCGTGATGCACTTCCTCTCGGGTATGTTCGCCTTCGGTATGTGGGCGCCCGAGGGTCAGCCCGTGTGGCTGTACAGCCTCACCTATCAGGCGGGCTATGTGCTTCCCGATATCGCCATCGCCATCGTGGCGGCCGCCATCCTGTTCAGCTCCAGGGCGTTCGTCAAGCAGGTGCGGCGCTTCAACGCCGTAAAGCCCGCCGCCGCGCCCGCAGAACAGGCGGCAGTTCCCCCGCAGGCATAACACAACAGAACTCCCGATATTGCAGCAGCGCGCCCGCGGACGAAAGTCCGCGGGCGCGCCTCTTTTTATACAAATTGCAGAATATCCACGAGCACGGCAAAACCTAAGATAAGCAAAAAACCTGCGGTGTGGATGACCGCCTCCACCTTACGGGGAATGGGCTTGCCGCGGATCCACTCGATGGCGGTAAAGACGATCTTGCTCCCGTCGAGCGCGGGGATGGGCAAGAGGTTGAATACGGCGAGGTTGACGCCGATATAGCCCGCGATCTCCAGAAAGTACTTGACGCCCATCGAGGCGAGCTGCGCCGTCATGGAGATGGTCGTCACAGGCCCGCCGAAGGCGTCCAGCCCCAGCCTGCCCGTCAACAGTTCGCCGAGAACACGGAAGATGGAGCCCGCGATCTTGAAGGAATAGACGAAGGAGCGGCCGACCGTCTCGAAAAACCCGAACTTGGCGGCGGCATTCGCCATCAAGAAGTTGCCCTCTTCGTCCTGCGCCGCGCCGAGTGCGCGCCACAAAAGGGCGGTGTCGGCGCTCGACGCATCTTTCACGTCTGCGCGCAGCATGACGGTGACTTCCGTCCTCTCCCGCCGCTTTGCGACGCCCTCCTCTGCCCACTCGACGACGCGGGAGACGGTGAAGGGCACGAGATCGCCCTGTTTTTTGCCGTGGAGCGCCGCAAGAAGATCGGTCGTCAAATACACACCCCTGCCGTCCGCTTCTAAGATGATGTCCTGATCGGCAAGCGAATAGACGGCGTACTCCCCTTCGGCGGGAGCGACTTCGTAGACGGCGATGAGCGTCTGCCCGCAGGCGAAGAACTCGATGAGGATGAGGACGACCGCGAAGATGTAGTTCATGAACGCCCCCGCGACGAGCACGAGGATGCGCGCCCACGGCGGCCGCTTGGTGAAGGGCTCCCCCTTGGGTTGCAGCGTCGTCGAAGAGGCCCGGATGAGCCGCTCCGCCTCGGGAAGCCCGTCTTTCATATCCGTTTCGGGGGCAGCCGTCTGCGGCTCCGAGAACTCTTCAAAGGCGTCCTCGGGTGCTTCGGCGGGCTCCTCGATGCCGTCCTCCCCGTCGAAGGCGCAGTAACCCCCCAACGGGATGAGGCGCACGGAAAAGAGCTCCCCCGTCCTCTTGTTTTTGCGCTTGAAGAGCGCGGGCCCGAAGCCGATGGAGAACTCGTTGATGCGGAAGTTCAAAAGTTTGCCGACGAGGTAGTGCCCGAACTCGTGCACCGTGATCATCGCAAGCAAAATGAGGATGGCAAGGAGCACGGAACCCACCGTGCCCCAACTGAAAGCGAGAAGTTCAGTCATAGATAAAGTTACGGGCAAAGCTGCGGGCGCGGGCGTCCGCCTCTTTGAGCTGCTCGAAGGAGGTGACGTCCTCGCGCGCAAAGGCCGAGAGCGCCGCCTCGATCGTTTCGGCAATGCGCGGGAAGGAGATGTCCCCCTTCAAAAAGGCATGGACGGCGGCCTCCGCCGCCGCGTTAAGCACGGTGGGTGCGGTACCGCCCGCCTTTCCCGCCGCAAGGGCGAGCGAATAGCAGGGAAATTTCTCCTTCGGGAGCGGATAGAAGTGCAGCGCGCCAAGGGAGACGAGGTCGAGCTGCTTCACGCAGGGCAGGCGCTCGGGATAGGTGAGCGCGAGCTGGATGGGCAGCTTCATATCGGGATAGCCGAGCTGCGCCATCATCGCGCCGTCTGCAAAAGAGACGAGGGAATGCACGATGCTCTCGGGATGCACGACCGCCTCGATGCGGTCAAAGGGTGCGTCGTACAGCCAGCGCGCCTCGATGATCTCGTAGCCCTTGTTGAGGAGGGTCGCGCTGTCGATGGTGATCTTGGGCCCCATCTTCCACGTCGGGTGGCGGAGCGCATCCTTTGCCGTCACCCTTTTCAGCTCCTCTTCCCCGAGCTTGAAGAAGGGCCCGCCGCTCGCCGTCAGGATGAGCCTTTCAAAGGGCGTGTCGCGGCGGAAGGAGAGCGCCTGGAAGAGCGCCGAATGCTCGCTGTCCACGGGAACGAGGTCGCTCCCGCTCTTTTTGACGGCGTTTAAGACGAGCTCGCCGCCGCAGACGAGCGATTCCTTGTTGGCAAGGGCGATCTTAATGCCGAGCCGTGCCGCCCGCAGCGTATAGGCAAGGCCCGCAAAGCCGCCTGCCGCGATGAGGGCAACGTCCGCGCCGTCAAAGGCGTGCTCCAAAATTTCCTCGCCCCACAGAAGGCGGGTGCCTTCGGGGAGAACGGCCTCCCCTCCCTCCGCGAGCCCCGCAAGGGCGGGATGAAACTCTTCGCAGAGCGCCGAGAGCGCCGCGCCGTCCCGTCCGCCGATGAGAGCGGAAAAAGAAAAATGTGCGGGGTGTTCCCGCACAACTTCCGCGGTCTGCCTGCCGATGCTGCCGCTGCAGCCGATCAGAGCGATCTTCATGACGACCTCCATACCGTTTTGCAAGGGAGAGCGCCCGCCCTCCCCTATTCTATGCCGCAGAGTGCCTTTCTATCCCTACCCCACGGCGAGGATGCGCATCGTCAGCACAAAGCAGACGATGAGCCCTGCGTAGAGGGTGGAATCGATGCGGTCGAGGATGCCCCCGTGGCCGGGCAGGATGTTGCCCATGTCCTTGATCTCGAGCTTGCGCTTGACGGCGCTCTCCACGAGATCCCCGAGCTCCGTGAACGCCGCCGTGAGCACGCCGAGCGCGATGAAGAACACGAGGTTGAGCCACTCGGTGTTGAGATCGCACGGCTCGAGCAGCCCGTAATAGACGAAGAAGATGCACACCGCCCCGAGCGCGCCGCCGATGAGGCCGCCCAATCCCCCGATAAGCGTCTTGTTGGGGCTCACCGTGGGGGCGAGCTTTTTGGGCAGCCACCGCCCGAAGAGCCGCCCGAACACATAGGCGAAGCTGTCCGCAAACGGACAGATGACGAACACAAACAGGATACCGATCTCTGAATAGGCGGGCATATGGTTGCAGCCCGTGATCACGATGAGAAAGACGGAAGGATAGAGATAACAGATGAGCGAATCCCCCAGCGACGCAAGCGACGTCCTCTCATGACGAAAGACGAGCAGCAGAAAGAGCACGGCAAGCCCCGTCATAAAGACGACGAAGGTGATGAGGGGGGAATAGTTGACGGTCGCGGGGCGCATCTCCTGCAGATGGCGGTAGACGGTGTCCGCCGCGGCATAGCAGATGATGATGCCCGAGGAAAAGAAGAGCACGACCGCCTTCTGCACCCGGTCGATGCGTTCGCCGAAGGCGCGCAGCATCTCGTACGTCCCGATGAGGGAAAAGACGAGAACGAGCCCGTCGAAAAAGAGAAGATGGACATACCTCCTGAGCAGGAACGCGCCCAGGAGGATGAGGATATACACGATGCCCGTGAGAAGTCTCTTCATGGCAAACTCAGCTATGTTCCTCTTTCACCCTGCCGAAACGGCGGTCGCGCGACGCATAGTTCTCGAGCGCGCGCGCCATATCCGCATCGGTGAAGGCGGGGAACATCTTGTCGGAAAAATACAGCTCGGCATAGGCCGATTCATACAATAAGAAGTTGGAAAGGCGCTTCTCCTTGCCCGTGCGGATGAGAAGATCGGGCGGAGGATACGCCCCCGTCGAAAGCAGGGCGGAGAACTCCCCTTCCGTCACCTCTTTCCCGGCGCGGACGGCACGGTTGACGGCCGACAGGATATCCTGCCGCGCCCCGTAGGCGATGGCGAGCACCAGCGTGCCCCGCTTCCCCGCCTCCGTGCGGCGCTTCCCCTCGGCAATGAGGGCCCGGATATCCTCGGGCAGGAGGGAGAGCTCGCCGATGACGTCCAGCCGAAGGTCGTTCCTGACAAGGCGCTCGACATTGCCCGCAAAGTACTGCCGGAAGAGCGCAAAGAGCGCCGCGAGCTCCTCCTTGGAGCGCGACAGATTCTCCTGCGAGAGCGCATACAGCGTCACCACTTCCACCCCGCGGTCGAAGAGGTACTCGGAGAGCGCGATCATGCGCTTCATGCCGGCGCTGTGGCCGGCGCTGCGGGGCAGCAGCCGCTTTTGCGCCCAGCGGCCGTTCCCGTCCATGATGACCGCGACGTGGCGCGGCAGATCGCTTTCCATCAGATGGTCATGAGCTCTTTTTCCTTGGCAGAGACCGCCTTATCGAGCTCCTCCATGCACTTTGCGATGTTCTTTTCGACATCCTGCTCGGCGTTGGAAGCCTCGTCCTCGGAGATCTCCTTGCCGTTCTTCATCTTCTTGATGCCGTCCATCGCCTCTCTGCGCACGTTGCGCGCGGCGACCTTCGCATCCTCGCCCATGCGGCGGACCTGCTTGACGAGATCCTTTCTGCGCTCCTCGGTGAGCTCGGGGAACACGAGGCGGATGACGTTGCCGTCGTTGGTGGGATTGAGGCCGATGTTGGAGGCAAGGATCGCCTTCTCGATCGCCTTCAGGAGCGACTTATCCCACGGGCTGATGACGAGGCATCTCGCATCGGCCGCGGCGATGTTGCCGAGCTGGTTGAGCGGGCTCATGCCGCCGTATGCCTCCACCTGCAATCTGTCCAGGATGTGGGGGTTGGCGCGGCCCGCGCGGATGGTCTGATATTCATCCTTGAGGACGCTTACGACTTTGTCGAGCTTATCCTCGAGCACCAGAAAGATCTCTTCCAATTTTTCGTTTTCCATGATCGTCTCCTAAAAATTATTCGTTGCTGATGAGCGTGCCCAGCTTTTCGCCGCAGACGGCGCGGAGGATGGAATCCTTCTCGCCGAGGGCAAACGCGAGCACGGGGATGTCGTTTTCCATGCACATGGTCGCAGCCGTCGCGTCCATTGCCTTGAGGCCCTTGTTGACGATGTCGCTGAACGTGAGCGTATCGTACTTCTTGGCATTGGGGTTGACGGCGGGATCGCTGTCGTAGATGCCGTCCACATTCTTCGCCATGAGGAGGACGTCCGCCCGGATCTCACAGGCGCGCTGCGCGGCGGCCGTATCCGTCGAGCAATAGGGATTGCCCGTGCCGCACGCCATGATGACGATGCGTCCCTTTTCAAAGTGGTGCAATGCCTTGCGGAGGACGTAGGGCTCGGCGACGGAGATCATGTTGAGCGCCGTCTGCACGCGCGTCGGGATGCCGCGCTGTTCGATCGCATCCATCATGGCAAGCGAGTTGATGACGGTCGCCAGCATCCCCATGTGATCGGCGGTGGCACGGTCCATGTTGGTCCCCTGTCTGCCCCGCCAGAAGTTTCCTCCGCCGATGACGAGCGCGATCTCCACGCCCATCTCATGAACTTTGACGAGCTGATCGACGACCCCCGAGATGACCTCTTCGTTGAGGCCGAACTTCTGATCGCCCGCAAGCGCTTCGCCTGAAAGTTTGAGCAAGACCCGTTTGTATTTCGGCTGCATAATATCCCCTTTCCGCCCGTCAGCGGCATTGATTTCCTAAGACAGTATATCATACCCGCGCCGAAAAAGCACGCAAAATGCGCGGGGTTTTCATGAAAGTGCGGCGAAAAACGCCGTAAAGACGGGGAGCGTCCGGATCCGGCTCCCCCGCCGCATTCTGCTTGGAACAGGCAGGGCCTGCCCGCGCTCCTCAGTAAAGCGAAGCGATGAGATCGGCGCAGCGGTCGATGCCGATCCTGCCGCTGTCAAGGCAGATATCGTAATTCTTGGCAACGCCCCAATCGATATCGGTGTAGTAACGGTAGTATGCCATGCGGCGCTTGTCCTTGTCCCGGATGCGCTTTTCGGGCGAATCTTCGCGCTCGCCGTAGACGCGCACGATGCGGTCGGCGCGGAAGGCGGGATCGGCATGGATGAATACCTTGAGAAGGTCTGCCCGGTCGCGCAGGATGAAGTCGGCGCAGCGCCCCACGATGACGCAGGGATGCTTTTCGGCGAGGTCGAGGATGACCTTGCGCTGAGCCATCCACACAAAGTCCCTGCCGATGGGACCGTAGTACGAAGCCGCCGCGGCAAAGGCATTGGTGAGCCAGTTGCCCGTATGTTCGCCGTGCTCGGCAATGTACTCCTTTGCAAAACCGCTCTCTTCCGCGACCTTTTCGATGAGTTCCTGATCGTAACAGGGGATGCGGAGCTTTTCCGCCACTTCCTTGGCGATCGTGCGGCCGCCGCTGCCAAACTCACGGCTGACGGTGATGATCCTATGCTTCATGGTCTTTCCCTCCTTATCCTGCGGGCGCCTGCACGGGGCAGACGGCCCTTTTTCGTTTAGATTATAGCACACCCCGCCGCAAAAATCAATACCTGCGTTGAAAATAATAGAATTTTGAAAACGAGCACAAAAAAACAGGCGGCCGAAACCGCCTGTTCAATTCGTCGATCTTGACTCCTCACGGAATTTATTTCGCGCAGCGAAAGAAATTCGTGAATCTCTAAAATAAAATCCCGCAAGGAGGGTTCCCCTCCGCTTCGTCGCAGCGGAGCAAATTTCGCAAGCCGCTGCGTTCCTCGCGGCTTTGCCCCAATGCTCGCTGCTCCTCTTCCCAAAAATCTCGCTGACGCGATTTTTTTGGGAGCCCTTTCTCTTAAATTACTTCTGCAAGCAAGGTTGCCTTGCGCAGCAGGCCCCAATTTGCCTCATACTTGAGGCTTATTGTGTGATAAGGACAAAAAAACAGGCGGCCGAAACCGCCTGTTCAATTCGTCGATCTTGACTCCTCACGGAATTTATTTCGCGCAGCGAAAGAAATTCGTGAATCTC
>QAKM01000022.1 GCA_003343805.1 Bacillota bacterium | reverse complement strand
GCTAAATTATCGATGGTTAAGATCAGATTCGCGGTCGGTTCGCTATTTTCCAACAAAATCTCCATAGAAGAAATTTTATTATACACGAAATAGTCTTTTTCATCTTTTCTGAATAGAACACCGGTTATATTTTTTCCGTCAATAAGAATATGAGAATCTTGTGGTATCTCATTAAAGAATATACTTTTCTTTGTAGCAGAAATGCTATCATTTTCAGCAAAAATGACAGAAGAAGTGTATAAATTGATCTCATTGGCGGAAGAAGTAGTAAAATTACTTATTTCTGTTCCATACGGATGAACAACATAATAAGTTCCGGGCTTACAGTTACTTTGACGAGTTTCCCGTGAGGCCTTAAAAAGAATAAATTCACGATATAAACTTGTTTTTGAATCATAAAGCAGAAAATCTTCATCCTCACGCAGCAAGAACAATTTGATTCGCAAATTAAATTGTTCGCGTATCTTTTGTTCAAATGATGAAAACGGAATAACGATTTTTTTAATTCTACGTTTTAAGTTCGTTCCTACAATATAATCTTTGTCGCAATATATTCTTACATCGTCATTATAAATTTCAATGCGATACTCATCGGCAGGCTCGTTGATTGCACGAATTTCCGGAATTGATATAGCGACCTCGCCGTCCGATGCGATCTCATAAAATGCATATACTTTATCGTAATCATCGATGATGTGTTCCGTCGTCGTCCGCTTTCTGTGAGACGAAGGGACATTGTTTTCACTCAGAATTTTATTTACAATGGTATTGCAAACTTCTGCAAAATAAGAACCGGATGGATATCTCCCGTTAAAATATATTTCGTCGAATGCGGAAAAAAGTTTTTCTAAAAGCTTTATTCCTGATTCCCGATCTTGCGTAAATAAATATTTAAAAGAGGATTTGATAGAATATGTTTTTCCTTCTAAAGATACATCTTCGTTTAAATCGGATTCTCCGCCAAATTCATTCTCTAAAAAAGCAGCAATTTGGCGGTATATTTTATCTCCAGGCTGATAATCAAAGTTAATAACATCGGGGTCACAGAACCAATTCCACAACAGCCGAATGAACGATTCACCAGAGGTATCCGGAGCCATCGCATGAAGGAGAAAAACTTCACGGAACAAGCGTTTGTTTTCTTTGGAACGGAATAATACCTTGTTGTGAAATTTTAATGAATATTCAAACTCATCATAAAATTTGACCGGCGAGATAGAACCGTCATCGAAAATCTCGCCGAAGAGTTTTGTCCAAAACCTTCCTTCGCTTTCATCATGCCAATTTTTTGCGATATTAACGATCAATACAATAAGTTCGTCTATATCTTCCCGCCTATAAATTTTCGACCAAGATGATTGTGCCGCACGGAAAAATAAACGGCACTCATCCTTCATGGTATCGATCTCATCCTCGTCAAACACGATATCTCCGATAAAATCGGCTCGCATTGCTTGTGCAATTTTTTCTTTTAGTGTCTCCATCTTTTCCCCTAAATACTTCAAGCTGTTTTATATCTTTTCTGTAACCGCTGATGAATTACTCTCTAACCGTATCGAATTCGATTCGGTTACCTGTTCAGATTTTGATTGCAAATGTCAATTTTCCAAACTCTTCTGATCCAGCAAAAAGTTCCGTATGCCCATGGTAACAATGCCCATATCATCGCGCCGAGGTTTCATGTTGTCACGTACAACGATTAGTTTCTTGAAAGAATCTCCGATTGCGTTCAGCGGACGCGTTTCTTGCTCTCTTTTTTCGGGAGTCGGCATTGTAAACGCTGATTGAATATAATATTTTTCACTGCCTTTGGTCGCAATAAAATCGACTTCCAGTTGCTTTTTGGTCGTTCTGCTTTCGGCGTTTTTGCCAAATACTTCAACGACGCCGATATCCACATGAAACCCGCGGACGCGCAGTTCGTTATATATGATATTTTCCATGATGTGATTTTCTTCCGTTTGGCGGAAATTCAGCCGTGCATTGCGCAGTCCTATATCTTCAAAATAATATTTTGCGGGAGAGCCGATATATTTACGCCCTTTGATATCATAGCGAACCGCTTTGCTCACCAAAAAAGCATCAGTAAGGTAATCGAGGTAGTTTTTGAGAGTTTTATCGCTGATGATCTTATTTTTTACAGTTTTAAAGGTATTGGCAAGTTTCGTCGGATTAGTAAGAGAACCAACGGCAGAAGAGAGCACGTCCACCAATTCGTCCAATTCTTCGCGGTTGCGGACCTTATGTCTGTCGACAATATCGGACAAATAAACTTTTTGAAAGAGTGCAGTGAGATATCCTGCTTTTTCCTCCGCCGATCTGCGCGACAAAATGAGCGGCAACCCGCCATATACGCAATAATCATCCCATGCTTCATCCAAATCGCCGGAATAAGCAGAACAATACTCTCGGAAAGAAAGCGGAAACATCCTTATTTCATCTCCACGCCCACGAAACTCGGTAATGACGTCGGAAGAAAGAAATTTCGAGTTGCTGCCTGTGACATAAATATCGGCATTACGGATATGCAAAAAACTATTCAGCACATCTTCAAACTCATGAAGCAGCTGCACTTCATCAAGAATAATATAGTAGGTTTCTCCGTCAACGATCTTCGACTTGACGTATGCCAACATATTATCCGGATCACGTAATGCTTTATTGCTTCTGTCGTCTAAGGCGATCTCGATAATATGATCGCCATCGACCCCTTGTTCGGTAAGATAGTTATGAAATAAGTTAAACAGCAGATACGACTTGCCGCATCTGCGCACACCGGTGATCACCTTGATCAGTCCGTTCTTCTCCCTGCGGATCAACCTTTGCAAATAAAGATCACGTTTGATTTGCATATCTACTCCGAATAAAAATAGTTTTACACCTTTTCCCGTAATAACTATATCATAATTCTATTGCCGAGTCAATCGTTTTTGCAAAATTAACGCGCAAGAGAACGGCAGCCCGGATGGGCTGCCGTTTGACCTTGTTCCGAATGGCTTTTTTATGTTTCCCTTATGTTACCTGCTCTGTCGCTCCCGTGGGGCCTGTCGCACCGGTCACACCTGCGGGGCCGGTCACACCGGTCGCGCCGGTCGCTCCTGCAACACCCGCGGGGCCGGTCGCGCCGGTCGGGCCGGTTGCTCCTGTTGCTCCGGTTGGACCGGTGGGGCCCGTCGCGCCGGTCGGGCCGGTGGGGCCGATGCCGGTGGAACCCGTTGAACCCGTCGGACCCGAACAGCAGGGGTAGACGATCGTCTTATAGGTCTGATTCACACAGACGCAGGGCCAGCAGCCACACGCAGGGCAATGCTGATAAAATGGCATATCCTTACCTCCTTTGGTACGGGCGGCCGTAAAAGCCGCCTCTTTCCATTGTATGGAGTTACCTGCCCGCTCGGTCACACAGCCTGCCCGCTTTCCGCAAATACCGCATCCCGCAGCCTGTTCCCGGCAAAACGCTGCACCGAAAAAGCCCGCACGCGGCGGGCCTTTCCTCTTGCGCTCCGTCAAGGCGGAAAGCGCGCTCCTTCTTTTCTCCTCTTTCAGATCCTCGTCATTTGAGAGACATACCGTTGCCACCATGTCGTTACCTTGTAGGAGCGTTCGTATTTGTTGCTCATGAAATACCCCGCAGGGCTCTTCCGGTTCATGACGGTGTTCCCCAAAATGCGTTCCCGGGCACCCACATCCACGCCGTCCACTATCTCGGCGTAGATCTCATTGATCTGCGACCTCACCCCACGCATCTTCGGTTCATAGACCGAAGATACTGCATGGATCGAAAACACTTTGTCCTCAAAACCCAACGTCAGAAAGCTCTCCAGATACAAATTGAAATCGTTGCCTTTGAGAAAGTCCCCCTTCAAAGTCACGAAGATGCAGAAACGGCAGAAGTCCTCATCTCCTTCGATGTAGTTCCAGATGGGGATGGTGAGATCGGAATTGCCGTCCCATTCCACGGCCGTCTCCACGCCCAGCAGGCTGATGTACCGCACTTCGATCTTCTCGATCTCCAGCCCGTGCCGCTGCAATTCGGGGCATTCGTACCGCTTGAGCGTCAGTTCCCCATACTCGCGTTCCCCTTCCGTTTCCAATGTGGCGCACATCATGTGGTTGACCGTGACCGTATCCCGCCCCTCCCACTCCTGTTCATCCAGGACGGAAGCGCCAATATGCATTCTGTCATCGGAATATACAAATCCCTCAAAGTTCTCGTCCTCTTCTTGTCTTTGATCAAAATAACTCTTGACGTATATCCCGCCAAACTCATAGACTTCGACCCTGTCTCCGAAGTCGATCTCCGCCTTCGTCAATACCTTCTCCTCTTCGGATGTGGGGGTATAATACCGCAAGTTCCCGGCCTTATAAAGCTCATACGTTTCCTGCCAGAGGATCTGGTCGGCAAGCGCCTGCTCCGGATCCTCTGTAACGCGACGGTACGCATCCTCTTCAACCTCTTGGATCTGAAATACATAACAATACAGCGGCGGGATCTCCGACTCCACCGCATAATAGAGCTCTTCCCACGCTTCGATCGCTGCCGCATAGGCGCCAGGGCCCTCTTCGTACCAGAGATCATACAATCCCTGCCAATCGGCCTGATTGTATTCCATGAGCAGTTCCACATCGCTGATCACCGCCCCGCCCGAGGTATCGAGCTGTTCGATGTTGACGCTATAATAAAAATAACAGTCGGGGAGCGTCGCCCTAAGCCCGGTCGGATCGAGCTCCTCTCCGCTTACAAGATAAAACTTTGCACGTTTGACTAAATCCAATACACTAAAAATATAACTCTCTCCAAAGAAAATAGGCTCTTCTGGAACAGAGGGCAGGACCACATCTTCAACAGAAGGAGGGAGAGTCATATCCCGCTCTGCTTCGGCCGGCTCTTTATCCGGCTCTTCATCCGTTTTACACGCCGAAACTACGGGAAGCATAAGCAAAGCCGCCAGCCCGACTGCCAGGATCCTGCCGATAATTCGTTTTTTCATACGTTTTTCTCCTTGTTTGACTGCTATGCGCCTTGAAAGTATCCGACGGCCGCGGCACAGGCGGCAGCGTACCTCCCCTGCCGTTCAGCCGTTGCCGATCGTTCCGTCGCGCAGCGCCCGAAAGACGCCTCTTATTCAAGAGACACGCGAACCGCCCCGCTTTTTTGCACATCTCTCGTATTTTACGAAAAATTTTTCAAACAAAAAAGCCCCGCATAACGTGCGGAGCCCGTAAAGAAAACCCGTCAGGCTATAAACTGTTTTTCAAACCACGCAAAGACGGCTTCAAATCCCTCATAGGAATAATCTTCGACCACGATGTACTGCGGCCCGAATTTTTGTGACTGCACCTTTCCCGTGGCGAGCGTGTAGTAGACATCATCCTTCACCTCGTTATAGTAGAGCACGGAGACGCCTGCCTCCGTCACATAGACACCGCCGCCCTCCCCGTAAAAGCGGGGATCGTCGAAGGGCTCTTCCCGGAAGGAGATGAACTGGTACCCCCCGGAGCCGGAAAGGGAGGATGAGCCGCCCGTCAGCTTGCCGTTTTCATCGTAAAGGAGCTTATAGTCGCCCTCCTCGTAGTGATCGGGCGCGTTGAGATCGAGCTCCCTGTAAAATTCCTCGGCCGAGGCCTCCACGATATAACCGCCGCGTTCGGACTGTCTGCAGAGCGCCAGCGGCAGGATGACGGCAAGCACCACGACGAGCAGCAGCGAAAGAAGGAGGGCCGTCCGCCCGTGCGAACAACAGGCGCCGTCCGTCCCGGCGCGCGCAAAGACGCGGCGCCAAACGCACACACGCCGTTTCCTTCCCGCAGCCGGTCTGATCTCTAAATCAAGATGCCGCTCCTCGTAGGGCTTGGGGCTCTGCCGGTTCGCGGCCTCCTGCATCTTTGTTTCCAACTCGTTCCGATCCATCGATCGCGCTTCCTCTCTTTTTAGCGGTTTCCTTTGCCGCTTCACTTAAAAGACACGCGCTCCTGCCGTTATTTTTGCGGCAGAGCGGAAATTTTTTTCCGGATCTTTTCGAGCGCCCGATAATACATCGACGAGACGGTGTTGAGCGGCAGCTTCATCTCCTCCGCGATCTCACGGAAGGAAAGCCCCTCGACAAAGCGGAAGATCATGATGCGCCGTTCCCGCTCGCCGAGGCAGGCGATGTACGAATGGAAGCCGTCCTCCGCCTCCACACGCGCAAACCCCGTCTCCTCGCAGGCGCTCTCCGAAAGCGGAGCGGCCTTCCGCTCCCCCCGGAGCACATTCTTTGCCTGATTGCGGGCGATCGTGTACAGCCAACTGAGCGGCCGCCGGATCTTCGGGATCCTGCCCGCATCCCGCCACAGCCGCACGAGCACGCCGTCCACCGCCTCCTCTGCAAGCGGCGGAGAATGCGTGAGCGAGAGCGCCGCCGCATACAGCAGCCTGCCGTAACGATCGAAAAATGCACGGACGGCATCCGTCTCTCCTTGCGCCATCCGCCCGATCAGGCGGTCAAACGTCTCCGCCTCTTCCCCCCGGTCCTTCATCAGCCGTCAAAGCCCCAAACCGAGCGGGGTCAGTTGGTGTTCTTGAGGACGCGCGCGGACGTAACGTCGGGAACGTAGGTTTCGAGATAGGCAAACAACTCCTCGGCGTCGGTGAAGATCCGATACATCTCATGGCAGGCGGCAGCCATGAACTTCTTTTCCGACATCTCGTGCATGAACTTCTCCAGCGTATCGTAATAGCCGTTGAGATTGTAGAACGCGATCGCCTTATGATGGCGGCCGAGCTGTTTGAGCGTGATGACCTCGTAAAATTCTTCGAGCGTGCCGATGCCGCCGGGTACGATGATGAAGGCATCGCAGTCGTCCTCCATCGTCGTCTTGCGCTCCGCCATCGTGTCGGTGAAAGTGAGCTCGTCGCATTGATCGTAGATGGACTCCAGCCGTTCCTCGCGGAAGAACTTGGGGATGACGCCGTGGATGTATCCCCCGCCGCGTTTGGTCCCGCGCGCCGCAGCCCCCATCAGCCCGGAGCCGCCCGCTCCGAACACGAGGGAATGTCCGCGCTTTGCCATCTTTTCTGCGAGATCCTCCACCGCTTCCACATAGCACCGATCGATCTGAGCGCTGGCCGCCCCGAAAATACAGATCTTCATGATTTTCTTCTCCTTATCCGAACGAGCCGCCCCGCATTCGCATTCTCTGCGCGGGCCGCTCCCTTCTATTATACGGGATTTTTTAAAAAAGTCAAGAGCGCCCCGGAAAAATTGCCCAAACAGCAAAAGAGCCGCGCTTCAAGCGCAGCCCTTTTTGCTCTGAACTTATCGTTTCCCGCCCAAAGCGGCACGGCTCTTCCTCAGCTTTCGGCAAAGTTCCCGTCTCCGTCCGCATAGAAGGTCGGCGTCACTTCGTAGGCCCAATCGTTATCGTCGAACTTATAGTACATCCTCGCCTGCCAATACTGCGCCTTACCGTATGTACGGGCAGAGACATCGATGGAATTGCCCTGATCGAGATCGGGCGTAAACGCCGCACTCTTCATGTTCATCTCCGTATAGTCCTCCGTATAGGTATCGGAGCAGTAGAGCTCGAGATGAACGACGATCGTGGAAGGGAACAGGGTAAACACATTCTTCACCTTCGCCCGGACGTAACCGCCTCCACCCTCGATCGAGAGCTCGAGCTTGGTGAAGAGGCCGCGCTCTTCCGCCTCCACGGTATAGGGCTCCTCCACGGGGACATCCGCTGCCTTATTCCCGAGCGAAGGGAGCAGGGCAACGGTCGCCGACAGCGCGATCAGAGCAGAACACAACAGCTTTTTGATACGCATTCCAATACACCTCACTTTTTCTTTTATGATAACACATTTTTATCGTCACAAAAGCGAAAATTTTGCCGAATTTTGCCGAAAAATGTCAAAACTGCGGCAAATTTTCCGCAAAAACAGCAAGAGAGCCGGGCGTGCAGACGATTCAGGAAAAGATCGCATCCAGGAGCGCCTCATACTCCCGGCAGGCGGGCGTATCGCGAAGAAGGGTCAACCCCTTTGCGATGCTGCGGTAATACCACTCCTGCCGACTTTTGTCCTTCTCGTGAAACAACTGAAAGACCGCATCTCCCTCCGAACACCAGATGCGGAAGATGGAACGGAGATTGGAGAGCTTGTCCGAAAGAATGAGGATCTGCTCCTCCCGCCCTGCATGGGCGAGCGCGTCGATGGTCTCCTGCTTGCGCACCTGCCAGGTATCGGCCGCAGGAAGAGAAGGGCGCTTTTCTTCCGTCTCCGCAAGGACGAGCGCACACACGCGCCCGCCGAACTGTGCCCGAATCTCCTCCGCCGTGACGGGAGTATCCTCGATCGTATCGTGCAGGACGGCCGCGGCGAGCACTTCTTCGTCGTCGGTGAGCGTCGCGGCAATGCAGGCTGCCTCCAAAGGGTGAACAATGTAGGGCGTCTTGGAGCCCTTGCGCGTCATGCCGCTGTGCGCCCGCACCGCAAAGCAGACTGCCCGGTCAAAGAGGCGATCCATCTCTCCCCTCCCCGCCGAAAGAACTGAACGATGCGTCCGCTCCCTCATCGGACTTATCGTCCAAAAAGAGACTGCGCGCAAAGGGAACGAGCAAGCGAGCCTCCTCGGTGCGAAGGTACCGCTCATCCAGCTCCTGCGGCCCGAAGCGGAAGCGATCGAGCGCATCGGCATCCTTAAAGATACGATAGAGCCGGAGAACAGGAGCCGGATCCGATCGGAAATGCTCCGAGATGGCCTGTTCGCCGAGAGCGTCGTGGCGGTCATGAAAGGCCATGATAACGGCGACGCGCTCATCGCAGCAAAGGCCCAACGAAGCGCAGCGAGCGCGGTATTCGTCCGCGGCCCGCTGCCCGTGGCCCACATCGCGGCCGTCGTCAAAACGCCTGCAGTCATGAAAGACTGCGGCCGTACACAGCACCTCCGTCTCCCCCTCCCCAAGGCCGCAAGCCTCGGAGAGACGAATGCAGAAGAGGAGCACCCTCGCGCAGTGATCCTTGGCATGACAGAAGCTGTCCTCATGCAGAAAGGGAACTTTCTCCCACAAAAAGCGATGCCAGCGCCGATACCGTTTCTGCCCGAAAGGCGAAAGACCGTTCTCCATTGTTATCCTCCTGCAGACAGGATATCAAAAAAAGACGCATTTGTCAAATGCAGGATTTACAATAAAAACCCGTTCTTCCTATACTATGTATGGCATAGTAATGCCATTTTTTGCCGTTTGCATAGTACTATGCGTGACATAATATATCTGTTTTGCTCAAAGTAGTCGCAAAAACTCCCCCTTTTTCATAAAATGACGGGGAGGCACTCCAACCATGACCATTTCCCTCTGCATGATCGTAAAAGACGAAGAAAGCGTGCTTTCACGCTGTCTTTCAAGCGTTTCGGGCCTGTTTGACGAGATCATACTCGTCGATACCGGCTCTTCCGACCAAACCCCGGCGATCGCCCGACGGTTTACCGACAAAGTGTTCTCCTTTCCCTGGCAGGACGACTTTTCCAAGGCGCGCAACTTCTCCTTTTCCCGCGCGACGGGAGACTATCTCTTCTGGCTGGACGCCGACGACGTTCTCCCTCCCCCATCGCGGGAACGATTCCCCGCCCTTCGCGCTCTTCTGGAACGCGAGCGCCCCGATGTCCTCTTCCTTCCCTACGACACCGCCTTCGGTGAGGACGGAACACCCTCTCTCACCTTCCGCCGCGAGCGCGTTCTCCGCCGTTCGGAGAAAGCGCATTGGGTGGGCCGCGTCCACGAGTGCATTGCCCCCTTCGGCAAGCAGCTCTCCTTCGACCTCCACATCCATCACCTCGGGAGCCGGAAGGAGCGAAAGGACCGCAATCTCCGCATCTATCAGAAGTGGGCCGCCGAGGAGCCCCTCTCCGCCCGCGATCTCTTCTATTACGGACGGGAGCTCTACTATCACCGCCTCTACCCGGAGGCCGTCGCACGGCTTGAAGAGGCGCTCTCCTCGGACGGCTGGTATGTCAACCAGATAGAAGCGTGCAAGATCCTTTCCCTCTGTCTGGAAGAACAGGGCCGTCTCCCCGATGCCGAATGCGCGCTCTTTCGCAGTTTTCTCTACGGGGAGCCGCGCGCCTCCGTCTGCTGTGAGCTCGGCCGCCTCTTCTTTGCGCAAAAGCGGTTTCGGGAAGCCGCCTTCTGGTATCAGTCGGCGCTCTCCTGCCGCGACCACAGCGAGGAGGGAGACTTTGAACTGCCCGCCGCACGCACGCTCACTCCCCTTCTCGGCCTCGTCTGCTCCTTTGACGCCCTCGGAGACAGAGAACGCGCCCACACCTTCCACGAGCGCACGGAGGCGCTCTTTCCCGATCATCCCGCCGTCCGCCAAAACCGCGCCTATTTCTCCGTACAGAAAAGCAATTAGAACGCGAAGCGGCGCCCGCACGAGGCGGGCGCCGCTGCAATTATACCGTTTTGATCTTGTTCAGTCCTCGAGGAACTTCAGAAGGCGGGGGATATCGGAGGAAGTGAGGATGTTGAGGATGGGCTCGCCCCAATTCCCGTGCGGCGTGACGATGACGGCGAGCAGCTTGCGGTTGTCCGCAAAGGCATCCACCGCATCCTGGATGGGCGTCTCCTTGCCCAAAATGCGGTAATAGCGCATGAGATCCTCTTCGCGCAGGATGTCCTCGCAGGGAAGGGACAGCAGTTCTTCCAGCACGCCCCCTTCCGAGAGCAGCGAACCCATCGCCCGCACGAGACGGCGGTTGTTGATCATGCCCACCGGCTTTTCACCGCGGTACACGGGCAGGTTGGAATAGTCGCTCTTGGCGATCTTGATGAGCGCCTCCTCCACCGTCTGTTTGGAAGAGATACCCGTCACCTGCTTTTCCCGCAGCTCTTTCAGGCGCGGCGGGCTTGAGAGCAATTCCGCAATGCGCGTCATGAGCTGCGTGATGTCGTCACACGGCTGCGCCACGACGCGCTCCGACGTGCTGTTGTGGACGATGACGTTGCGCAGCTTGGCGCAGAATACGAGGTCGTCCTCGTACTTGCGCACGATGGGATTGTGGTCGGCGCAGCGGCGCACGAGATCGGAAAAGTTGAGATTGCCCTTGCCGCGGTAGAGCGCGCGCAGGCGGGCATCGATGATGTTATAGGCGGAGATGAACTCCAGCGCATTGTTCTGCTGCATATCGGCCTCCCGCGGGCCGCGGGATGATGCGGCCCTCTCCATGAGTATAACACAACTTTTCCGTGCTGACAAGCCCTAAAATTCACGTTTCGGCCGAAAGAGCAGGCGGCGCCTCGTCTCGATGAGATGGTATTCCCGCTCCTTCGGCAGTTCTGCGCGGCTCACGGGCGCGGGTGAGGCAAACGAGAGCCTTCCCGACGGATCGGCGACGGCGGCGTACCCGAAGGCGCACAGCGCGATCGGAAGCCCGAAAAAGAAGGCCTGCGCACGGATGAGCGTGAGTTCCGGCCCCTCGCCCAGCTCCTCTTCAAGACACAGCGCGGCATCCGCACCCGAGAGAGAGAGCGTCTCCATGACCTGCGGGAAGCAGAGATCCTCCCCCACCACGACGCCCAGGCGGCCGCACGCCGTCTCGTACACCCGAACGCCCGCACCGCAGCCGTACTCGCTGCCGTCGATGTGATTGACGAGATCGGAGACGCCCAGGATGCGGCCGCGCTCGGCAACGACCGCCGACTTTCGCCGGATGCCGCGCGCATCCGTATAGCATCCGCAGACGACGACCCCTTTGAGCGCCTTGGAGCGCAGCGCCACATCCTCGAAGCAGGAGGTCTCGCCGCGGAGTTCGCGCTCATAGCTCACCTCGCCCAGCGACGGAAGCGGACAGCACACGATATCCGCCCCCGCCTCCTCCCGCACCGCATCCAACCTGCCGCTCGTTACAAAACAAATGCGCATCACGTTCCCCCCGTCCATTGTATTGCCGCAAACAAAAAGGTGTGCATGAGCCGCTTCCGGGCGGGCGTGGGGGCTGCCTCCAAAAAACCGGTAGGAAAACAAAAAAAGTTGCCCGAAAGCCGAGAAAATTACTTGACACACGGCGAATAATCGATATAATAGAGAGGTACTTTTCATTGAGGCGTAGCGCAGTTTGGTAGCGCGTTTGGTTAGGGACCAAAAGGTCGTGGGTTCAAATCCCGTCGCCTCAACCAAAAATCGGAGATCCGCTTTTGCGGGTCTCCGATTTTTTGCTGTGCAGCCGGGCTTGAGCGTGCGGACCTTTGGTCCAAAGCCAAACGCGCTCTCGCGAAAGGGCTCCCGCAAAAATCGCGCAGCGAGTTTTGTGGGAAAAGGAGGAACAAGCCGCCCAGTCAAGCCGCGAGGGACGCAGCGGCGGACTTTACGGCTTTGTTCCGACGCAGGGACCAAAAGGTCGTGGGTTCAAATCCCGTCGCCTCAACCATACAAAAAGGAGTTGACTTGCGTCAGCTCCTTTTTGTGTATTGCGAACATCGACGGGATTTGAGGGTGGAGGCGCGAGCGACGAGCGAGCGGTTTGCGCACGAAATGCCCAAAGACTGAAATCGTTCGGCGCAAACTGAACAGCCCGGTGGGCTGTTCACCGGGGCGCGCCGCCAAAGGCGAAAATCCCGTCGCCTCAACCAAAAATCGGAGATCCGCTTTTGCGGGTCTCCGATTTTTTGCTGTGCAGCCGGGCTTGAGCGTGCGGACCTTTGGTCCAAAGCCAAACGCGCTCTCGCGAAAGGGCTCCCGCAAAAATCGCGCAGCGAGTTTTGTGGGAAAAGGAGGAACAAGCCGCCCAGTCAAGCCGCGAGGGACGCAGCGGCGGACTTTACGGCTTTGTTCCGACGCAGGGACCAAAAGGTCGTGGGTTCAAATCCCGTCGCCTCAACCATACAAAAAGGAGTTGACTTGCGTCAGCTCCTTTTTGTGTATTGCGAACATCGACGGGATTTG
>QAKM01000089.1 GCA_003343805.1 Bacillota bacterium | reverse complement strand
CGGAAAGTATGTTATAATCGTCGATGAGACTGCAAAAAACGCAAGGAGATACCATTATGTGGTTTGACGAAAGTATGTTTTATCAGATCTATCCGCTCGGGTTCTGCGGGGCGGAGCGGGAGAACGACTTCGGTGAAGTGCGCCACCGCCTCTCCCTCATCGAGGCGGAGATCCCCCGTCTCAAGGAGCTCGGGGTGGGGGCGGTGCTCTTCAACCCGCTCTTTGAGAGCGAGCGCCACGGCTACGACACCGTCGACTTTTACCGTATCGACCGCCGTCTCGGCACCAACGAGGAATTTAAGGCGCTCGTCGAAAAGTTCCACGAGGCGGGCATCCGCGTCGTGCTGGACGGCGTGTTCAATCACGTCGGCCGCGCCTTCCCGCCCTTCAAGGAAGTGCTCGAAAAGCGCGAGGGGACCGATTACCGCTTCTGGTTCAACATCAACTTCTGGGGCAATTCGCGCTACAACGACGGGCTCGACTACGAGAATTGGGAGGGCCATCCCGAACTCGTGAAACTCCGCCTCGAAAATCAGGACCTTCAGAACTACCTCATGGACGCCGTGCGCTTCTGGATCCGCGAATTTCAGATCGACGGCCTTCGGCTCGATGTGTGCTATCTTCTCCCCCCGTGGTTCATGGAGCTTCTGCGCCGCACCGTGAATGCCGAAAAGAGCGACTTCTTCCTCGTGGGCGAAGTCATCCACTGCGGCAACTTCCAGCAGAACATCAGCCCCGAGCGCCTTAACTCCATCACCAACTACGAGTGCTTCAAGGGCATGATCTCCGCCTTCAACTCCGATAACCTCTTCGAGATCGAATCTTCCCTGACCCGCCTCTTCTCCTCGCAGCCGTGGGCGCTCTACACGGGCAAGCGGATGCTCAACTTCGTCGATAATCACGACGTCATCCGCGCCTATACCGCCCTCAAGGAAAAGCGCAACCTTCTCAACCTCTATACGCTACTCTTTACGATGCCCGGCATCCCCTGCGTGTATTACGGTTCGGAATTTGGCGCGGAGGGGGATAAGTCCGATCTTGACTACAAGCTCCGTCCCTTCATCGGCGACATCGACAAGACCGGGCACCCCGAGCTCGTCGAACACATCAAAAAGCTCGCCGCCATCCGGAAGAACAGCCGCGCCCTCTCCTACGGCGCCTATCAGAAGGCGACCATCATGAACCGCAATTTCTCCTTTATCCGCGAGCACGAGGGCGAGCGCATCATCGTCGCCATCAACATCGAGGATCACGACTGCACCATCCGCGTCGAGGAGGCGGAGGGGACCGATCTTCTCACCGGTCAGGTGCGCAATCTCAACGATATCTACCTCCCTCCGTTCACGACTTCCATATATCGCAGGAACTGAACGCGGCTTTATAAGAAACTCAATATAATAAATTAGCAACTATCGGACGGGCATCTCGCTTCGTCCGATCGTTCGTTTGTTGGAACTTCACGCAAATTGTTAGGAAAACCTAACAAAACAGCGTGTTTATTTGACAAATATCGAAAAATACAGGGGGTCTTTGAAGACATGACGATGTTTACCACCGAACGATCTGCGCAATCCATCGAGGAAAATCCATATATTCTCACCGATTATTTTTCAAAAAGACTTGACAACCCCCGCAAAGGGTGATATAATCAATGCGTAAGATACAGCAGGCTGGGTGTTTTCTGCCCGTCTGCCGTCTCCCGCGGAAGCGGCCAAAGAGCCCTGCTGCGGCGAAATTTCATATACATTCAGATAGCGCTTTCCCTCCTTCTCCGGGCGGGGTTTTTAAAAAGTTTGTAAAAAACATCAAAAACACTTGACAATCCGGGGGGGGGGCGCTATATACTGCTTATCGGAAAAAATACATCGCCCGATGCGGCTCTTTGTTCCCGGACACGGCCGTAAGAAGTCCGGGCCGCGCGGCAAAGCGGGCTTCCGGACACCGGGGAGCCGATCCGAGAGCAGGCGGCGCGCCATCGTGCGTCGTGCATACCGAGAAGGAGGAACCATGCGTTCAGATCAGGAGAGAGAGGGCGTTCTGCCCGAAGCGCCTGCAGACGGCGCGGCAGAGCCCGCAGGATGCGATCGGCCGGCCGTATCTTCCGCAGCGGATATGACCGCAGAGCCGGAGATGGGAGAAGGGGCCCCCGCCGTTGAAGCAGAGGCTGCTGGACCGGAAGCGGTCGAGGAAGCGTCTGCCGCCCCGGAAGCAGCCGCCGAAGCGGCCGATATGGAGGCCGCCGAAGAAACGGCCGAGCCAAATGCCGAAGCAAACGCAGCCGAACCCGAAGCGGGGGAAGAGCGCGTCAGGGCGCGGCCTTCGGTCGGGAGCATTGTCGGTACGGTGCTGCTTGCGGTGCTGTGCGTCATCCTCATCCCGCTGCTTGCGGTCAACATCACGCTCATCGTCAAGGGGGCGCTCTATCCCGACGAACTCACCGATGTATTCAACATTGCGCCCGTCGCCATCGATAATACCTATATGGAGGGCGAAAACGAGGGCTGCTTCAACGAAGGCGCGCTCGTGTTCATCAAGACGTTCGATACCGACGAGGAGCGTCAGGCGGTGGAGCAGGGCGATGTCGTGGCCTTCCGCTGGCTGGAGGACGACGGCTCCGTCAACTTCACCGTGTACCGCATTCTCGGCGTCACGCGGGACGAGGAGACCGGCCTCATCACGTCCGTCTCCGTGCGGGCAGACAACGTTCCCGAGGGCGAGGGCACCGCACCCATCCCCGTGGAGATCGGGGATGTCGTGGGCATCCTCAACGGCAGCGTCGATCATCTGGGCGCATTCGCCATGTTCCTGATGCAGCCGCTCGGCGTACTGCTGTTTGTGGGCGTGCCGGTCGTCATCTATGTCGTGGTCGATATCATCCGCATCACCATCCACAACCGCAAGGTGCGCAAGGCGGAGAGCGACGAACTGCGCGACAAGGACGAGGAGATCGCCCGTCTGCGCGCCCTGGTCGAAGGCGGCGCGGCCGTTCCCCTTGCCTCCGCATCGGAAGCGGGTGCGGCAATTCCTTTTGCTTCCGCATCGGAAGCGGGCGCGGCGCAGGCCGTGACGGAAGGAGTCTCGGAAGGAGTGCCGGCGGGCGAGCTTTACGACGAACCGCTGCCCGAGCTTACGGACGAGACGTCCGCACGTTCGGATGAAACGGCGGAAGAAATTTCGGACGAAGTGCCGGGAATGACGGACGACGAAAAAATAAACTGAAATCAATAAACCAAAAAGGAAGGAAAGGGTGAAGATGGAAAACAGACAGAGGAGCAAGACGATTTTTCGGCGCGGCGTCGTCGTACTGACGGCGTTGGCGCTCATCAGTTGCTGCTTTGTGGGCAGCACGCTCGGCCGCTATGTCACCAAAAAGGATGGCAGCTTCGATTCCGGCGTTGCCCTGTGGAAGATCACGGAAAAGGTAACAGACGGCGACGGCCAGCTCTATGTCAACCTCGAAAAGATCTCGCCGAGCAAATCGCCCGCTGCTGTTACGGAATCGGCGGACAGTGACAGTGGATATATCCTAACTACCAAAAGAAGCAAAGCGCTCACCAATATCACCGTCAAGATCAAGAACGAGGGCGATGTCGATGCCTATGTCAAGCTGACGTTAGAAAAGGTCTTCAGCGGCTATCGGTACGTTTTTGATGAGGAGGATGGCAGCATTCAGATGGAGAACGGCTCGCGCATGGTGTCGAAAGACGCATATAGCTTCAAGGCCAATGAAGATCCTGATGAACCCAACATCCCGACCAAAGACGAGTGGGAGGCGATCTTCACGGCAACATGGGGAACGGCGGAGATCACAACGCCTTCGACGGAAGAAGGACAGCCGGATTCAACTACGACTGCAAACAAAGTTACGGATGGAGGCGACTATAACGATATGTATCTTGTGAAGCCGAGGGAGACGCTCTCGGTGGCGGTCACGATCAAGTGGAACACCGACCTTGAAAGGGATACGGTTTCCCCCGATGGTGCGGGCTGCATCGATGCCGACTACCGCGATACCTGGATCGGGCAGAATATCGGTAAAATCACACTTGCTTACAGCTGGTATGCTGTGCAGGGCAGCGAGTTGCCGGGTACGACGACCCCGTAAGTGGGAAAAGAAAAAAGCCCCGTGCTGCGCAAAGGCGGGCTGTGAGAAAAAAATCACAATATAAAAATTGGAGGAATGTATGGAGAACAAGAAAAACAGCAAAAAGACGGTAAAGCTGCTCGTCGTGCTCATCGCCCTGCTGCTCATCGCGTGCAGCATCCTTGGCATTACCCTTGCGCGCTATGTAACGCAGGGCGATCCCGGAACGGCGGGCGTTGGCATTGCAAATTGGGATGTAAAGGACACATCCGCAAGCACAGGGCAGTTTACGTTTGAAAAACTTTCTCCTTATCAGGGAAAAACTGGTATGGATGAAACCACTCCTCGGAGCCACTCGATCACGACGGAAGCCCCGATCCTTTCTATTACCAACAGCAGCGATGTAGATGCTTTGGTCACGCTTGTGATCGACCCCGAAGCGTTTGCTTACGATGAAGGTGGCAATGTGATCGATTTTACGACATTGGAAAATCGCGGCAACGGAGAGGAAAACTGCTATGCTCCCTGGCAGGATACGTTCAACGAAATCTTTAAGATCACGTTCACAGTTAAATTGGGTGATAAAACGTTGGATGCTTGGACGACCCAAGGTTCCGATTTGATGACCTATTCGGTGAATATTCCGGCGCCTGCAGATGGCAATGATCCAGAGGCTGTTGAAGTAACAGCGACGGTTACCTGGACGACGGATACGTATGATGCAGGTGGGGCAGCTGCCGATCTTAGAGATACCTGGATCGGTGAACATGTTGCTTCTGTGCGTTGGGGGTACAGTTGGACGGCTGAACAAAATTCTCAACTGCCTACGCCCTAACGGAACGGCAAAAACGCCGGAACGGGCAGATAACAAACCAATTTTGGTGCAACGTGTGCGGAGTGGGCCACAAGCAACGCACCTTGCAGATATGAAAAATTTATAAGAGGAGTAAAGTAATGGAAAACAAGAAGACCGAAAAGAAGAGGATCTTTTCTAAGTTGACTGTTTGCGTGGCAGCGCTGGCGCTTGTCAGCTGCGCATTCGTCGGCGGCACGTTTGCACGTTATACCTCGCAGGGCGTGATCGACAACGGCGGCTCGAATATTGCTGACTGGTATATCGATGTGGATAACGGCGCAGATACTGGTGATGGCTCTGTGATGCTCACGATCTCCCCGTATCATGAGGATTATGATGCAAGTGGCGATAGAGTAAATGAAGTTAATGCAGGCGGTACGATCCTTACCATTACCAACCGCGGTGAAGTTGCGGCAGCTGTTACGTTGAAGCAGACGGGAGACATCATCGTTGACAGAAAGAGCGTTGGTAACGACGGATTGCAGGACGAAGGTGCTTTTGTTGCCGATACAAACTATGAAGATATTCACGGCAACAAGTACACTTGGAAACAAGTTTCCGCGCAAGGGGTGACCCATTATTATCCTGAGTTTATCCAGAGAGGCGAGAATGTCGCAGAGGCAGACTACAATGCACTTGTTGCTGCGTGGGAGAACACTTATGTCTATGATTCTTCTTCGACAGCTGGTATCATTACCGTTGGTGATATCGATGTGATTAGCTCGCCTAGTAATGCAACTGCTGTTACGGTTAGTGAAGATCAAGGTACGTATACATTCACTTTGCAGCCCGGGCAGGCTGTTGAGGTTACGATGGAGCCCACCAGCTGGAAAACTGACTTCGATAACGATATTGAAGTTGGTGGTTCGGGTACTGGTGTTTGGGAAGGCGATCTTCGCGACACCTGGATCGGCGAGAACATTGCAAGAGTCGGCTATGGCTTTAGCTGGACTGCTGTTCAGGCTTCGACTGCTCCCAATGCAGATGGCGGTTCCGTCGAAACCCCTCAGCCCTAACCGAACATATCGCAGCTTTGCGGGGAGAAGAACAGGCTCTCCCCGCAGGGCGGCAGCGACCGGCTGAACGCACCCGGCCGCACCACGGAGGGGGGTCCCTCCCATTCAAAACGGATACGGCGGTCTCCCCGCAGCTGCACTGTGGCAACGGCTGCCGGGGGGCCGTGTTCGTTTTGGAACAAAATTCCGGCTTTCTGAATGAAGAGCGCGCGATCCGCGCAAATCTGCAAATGGGGCGCATCCCGTCCCGATGCGGCGCAGCATTGCTCCATCCGCCGGCACCCGCTGGACGGGCCTGCCGAAACCGGCTGCGCAGCTTTTTAAGGAGCAAACGATGAAAAGACGCAAGCGGGAGCTTCCCGCCCAAACGGAAGAGGTCTCTTCCTTCAATTTGGAATCCAGCGCGGAGGGGCAGACGCCCCCTCCCGATCCGATAGAGCAGCCCGAACAGACGGACGGGGCTGCCGCCGTGCCGCACGGCTTTTCCCTGCCCGCCGGCCTGACCCGCCGCGAGCAGCGGGAGACGCTGCGCCGCGAGCGTTCCGTCGCCCGCGCCCGAAAGCGCACAAAAAAGCGCGCCGAACGGGACAAAAAACGCGCCGAACGCGCGAAGAGGCGCGCCGAACTGCGCGCAAAGCAGTATCATCCCCATCAGGGGCGCGCGCCGAAGCATTCGGACGCCGTCGATCAATACGGCAACTTTGCGGGCAGCATCCGAAAAGGCATCTGGACCTCCCGCGACGGCACGCCCAACGGCACCTTCGTCAAAGAGGAGGAGGGCGTCTTTCTCCGCCTCGACGGCAGGCGGGTGGGCTACCTCGATCAGCACCGCGATGTGCGGACGCTCTCGCACGAGTACGTCGCCTCGCTCCGCTTCAAGGTCTTTTCCGTTCCCTTCACCTTTTTATGGTTTGCCGTCATCTTTCTCTTTGTCATCTCGGTGGCGATCGGCTTCCGCTTCTTCGTCGTTTCGGAGCGGCTGGGGCTGGATCTTCCCGATAATTACACCATCTCCGCGGGCTCGGACGGCGGCTGGGAACTGAACATCGATCACCCCGTGCGCTTCACCGACGAGGAGGGCGAGGACTTCGAGTACATCGCTCCCGGCTGGGAGGGCGGCTATTCCTTCTCCGTGAGCAACGTGATGCCCTCGCGCGCGACCTGCACCTTCACCTTTGACGAGCAGAACGAGATGGGCATCGATATGTGCTTCCGCCTGACGCAGGACGGCGTCTTTGTCACTTCTGAGGAGTACGCCGCGCCCGACGAGCTCACCTTTGACGAGATCGTCATCGAGCCGGGCGAGACGTCGGAGTTCGTCCTCTACTGGCGCTGGGAGCACAACGATGAACAGGATACCATCATCGGCGAACAGGGCGCCGAATACGAGCTTGTGCTGAAGATGCACGGCGCTGCCGAATAAATTCGGAAGGGCGGGCGCGTGAGCGGCCTCTCGGATCGGCGCCGCCGAGTGAGCTTTGAACGGTACGCCCGTCCTGCCTATGGAAACATCGATGAAAAAAGTTTTGCATATCATCTCGCTCGCGGTCCGCATCCTTCTGGCGGTCTTTGTGGGCATCATGGTCGTACTCAATGTCTATCTGCTCATCCAGAAGTTCGCCTTCAAGAACGCAGTGCCGACGGTGTTCGGCTATGCGTCGGCGGCGGTCGTTTCGGGCAGTATGGAGCCGGAGATCAACATCGGCGACTTCGTCATCACCCGCGCCCGGGACAGCTACGCCGTGGGCGATATCGTCATGTATCAGACGGCCGGCACGGGCGGCGAGATGATCGCTGTCACGCACGAGATCATTCAAATCGACGAAAACGGCCATTATATCACTAAGGGCGTGAACAACGAGAGTGCCGACATCAAGCCCGTCCCGCCCGAAAACGTGGTGGGGAAGGTGGTCGCCGTGTGGCGTGGCTTCGGCAAAGCGGCAGAGTTCTTTCAGTCCCCTGCGGGGATCTGCATCCTGCTCGTCATCGTCATCGTCGTCTGGTTCCTGATCGATCTCATTCCCGGAGGCAAGAAGAAACATTCCGATGAAGAAAACAGCGCGGACAACTAAATCCGGCTATCCGCTGATGCGGTATCTGAGCCTTCTGCTTGTGGTGGCGCTCCTCTTTTCGGGCGTCACGTTTGCACGCTTTGCGCTGGAACGCCGCGGCTCGATCGATACCGGCGTCGCTTTGTTCGATGCTTCTTACACCGTCGAAGGGGTCAATTCGCTCACCTTCGGCAATTCATATTATTGGAAGGACGAGGGCAACCGCTGGTACGAACAGGGCAGCGCCCGCACCGTGCGCATTCAGATGAAGAACAACAGCGACGTCAACGTGCGCGCCAACGTCCTCCACATGGAGGGCCCCGCCGAGTTTTGGGAGAACATCGCCCTGCAGCTTCGGACGGTGAATGAGAACGATCCTGCCGGTGTTGCCGCCGGTCAGATCATCACGACGCAGTACGTCCTCGCCGATCTTCTGCGGGTGAGAACGGGCGGGATAAAAGAGAACTCCAGCGGCGCTATTCTCGATGCGGACGGAAAAGAGGCAACGCATCAATACGAGTATGGAGAATATATCGATTGGAAAAACAACCCGACGGCAAATAAAGCAGAGGACCGCGAGTTCGATACCAAGTTCTCCGATGAGTTCGGCCAGCGCGGCAATGTGGAGGAGAGCCTCCAAATGTCGGGCGGCATTACGGCAGGTTGGGCAGAAGGAGATAATACATTCGACCTATCACGGGTGACCTCTTTCAGCGGCAGCGTGACGGCCGTGCGCAAGTCTTCGACCGGAACGACCGACCTCACGACAACGCCCCTCACCATCACCATTACGGCGAGCATGAAGGAAGTGCAGTATTCCGTCGGCTTTGCCCGCAGGCAGGAACAGCGGTCGCTCCCGGCGTTCTATCTCGACTGCGGGAAGGCAGTTCCGTATTACGAGATCGACATCACTCTGCCCGATACAACTTATTTTGATATGGAGAACGGTGAGACCACATCCGTCATCGCGTTTCTCACCTGGACCAACTCGCTGCAGTCCACCGATCTGACGACCAATGTCTATAGGGAATCGACCGATGAATTGAATTGGGAAGACCTTACAGACGGCACGGAGACGTTCAACAGCGCTGATTCTGGTCGATTGAATTGGAAGGTCCTTACAGACGGCACGCAGCAGTTCAACAGCGCTGAAGTTGTTGGTTATCACTTCAACTACAACGACGTGCCTGCCACGCAGAACAAGCAGTCGATCGAAACCACCGTGCGCATGAATAAGACGGTTAAGAAATGGGATGAGGAAAGCAAAACATGGAAAAAACTTGATACTCCTACGATCGCCTGGGAGCATGTGGCATCCATCAGCTCGGGCGACGGCGTCTATCCGCATCCGCTTCCGCTTAGAGCGCAGACGGATGGCTCTTACTCTTACGTTTGCGATGGCGATCCTGCCGTAACGATCGCAAAAAGCGATGTGGAAGCCTGCGGCGGGACATACGGCACACACTTTAAACAGGACGACTTTTTGTGGAGCAAGGATGATACGAACCTTGATTTCTGCCAGGCCACAGAGAAGGGGTATCGGGTCGCGTTCTCGGTCTCGTTTGTCCAGTCGAGTGAACTGCCCGAATAGACGGGCGCTTGACCCTTGCGAAAAGGAGGGATCTCATGTCGCAGAAAGTGCGTAAAACTCTCATTATGATCGTCATGGCGGCGCTCATCATCTGTCTGATGGCGGCGTCGCTTACCTATACGTTCACCTATGGCCGCTATGCAGGCGGAAAGTTCGACGAAGAAAGCCCCTATGACGATCTCATCGAGTTCGTGGGTGCAAACCAATATCTGGTCTATTCGCCCGAAGAGCTCATCCAGGCCATCAAGGACGGCTATTCCAACATTCAGATCGCCGATGAAGCCGAAGAGCCCTTCGTCATCACCGAGGGCGTCACGGACGTCACGGCAAATCTTGTGCTCGACGTCAACGGAACGACGCTCATCCGCAACAGCCGCAACCCCATGCTCGACGTGCAGACCAACGTCTCCGTCGTGCTTGTTTACGATTCCTCCGACGAAGGACAGGGCGGCTTTTACAACCCCGTGGGCAGCGCTCTGCAGGCGAGCGGCGGCACGCTGACGGTCGGCTCCGGCAATTACGACGACGGCCCCAAGGGGACAGATTCTACTTCTGTCGTCTCTCAATCAACTTCGGCAACGCTTGTGACGAGAGGTACCCGCACGGCCACGAAATATGACACGCCGAAAAAAGACGTTACAGGCCTGCCCAAAATCACCGCCAATCATTATTTTGCTGAGGGTGATGAAGAGGGTGATGAAACAGCTACCGGCAGTTTCAACCCCACCTATATCAAGCCCGACACCTTCCTCATCCTCACCTATGAGGACGACTGTGAGTTGGATGCAAGCGGCAATCTGATCACGGGCGTGCAGACGGAGGGCGATGCCCAGACGGGCAAGGCGCTCACCGTTCCCTGCAACGCCGCCTCCTGCGATTTCTATTACTATTACGAAGTCGGCGACAACCCGACGACGACCGAGAAGGAAACCGACACCTACGCCGTCGTCTATGGCTACAACGACGTGAAGGCGCTGGCGCGGGATGATTTGCCGGAGGGGCAGACTGAGGGCGTTGGCATGGCCACGGCTCTTAAAGAAAAAGGCCTCATCTGGCCGTATGCGGCGGTGCGCATGGAGGAAGGCGAGGGCTTTGCGCGCGGCGGCACTTTCAGCAACCATTTCGACGCGGTCAATACCTACGGTATCTATGCAGAGGGCGGCACGCTCACGGCGTCGGGCGCCAATTTTACCACGGGCGGCGACGGCGTCTGCATCCGCTGCGAGGGCAGCGCATCTCTTTCGATCGGCGGCGGCACCTATTCTTCCGAGATCGGCAACACGATCGAAATGGTTGGCGGCAAAATGACCGTCACCGCCGGAAAGTTTACGAAGGATGCAAGCTCCGCGGATACGAACAGCACCGATAACGGCTCTGCGATCGATATCCAAGGCGGCACGCTCAATATGGCGGGCGCGGAAACGGCTCCCGTCTCCTTCACGGTCACGGGCAACTATGTGAACGGCGTCCGTGTGGGGGACCCCACTACTTCTACCGTGACGGAGACAGCCACGATTGAAAACGCTGTGTTTAACTTTAATAAGGGCGAGGGTAGTAACAGCGTGGCGGGTGTCCGCAGCTTTGGCGGTACCTTGACGGTCAGAAGCTCAACGTTTAATATCAGTAATGGCGCAACGAGCGGCAAAACTATTACACGAGCCGCAGGTCTTTCCACACAGGGCGGCACGGTCATGGCAACGGCCTGTATATTTAATTTTGCGCAAGAGAACGCTACTGTTTTTCCCACAGCGAGCGCGGGTATCTCCTCTTTGGGCGGCACGGTCACGGCAACGGACAGCACATTTACGATCCCCGGCAACAATAATTACGGCATTTACTCAAGTATAACGAGCGGCGTAACGGGTGAAAATCAATACGATACCAAGGCAGCAAACTGCACTTTCACAATGACGGGCAACAGCAATCATGGTATCTACGCTGCTGGCGGTAAAACGTTGGCGAGCGGCGGCACCATCACTCTTATCGGGAGCGGTCAAAACAGCGACAACTTCGGCATTTATTCCCAGAGCGGCACGACGACGGCAGAAGGCTGCACGATCACCATCACGGGTACCTATTCGGCGGGCGCGCTCTCTTACAACGGTACGATCTATCTTAATGATAATACCGTCATCAAGGTGACAGAGAGTGGTGTGAGTACGGGTGACAACACTCTTCTCACGTCATCGGCAGTCAGTTCCGAGGCAAGCACAAGTGGGGATCACCCTATCAACATGAACGGGAATGTGACGATCACTTCCGACGGCCTCGGTATCACGGCGCGCGGCAATATCAATGTGCAGAGCGGCAAGACGACCATTACAACAGAGCGCGCCACGGGCATTTATGTGCAGGGTGGTATTCTTACTGTGTTGGAAAAGGCGGTGGTCGAGGTCAATAGTGAAATCGATAGTACTTGCAGTTGGGTCGTTCCGCCCGAACATACGGATGACGAATCGCTTCAAACCAACATCTACAACGGTGTGTTTGTCAACGGCGGGTCGCTCATTTCCAACGGCACGCTCAACGTCACCTTCACGGGCGTGCAGAATGATGCGTACGGGAAAGGGCAAAATGCGAATTGGACGGCTCAAACTGCATATCAAGAGTATATCGTAAAAAGCTATGCTGTTTGTGTAGAAGGTGGTGCCGGTACAGATGTTTTGATCAACAATGGAAAAATTACAAATCAAATCGGCGGCGGGCTTTATGTCACAGGCGTTGCTCCTGAAACAATTTATGATTTGAAGAATCAAACGTTTGAAGGACTTCAAAATACAGAAAAATATACGCTTGTAGAGTTGGAAAATGTAACGATTGAAGCGCAGGGCTGCGATCCAAATGGTTTTACGGACGGTTATATTGACGGCTTTGATTCCAACTGGAATTACAAGTTTAACACCTACGGCGGGCATGCTGTAGAAGTTGATGGTGGTATCGTTGGGATCAAAAATGGTACCTATAGTGCGGAACAGGGGGATGGCATTCGTGTGCAAAACGGCATGGTGTTCCTGGAGGGCGGTTCGTTTACAGGCAGAGATCAATACGAAAACAATGAGGGTGGCCTCATGCCAGGAGCAGCTGCTTCATATGCTTTTAAGGTCTATGGCGGTTCGGTCAAGGTTACGGGAGGAACATTCGGCAGTCAATCCGTGGTAGGCAGCGGTGCGTTCGTAATGGAAGGTACCGCCTATATCACTGCGGCAACCATTCAGGCCGGCGGTACCACGGGCTTCAGTGCTTGGACGGATGCGACTGTTACTTTTGCCCCCGCTAAAGATGACGATATTCAGGTGACCGCAGATTCCACGGGCCTTGCGGTCGAAAATGGCGGAACGTATCCATCGTTGTCAGTTACAATCGAGGGGGGCACCTTTCAAAGTACAAATGAAAGTGGTGGGAATAAAAACGGTATTTGGTATGGCAATGGGAATGCCAAGTTGACCATTACTGGCGGTCAATTTACAGGTTCTGACGGATCGGGGTTGTTTTTTGGTGCGACGCCAAATACGATAGATGGTGACGATACAATTATGATCGTTCAAATCAGTGGTGGGCGTTTCGAAGGTAACCCAGTTAGAGATGGTTGGAGTTCAAATTATAGCAGTGGCGCCATTGCAGGCGTTATTGGTAGTAGATGGGATCCTCGCCCAGGATATAGTATTGGAGTAAACTATATCCTAAGAATTGGAACAACGATATCTTCAAGCGGATGGGGCAACGGTGAGCCGGTTCAAGATGGTGATGGGTCGTCAAAGTGGAATGATGCTATTCAAGAGACTCTTGCAAGTTGTTCTTGGATTGAAATTAGCTAATATCCGTTGTAACGAAAAAAGAAGAAGGAAAAATCCTTCTTCTTTTTCGTGGCGCAGAGACAGGGATTATCTTCGCCTCTTTGGCGGGGTCGAGGACGGTGTATTTCCGAGAGGCTCGATGGCTTCACGGCCGCAGGCGTCCGTTCGCATGAACCGACAGCCGGCCCAAACGTATCGCTTTCCCGAACAGTCCGGCGGCTGTGGTTCAAATCTGTCTCAGTGCAACGCAAAAGGGAGCGCACAAAGCGCTCCCGTTTGGTTGGCGCAGAGACAGGGATTTGAACCCTGGTAGACATCACTGCCTAACACGATTTCGAATCGTGCGCGTTCAGCCGCTCCGCCATCTCTGCAAAACAAAAATCATTTTACAGGAAATCGGCGAAAAAAGCAACCGTTTTTGCCCGTTTTGTAAGATTTTTTCTCTGCGATCTTCACTCCTTCGCATAGGGAAGGATGAGTTTTTCGACGAGGGAACGCGTAAGAGCGGCGATCGTGCAGCTGCGGTAGGGTACTTCGGCAAGCTCCATCGCCCGCCTCTGCTTCTCCGTCACCTCTGCATAGGGGTACAGCCCGATGAGGAAGGGGTAAAAGGCATAGAGGAACTCCTCCGCCTCCCCGTCCGTGGCGCGGGTGTGCGCCATCAGGCAGCGCCTGACCGCCTGCATCGACTTTCCATACGTCCGCTTGAATGCGGTGAGCTCTTCGAGCCGGCTGCCCGCTTCCATATCGTACAGGTTCATGGAGAGCAGCTTGAGCATACAGCGGCGGTGCTCCAAAAGCTCGGCAAAGCGCGCGGGGAACTCGTCCGCCGAAAATTTTGCCTCGGTGAGGGCGTCGAGCTCCTTCGTCCAGGCGCGGTATTCCCGCTCCAACAGGGCGAGGAAGATCTCCTCCCTGGTCTGAAAATAGTTATAGATGGAGGTGCGCGTGAAAGAGGTCCGCTCGCCGATCTTCAGAAGGGTGATGTCCTTGAAGGGCATCTCCTCATAGAGCTGCGCGCAGGCGTCGACGATCTCTTCGCGGCGGGCAGCCGTGAGGCCGGAGCCCCGGCAGGGACACGCCTTGGGGGTACGCTCTTCGCTCATGGCGCGGCTCCCTTACAGGCTCTCTTTGAGGATCTTGACGATCTCTTCGTGCGTCAGCACTTTGTAGCCGCCCTCCATGACGAGCGTCGCCTTGGCGATGCCCTCGATCATCTCTTCGTTTGCGCCCAGCTCCGTGATGTTCATCACGAGCCCGAGCTCCTTCATCCATGCCTCCATGCAGGCAAGGCCCTCGTTCGCGACTTCCTCGCCGCTCTTGCCCGCGGGGTCGACGCCCCACACGTTCTTGGCAAAGCGCACGAACTTATCAAGCCCGTAGGGCAGGATGTGGCGGTAGTAGGGGAGGGAGACGGCGGCGAGCGTCATGCCGTGCGTCGCGTCGGTGAGGGCGCCCACCGCCTGGCCGAGCATGTGCACCTCCCAGTCGGTGTCCTTGCCGCAGGCAATGAGGGTGTTGAGCGCCCACGTCGCCGTCCACATGATGTTGGAGCGTGCCTCATAGTTCTGCATATCGCGGACGGCGATGCGCGAGGAATGGATGAGCGAGTGCATGAGCCCTTCGGCGAGATAGTCGCTCGTGTTGTCGTCCGAGCCCGAGAAGTACTGCTCGCAGATGTGGCTGAAGATGTCGTAGATGCCCGCGACCATCTGATAGCGGGGCAGGGTGAGCGTGTAGACGGGATCGAGCACCGAGAAGCGGGGCATGACCTTTTCATCGGCAAAGACGTGGCCGATCTTGAGCTTCTGCGCCGTGTTGGTGATGACGGCGCCCGCGTTCATCTCGCTGCCCGTGCCGACCATCGTCAGAACGCAGCCGACGGGGACGATCTCGCAGTCGGGCTCCTCGAAACGGAGATAGTACTTCTCCCACGGGTCCTCGGTGCAATGGACGGAGACGGCAAGCGCCTTCGTATAGTCGCACACCGAGCCGCCGCCCACGGCAAGCAGCAGGTCTGCCTTGTGCGCGCGGGCGATCTTCATGCCCTCGCACAGCTTGTCGTAAGTGGGGTTGGGCATGACGCCGGAAATCTCGGCGACGTCCTTTCCGCATTCCTTGAGGATGGAAGTGACTGCATCGTAGATGCCGTTCTTTTTGATGGAGCCGCCGCCGTAGACGAGCACGACGTTCTTGCCGTACTTGGGAAGTTCCTCCTTCAGATACTTGACGGAGCCTTCGCCGAAATAGAGTTTGGTGGGGTTGCAGTAGGTAAAGTTTCCGAGCATAGTTGTTCCTCCCGATAGATTAAGGTTTGTGCTGACACGCTGTCAGCGGATATAGTATAGCACGGTTCTGACACGGTGTCAATGGTTTTCCGAAAAAAATCCCGCCCTGTTTTGCGGGCGGGAGAGGAGCGTGCCTGATCGGGATGGGGGTTCAGGCGCTTTGGGGGGTGCGGTGCTCCTTCCGGCGGGTGAGGAGGGTGAGAAGAAGGCACAGCCCCGCCGTCAGGATCTGCGCGATGACGGCGCTCCACCATACGCCCGTCTGCCCCCAGAATGCGGGGAGGATGAAGAGCAGGACGAGCATGAGTGAGGGCTCGGAATACACCGAGAGATAGGAAAAGAGGGTGCGTTCCGTCGCGTAAAAGCCCGCCGTCGCCACGCGCGAGAAGGCGTAGAAGAGCAGGCCGAAGAGGAAGACGGGCAGAACGGCGGCGACGTCCCGTGCGACCTCCTCCGAAGAGCCGAACATCGGCCCGATGACCCCGCGCAGGACAAAGAGCAGTACGCCGCACAAAAGCGCCAATAAGATAGCGGAAAGATAGGCCAAAAAGCGCACTTTGGCGCTCTTTTCGGGGCGGCCTTCGCCGTAGAAGGTGCTGATGAGGGGCTGGCTCCCGTCGCCCACGCCCTGCACGAGCATCTGCACGATGGTGACGGCGTACGCGATGCACGCATAGCACGCGACGGCGCTCTCCCCGCCGTGCAGCATACAGAACTTGTTGATGAGCATGAGGGAGATCATGGGCGAAAGGGTGAGCCCGAAGGGGGCGACGCCCACGCGCACGATGGAGGCGGCGCAGCGGCCGAAGCGGCGGAAGGAGCCGAAGAGGGGGAGTTTCTTGATCAAAAAGTAGAGGAGCGCCTCGACCGCCGTGACTGCCTGCCCGAGGATGGTGGCAACGGCCGCGCCCGCCGTGCCGCCTTCGAGCAGCCACACGAACACATAGTCGAGCACGATGTTGGAGCCGAAGCCCGAGAGCATGGTGATAAAGGCGAATGTCGCCCCGCCGTTGTTGCGGATGGCGGGCACGAGCCCCGTTGCGAAGATCTGAAAGACGGAGCCCAAAACGATGACGTCGAGATATTCCTTGCCGTAGGCGTAGATGTCGCCCTCCGCGCCGAAGAGGCGAAGGACGGGCCCGTTCAAAAAGAAGAAGGCGGTCATGAAGGCGCTCGCAAAGAGCAGCATCCATAAGGTCGCGCGAAGGTAGGTGTCGGCAGAGCCGTCCTTTTCACCCCTCCTTACCGACCAGAGCACGGCGCCGCCCATCCCGATGCCTGTGCCGAGCGATTGGACGAGCGAGACGACGGGGAAGGCGACGTTGATGGCGGAAAGCCCCTTGTCGCCGATGCTCTGGCCGACGAAGAAGCCGTCCACGATGGCATACACGCCCGAGAGGGCGAAGGCGAGCACGGACGGCACGACATATTTGAAAAAGGCGCCGAAAACGGACGTGTTTCGCGCGGCGCTGACAGGTTTCTGCATGATGCACCTCAAAAATACCTCCCGATTATGCTTGCTTTTGGGGAATAAGTCAAGCGTTTTTTTGTGCGCGGGAAGCAAGTATCAGGAAAAACTATCAGCACAGCGAAGGGGCGCCATAAGCAATGATTATATTTTGAGCGGCGAAAAGGGGGCTCAAACGTTTGACAAATGTGCGCGGAAGTTGTAAAATAGGCACATAAAACCGATGAGGTGAAATAGTAGCGTGCAGATGCACGGATCTCAAGAGAGCCTTCGGCGGTGGAATGGAGGCGGTCCGCGGCGCGTGAATGGATCACCGAGGGCGGGGGTGAAGGGGCAAAAGCCCTGCGTAGCTTCCGACGGGGACCCTCCCGTTACAGGGGGAGAGCATCAGAGTGTGCTTGCAATGAGGCGGCATCGGCCGCGAAATCGGGTGGCAACACGGAGAACATTCGTCCCGAACGGATGGTTTCCGTGTTTTTTGTTACAATTTTTATTCAGGAGGAAAAAACCATGAACACCAACATCCCTTACAAGATCTATCTCTCGGAAGACGAGATGCCCCGTACCTGGTATAATGTCAAAGCTCACATGAAGGGGGGACACGAGCCCTTCATGAACCTCGCGACGGGCAAGCCCTGCACGAAGGACGACCTCTGCGGCGTGTTCTGCGAGGAGTGCGTCGATCAGGAGCTCAACGATAAGGATGAGCTCATCGAGATCCCCGAAGAGATCCGGAATTTCTATAAGATGTATCGTCCCTCGCCGCTCGTGCGTGCGTACTGCCTTGAAAAGCTGCTCGATACGCCCGCCGAGATCTATTATAAATTCGAGGGCAACAACACGTCGGGTTCACACAAACTCAACTCGGCGGCGGCGCAGGCGTACTATGCGAAGAAGCAGGGGCTCACCTCCGTCACGACGGAGACGGGCGCCGGTCAGTGGGGCACCGCCCTTGCGATGGCGTGCGCCTACTTCGGGCTCGACCTCGACGTATATATGGTCAAGGTCTCCTACGAGCAGAAGCCCTTCCGCCGCGAGGTCATCCGCACCTACGGCGCAAACGTCATCCCCTCTCCCTCGATGACGACGGCGGCGGGCAGAAAGATCTTGGAAGAGCACCCCGGTACGGGCGGCTCGCTGGGCTGCGCCATCTCCGAAGCCGTCGAAAAGGCGACGCAAACCCCCAACTGCCGCTATGTGTTGGGCTCCGTGCTCGACCACGTTCTGCTGCATCAGTCCATTATCGGGCAGGAGTGCAAGATCGCGCTCGATAAAT
>QAKM01000004.1 GCA_003343805.1 Bacillota bacterium | reverse complement strand
TTCCGAAAAAGTAAAACCAATTCCGCAAAAAATTTCCAAAATTTATTTTTTTGTGTTTTGGAACATTTCCTGAACATTTTATGCGCAAAAATTCACCGAAATTTGCGGAAAAATGACAAAATCGCTCTTTTTGCCCGAAATTGCTACAAAATACGGCAAAACAGGCAGCCCAGGATCGCCGCCAAAAGATTCCCCGCAAGCGCCGCGGCGACGGGCAGCGGCGAAAATTTCTTTGTTTCCGCAAAATAGAGCGCCGAAAGATAGAAGGTCGTTTCGCTCGAGCCGTACAGCACACAGGCGCAGCGGGCAAGATAACTGTCTGCGCCGTATTGCGCGATGACTTCGCTCAGGAGCGCCGTCGCCCCGCTCCCCGAGAAGGGCTTGACAAGGAGGAGGGGCGCGAGTTCTTCGGGGATGCCGACGAGTTTCAGCGCGGGGGCGAGGAGGCGGGCGAGATATCCCGAAAGCCCGCTCTGCGTGAAGAGTTCGCTCAAGATGAGCACGGCGGCGAGCGAGGGGAAGAGGGAGGCGAGCAGGGGCAGAGCGCCCTTCACTCCCTCCGAAAAGGCGGAAAAGAGTTTGACCTTCCGCAGGAGCGCAAAGAGGAATACCCCCAGAAAGAGCAGGGGAAAGAGGAGGGCGCTCATCGGCGGCTCTTGCTTCGGCGCGGGTGGGCGCCCGTTCGGGGCGCGGTGATAAAGACGAGAAGGACGACGAGCGCCGCCGAAGCGAGCGTGGAGAGCAGGATGGGCAGGACGATGTCGGCGGGGGAGGAAGATCCCGCGGCAAGGCGCAGCGAGAGGGCGGTGGTGCTGAAGAGCTGCACGCCCGCCGCGTGGAGCACAAAGAGCATATAGGCGCCGAAGGGGTTGTTCTCTGCAAGAAAGCGGCGGGATGCCTCGATGCCGAGGGGCGTGGGGGCGCCGGGAAGGCTCAAAAGGTTGGCGGAGATCGCGCAGCAGGCGGCGGAGAGCGCCGTTTCGTCGTCCGAGCGGAAGAGCCTGCGGGCGGCGGGGCGCACGGCGCGCGCAAGAAGGCGGGTGAGGCCGCTCTGTTCCATCACGCCGAAGAAACCCATCCACACGCAGTAGGCGGCAGCGAGCGAGAGGGAGAGCGATACCGCCTTTTCTCCGCCCGAAGCGAGCGCGGGCAGGAAACCCTGCGGGTCAAAGATGAGAAAGAGCAGCGTGGAGAGAACAAACATCGCCGCAAATACGCCGTTCATCCCTCTACTCTATGCCGCCGCAGGACAGGTTATGCTTTGGATGGGGCCTACAATATAGTACGCATTCCTTGACGGCGGCGCGGAGAAGTGCTATACTGAAAATATGAACGCGAATGTTGTCAACGTTATGCCCATGATGGTCGTATTCTCCTTGGAAATACGATGACTTGGCGCGCGCGTTTTTTGGAAAATCCAGCCCGTCGGGTCAACCGGCGGGCTTTTTGTTTGGGAGGTATCAGATGAAGGAACTCGGCAGCAAGGTTTTGACGACGGAGCGGCTGCTCTTACGCCCCTTCCGCGCAGACGATGCAGAGGAATGTTACAGAAATTGGATGACGGATCCCGCCGTCACAAAATATCTGACGTGGACGCCGCACGAAGATATCGCTTTTACGCGGGCGCTCCTTGCCGCGTGGGAAGAGGAGGCAAAAAAGCCCGATGTCTTTCATTGGGCGATCGTGAAAGAGGGCGAGGTCATCGGCAGTATTTCGGTGGATAGCCTCGACAAGCGCACGGACTGCGCCGACCTCGGCTACTGCCTTTGCCGCCGCTTCTGGGGGCAGGGCATCATGACGGAAGCGCTCGCCTGCGTCAGGGACTATCTCTTTGCAGAGTGCGGGCTCTACCGCCTCGAGGCGTGTCATGCGAAGGAGAACGTCGGCTCGGGCAGGGTGATGGAAAAGTGCGGGTTTGTGTACGAGGAGACCGCGCGGAAGGCGTGGAAGCTCACCGCGACGGGCGAGCGGTGCGATCTGGTCCACCGCGCCATTTTGCGGGAAGAGTGGGAGCAAAGGTGAAGCGCCTTGCGGGAGCTCTGTTACTCCCTCCGTCTCATCATCGGGTTTAACAACCCCTCCGTCTTGCCTTTGGCAAGCCACCGTCTCGCGCGGTAGAGACCGCGCTCGGTCAGGAAACGGCACGATCCATGTGCCGTTTCCAAGCTCGCAAATGGTCAACGCCACACCGTGGCGTTGACAAGAAAGCATTTGCTCGCCCCTTACACAGGGAGGGCAGGGGCGGGCTCGCATAGACGTTTTGCGGCGACGAGGAGCCAAGGGGAAACGGTAACTTCCTTGCCTCCCTCGCCGAGGGAGGTGGCAGCCCGAAGGGCTGACGGAAGGAGTGCAGACGAATGGGCAAAAGCTCCCTCCGTCTCGCTGCGCTCGACACCCTCTCGCGAGGCGTAAAATAAGTTTACATTTTTACGGAAAGCGTGTATAATGAAGGCGAAAAACTATCTTCGCAGGGCTCCTGCGGGGGAACGACGTTCAGGCGCGGCGGTTGTCCGTGCCGAGGAGAGAGGATCATGAAGGGCAATTATTATGTAACGACGGCCATCGCCTATACCTCGGGCAAGCCGCACATCGGCAATACCTACGAGGCCATTCTGACGGACGCCATCGTCCGCTTCAAGCGGATGCAGGGCTATAACGTCCGCTTCCAGACGGGCACGGACGAGCACGGCCAGAAGATCGAGGAGAAGGCGGAAAAGGCGGGCGTCACCCCGCAGGCATACGTCGACAACGTTGCGGGCGTCATCCGCTCCATCTGGGACAGCGTCGGCACCTCGTACGATAAATTCATCCGCACCACCGACCCCGAGCACGTCAGGACGGTGCAGAAGATCTTCAAAAAGTTCTATGAACAGGGCGATATCTACAAGGGCGAGTACGAGGGCTGGTACTGCACCCCGTGCGAGAGCTTCTGGACGGAGAGCCAGCTTGTAGACGGCAAGTGCCCCGACTGCGGCCGCGAAGTCAAACGCGCCAAAGAAGAGGCGTACTTCTTCAAGATGGGGAAGTACGCGGACGCGCTCATCAAGCACATCGAGTCGCACCCCGATTTCATCCGCCCCGTCTCCCGCAAGAACGAGATGATGAACAACTTCTTAAAGAAGGGCTTGCAGGATCTGTGCGTCTCGCGCTCTACTTTTAAGTGGGGCATCCCCGTCGATTTCGACAGCCGCCATGTCGTCTATGTGTGGCTGGACGCCCTCACCAACTACATCACGGGGCTCGGCTACGACCCCGACGGCAGCGCGCCCCTTTACGACGAATTCTGGCGCCATGCCGAAAAGCTGCACGTCATCGGAAAAGACATCGCCCGCTTCCATACCATCTACTGGCCCATCTTCCTGATGGCGCTCGGCGAGCCTCTTCCCGACCACGTCTTTGCCCACCCCTGGCTCTTGCAGGGCGGCGAGAAGATGAGCAAATCGCGCGGGAACGTCATCTATGCGGACGACCTTGCTTCCGTGTTCGGCGTGGACGCCGTGCGCTACTTCGTGCTCCACGAGATGCCCTACGAAGGCGACGGCACCATCACCTGGGAGCTCGTCTGCGAGCGTGTCAATTCCGACCTTGCCAATACACTCGGCAACCTCGTGCGCCGCACCCTCGCCATGACGCGCAAGTATTTTGACGGCGTCGTGCGGGATGCCGGTGTTTCGGAGCCCGTCGATGAGGAACTCAAAGCCGTCGTCACGGGCGCGAGAGAACGGGTGGAGGCGTGCATGGAGGACTTCCGCATCGCGGACGCCCTCAACGAGCTCTTCCTCATCTTCCGCCGCGCCAACAAGTACATCGACGAGACGATGCCCTGGGCGCTCGGAAAGGACGAGACGAAGAAGGACCGCCTTGCGACCGTCCTTTACAACCTCACCGAGAGCATCCTAACGGGCGCGAGCCTGCTCGCCCCTTTCCTGCCCGAGACCGCAGGGAAGATCGCTTCCTATCTGAACGCGCCCTTAAAGAGCCTGGAAGAGTGCGATTCGTTCGGGGCGTACCCGAGCGGCAATCAGATCGCCGAAGAGGACGAGCCCCTCTTTGCGCGCTTCGACTGGAAGGAGGTCGCGCCCAAGGTGGAAGCCATCCAAAAGGCGCAGCGCGAGGAGTATGCGCGCGAAAACGCGCCTGCCCCGGACGGCCGGACCGCACCTGCCGGAGAGAGCGGGGGAACTCTTGCGGCGGCTCCGGATGCTGCCGAAGAGGAAAAACTCCCCGAGATCACCATCGACGACTTTGCGAAGATCGAGCTGCGCGTGGGCGAGGTCATCGCCTGCGAGAAGGTGAAGAAGTCGGAAAAACTGCTGCATGAAACGGTGAAAGTGGGCGAAGAAGTGCGCTCCGTCGTCTCCGGCATTGCAAAATACTATACCCCCGAGGAGATGGTGGGAAAGAAGGTGGTGCTCGTCACCAACTTAAAGCCCGTCAAGCTCTGCGGCGTGAAGTCGGAGGGCATGATCCTCTGTGCCGAGGACAGCGAGGGCAATCTCTCCCTTCTCTCCCCCGAAAAGAGCATGGAGAGCGGGGCGAAGATCCGATGATCGACGTCCACGCGCACTTTGCGGGCGAGGGGTACTCCTTCCCCGAGGAATGGGAGCGTATCGGTGCGGCGGGCGTTTCGACCGTCATTTTAGCGGGGGATACCGTCGCCCACAGCCTTTGGCATAAGGAGTTTGCCCAAAATCACGAGGGCGCCTTCTTCACGGCGGGTGTGCATCCTTCGGAGCTCGAGAACTTGCCCCGCGATTGGCTCAAAGAGCTGGAAGCGCTCGCCCGCCATCCCAAGTGCGTTGCGGTCGGGGAGATCGGCCTCGACTATCATTACGGGAATACCGATAAGGAAGCGCAGAGGGCGGCGTTTGTGGCGCAGCTCGAACTTGCAGACAGCCTCTCCCTGCCCGTGCAGCTCCACTCGCGCGACTGCGCGGCGGATATGCTCTCCCTCTTAAAGGAGCACGCATCCCTTCTAAAACACGGCTTTCTCATGCACTGCTACTCGCACGGGAAGGAGATGATGGGTCAGTTTTCTGCCCTCGGCGCGTATTTTTCCTTCGGCGGCACGGTGTGCTTCAAGAACGGCCGCCGCAGCGTGGAGAGCGCCCTTGCCTGCCCCGAGGAGCGGCTCCTCACCGAGACGGACTCGCCCTATCTCTCCCCCTTCCGCGGGGAGAAGAACAGCCCCGCCAACATCCCCGTCATTGTGAGGCGGCTCGCCGAAGTGCGGGGGGTGGGCGAGGAGCACATCCAAGCGGTCGTCCGCCGCAATGCGGAGACGCTCTTTTACAAACTTGCGGCGAAGTGATTTGCGCTAAGACACAAGATGAATACCTTTACCTACCAAATCGGAAACAATCTGTATATCAATCTCACCAATCGGTGCACCAACCGCTGCACGTTCTGCGTGCGCGATCAGAGCGCGCAGTACGAGGGCTATTCGCTCTGGCTGGACAGCGAGCCCTCCGTCGAAGACGTCGTGAAGGAGATCGGCAATCCCACGCAGTATGAGGAAGTGGTCTTCTGCGGCTACGGCGAACCCACCTACCGCCTCGATGCGATGCTCTGTATCGCCTCGCACGTCAAGCGGCGGGGCGGGAAAACGCGCCTGAATACCAACGGCCACGGCAACCTCATCCACGGGCGGGATATCACGCCGCAGCTTGCGGGCGTCATCGACCTTGTCAATATTTCGCTGAACGCGCCCGACAAGAAGATGTACGACCGTCTCTGCCGTCCCGTCTACCGCGACGTCGCCTTCGACAGCGTGCTCTTCTTTGCCCGCGACTGCAAAAAGAGCGGCGTCCCCTGCCGTTTTTCCGTCGTGGACTGCATCGGAACGGAGTGCGTCGAACAGTGCCGGGCGCTTGCCGACCGCGAGGGCATCCCGCTGTATGTCAGAGAGATGATAAACAACGAATAGCTCGGAGATTTTTTCTTGAACTGACAAGAAAAAATCTTCCGATCAGAGGGCTGCTCGCCCTCTGCGCGGGCAGATGGCAACAATGGAAGTGCCCGCGCATTCACCTCGGTGAGCCGCAGGTATGCGCAGATTGGGGCCTGCTGCGCAAGGCAACCTTGCTTGCAGAATGATTTTGGAAGCAAATGTTATCCCGCTGTATGTGCGGGAGATGATAAACAATGGATAACTCGGAGATCATTTCTTGAACTGACAAGAAATGGTCAACGAAAAATAACGTCGGAGGGGCGGAAAGACCGTATTTGCGCGATCCTTCCGCCCCTCTTGTTCTTTGGTAGGGCAGGTCCTGCCTGCAACCACAGCATGGGCAGATCTTCGCCCGTCATGCGAGGAAAAATATGGATGATCTCCGCTCCGTGCTTTCAAAGCACGGCTTCTCCTTCAAAAAACAATTCGGGCAGAACTTTCTCACCGATACCAACCTCCTTCGCGCCATCGTCTCGGATGCGGGCGTCGATGAGAACACCACCGTCCTCGAGATCGGCACGGGCGCGGGGGCGCTCACGCGCGCCCTCTCGGAACGGGCCAAGCGCGTCGTCTCCTTCGAGATCGACAGGAGCTTACAGCCCGTCCTTGCAGAGACGCTTGCGGGCTGCGAAAACACCGAAGTGCGCTTTCAGGACTTTGCAAAGTGCGATCTTTCCGCGCTTGAGAGCGAGCTCGGGGAGTACCGCGTCGTCGCCAACCTTCCCTACTATGTGACGACGCCCATCGTCATGCGCTTTGTCGAGGAGGGGGAGCGCTGCCTCTCCTTCACCGTGATGGTGCAGGAGGAGGTCGCCCGCCGCTTCTGTGCGCGTGAGGGGACGGAGGACTACGGCGCCGTGACGGCCGCCATCGCCCGAAGAGGGTGCTGCCGCATCACCCGAAGCGTGCCGCGCACCCTCTTTACGCCCCGCCCCAACGTCGATTCCGCCGTCGTGCACGCCGACTTTACGGCGGGCGGGTTTGAAGTGAAAAGCGAAAAGGCCTTCCGCGAGACGGTGCGCGCCGCCTTTCTGAGCCGCCGAAAGACGCTCGAAAACAACCTCATCGCCGTGTTCCGCCTTTCGCGCGAGGCCGCGAAGGGCATTTTGGCGGAGGCCGCCGTTCCCGAAGGCGCGCGGGGGGAGACGCTTTCGCCCACAGAGCTCGGGGCGCTTTCCGATCTGCTGTTTGAAAAGGGACTTGTAACATAGCCGAAAGCGTTTTTAT
>QAKM01000096.1 GCA_003343805.1 Bacillota bacterium | reverse complement strand
GCCTCCCCTGTGTAAGGGGAGGTGTCAGGTGAGGAACGAGCCTGACGGAGGGGTTGTTGAATCCACAATTTCGCCTCCCCTGTGTAAGGGGAGGTGTCAGGTGAGGAACGAGCCTGACGGAAGGGTTGTTGAATCCACAATTTCGCCTCCCCTGTGTAAGGGGTGAGCAAGTGCTTTCTTGTTTTTCAGGGCTCCCACAAAAAATCGCGTAGCGAGTTTTGCGGGAAGAGGAGCGGCAGGCATATAAGGTCATGCGGCAAACGAAGCGCGCCGCAGACCAAACCGCCTTGCCGCGACGAGGTGTGGCTTTGACCACTTGCGAACTTGGAAATGCCCCATTGCTCGGGGCATAATAGGGCTCCCGCGCAGATGCGCAGCAGATGCGTGGGAAGAGGAGACGCAAGCCGAGCGGTCAAGCCGCGAGGAACGCAGCGGCGGACCTAAAGGCTTTGCGGCGACGAGAGCGCGGGGTCTACCGCGCGAGAAGAGCTGCCGCGATTTTAACGGACGGCTTCGGCCGTCCGTTTTTTCGTGCTTCTGGATGAAGAAATGGGCGGAAACGGGATGATCCGATCATTTTTCACTGTATGCTCTTATTTTTCATGTTGCTTTTTCCGTGTGGCTGTGCTATACTATAGGCGTCACTCAAACTAAATAATAGCATCCCATAAGGTACGAAAAGGCATTTCGTATCTCTGTTTCCTTATGGGCGTGCGGTTTGAGTGACATCGACCGGAGATGCAAATGCAGCGTGTCTCCTTGGAGGCACGCTCTATTTTTTTATAAGGAGGAAGCACGAAATGGCAGAAAAGATCGGTTGGGAAGACGGTGCGGTCGTGACGGAGGAAGACATCATCGCCGCGCTGAGACCGCTTGTCGACGAGTACTTTTTCGGGGAGACGGCAGAAAAGGGGAACGTCCTTGTCTATACGCTCCCCGACGGCAGGAAGTTTTCTCTTACGGCAGAGAAAATGCAGGCATGAGGGTTTTACGGTTCGCTGAAGCGGCGCGCCGCGGGAATGATCCCGCGGCGCGCCGTTTTTTATTACAGCACCCCTCTCCTGCCGCTTATTTTGCGCGTCATAAACACTTTGGGCTGTGCATACGTTGAAAGGAGGCGCGGGGAAGGGGTGCCGGGAGAAGGGCGGACAGGGCGTTTTCGACGCAAAGGAGCTCCGTCCGACAAAACCCTCCAAATTCTCCGTGCAAAAATATAGTATCATAACCGAGGTGACAGGGAAATGATCTTTCGTTTGCGATCGGCCGCGCTGGCTGCGGCGCTGACGGCAGCCGTGGTGCTCTCCGCCTGGGCGGCAGGGGCGGCGGGTGCGGAGGAAGTGTATTGGAGCGCGGCGCGTTCCCTCCCCGTCTACAGCGTGGAGCGGGAGGACAACGCCGTTTCCATCACCTTTGACTGCGCGTGGGGGACGGAGCACACCGATGCCATCCTGCAGGCGCTCGAAGAGGCGAATGTGAAGGCCACCTTCTTCACCGTGCAGTTCTGGGCGGAGGAGCATCCCGACTATCTCAGAAAGATCGACGAGGCGGGGCACGAGATCGGCACGCACAGTGCGACGCACCCTAAGATGTCGCAGCTCTCCGAAGAGGGCATCCGGACGGAGCTTACGACCTCCTCCCGCGCCATCACCGAGGTGACGGGGAAGGCGGTGACGCTCTTCCGTCCGCCCTTCGGGGACTACGACAACGCCGTCATCGACACGTCGCGCTCCTTAGGCCTCATGCCCGTTCAGTGGGACGTCGATTCCCTCGACTGGAAGGATCTGTCGGCAAAGGAGATCGCGGAGCGCGTCGTCTCCAAAACGAGGAGCGGCTCCATCATCCTCTGCCACAACAACGGGCTCAATACGGCGGAGGCGCTTCCCGTCATTTTAGATACGCTGCGCGCCCGCGGGTTCACCTTTGTGCCCGTCGGCGAGCTCATCTACCGCGACCATTACACCATCGACCACACGGGCCGGCAGTTTGCCGCCGCGGGGAACTGAAGCGGCACGTTCATCTTGGGAAATACTCATGGAGGTACTCGAAGGATATGGATCACATCATGGAAAAGAACAACAAGGTCTACTTGAGAGGAACGATCGTGTCGGAGGCGGTCTTTTCGCACGAGGTGTACGGGGAGGGGTTTTACGAGCTCTTTGTGCGGGTGCCGCGGCTCTCGGGCCAGGCGGACATCCTGCCCGTCACCATCTCCGAGCGCATCATCCGCAGCAACGATCTCAAAGAGGGGAGCATCCTCTGCGCAGAGGGGCAGTTTCGCAGCTACAACAAGCTGGAAAACGGCCGCTCGCGCCTCATGCTCACGGTGTTCGTGCGCGACATCGTCGAGGACGTCCCCGGGCGCAACCCGAACAGCATCCTGCTCGGCGGCTACATCTGCAAGCCGCCCATCTACCGCACGACGCCCTTCAACCGCGAGATCTCCGATCTCCTCGTCGCCGTCAACCGTGCGTACAACAAGTCCGATTACATCCCCTGCATCGCATGGGGGCGCAACGCCCGCTTTGTGCAGGATCTCACCGTGGGGTCGCGCATCATGCTCTCGGGGCGCATCCAGAGCCGCGAATATCAGAAGCGCCTCTCGGAAGAGGAGGTCGTCACGATGACGGCCTACGAAGTCTCCGTCTCCAAACTCGCCACCGTGGACGAGGGCGCCGTGCTCGATCTGGAGCGCGAGTTCGACCTGTACGCCGTCCGCGAATGACCGGATAGGGGGAAAAGAAAGAGGGACCGAAGGCATCTTCGGTCCCTTTTGCGTGTCGTTTAAATGGGTTATTCTTCGTCCTGCTCCGCGTTCGGTTCTGCGTCCTGCTCTTCGTCCTGCTCTGCGTTCGGCTCGCGGTCGGGGAGGGGGTCGGCGTTGAACACCGTTTCGGCGATGCGGCAGAAGGTGCGCGCATCCTCCTTCCCGATGAGGGCGATGATGCGCCGCGCCAGGGCGAGCGAGCGTTCGTGCTCCTCCAAAAACTCGGGCAGCTTTTCGCGGACGGGCAGAACGTAGGTGGTGCGCTTGTCCTCGCCCGTTCTGCGCAGCAGGAATCCGCGCCGGACGAGCGCGCCGATCGTGCGGTTGACGAGAGACTTGAGCATCCGCGTGCGGCGGCAGATCTCCCCGAAGGAGACCGCCCCCACGCCGTCCTCGCGCCAGCGTTCATAGACGATGGCCATGACCACCGCCTCGTTGTAGATCATCTTTTGCGTGATGCGGGTATTTTTCAGGGCGCTCGTGGCGTGGATCCAGCTCAGGACAAGGTCCTCCTCCAACTGCCGGTCGGCGTCCCGCTCTTTGTTTTCCGGTTGCGTCATGGTTGCCTCTTCACTTTGTAAACATCTATATTATACGACGGAAGGGAAAAAATGTCAAGGCCGATGTGCAAAAATGCAGTTGCGTTTTTTGCCGGATGGTACTATAATGATATTATCGAAAACACGATCGGAAGCGGGGCGGACGCGGCGCTTTTCCGCATACAAGCGCCGCGCCCGCCCCCACGGGAGAGACGGAATGAAATTGCCTTCGGACGCAGCCATGCTTTTAAGTTTTGTCAATACCAAGCTCCGCGATGTGTACGACTCGCTGGATGCCCTGTGTGAGGATTATGAGGCGGATCGCGGCGAACTTGAGGAGAAGCTGCGCGCCCTGGGATATGAGTACGACCCTGCGCGCAACGCCTTCCGCTGAGCGCCTCGGGCCTGCGGGCGGGTGTTTCTTCGGCGCTGCCGGCGGTCGCCGGATCCGGGTGCGATCCTGTGGAAAACGCGGGCGCATTGTGGAAAAATCCCGCAGGATCGGCGGGTTATCCACAAGCGAAATGTTGAAATGTGGATAAAACGGCCGTTTTGCACAGCGGGCGGCCGCTGAGAACAGGGAGGGGATCATGTCGGACGGAATGATCGTCGTTTGGGTGATCGTCGCGCTCGTCGGGGCGGCGGCGCTGTTCTTTCTTCTGCAGATCCTCATGGTGGGGATCACCTTTTCGCTGCTGTATGGCAGGGTAAAGCATACTTACAGCCGTCGGGCGCTCTTTTCCGACCTGCCCGCGATCGCGGTGCGGCGCGAGTTCGTGCCCGTGGGCAGAAGGGGGCGGCTCGCCGTCTATCATCTCGGCGAGGAGAACAAAAAGGGGCTCGTCATCCTCTCGCACGGCATCCGCGACTGCGCCGAGGGGTACTTTTCGGAGGCGCGGGGCTTTCTTGCCGAGGGCTATCGCGTGCTCCTCTACGATGCCACGGGCAGCGGCGCCTCCTCGGGCCGAAGCCAGCGCGGGCTGCCGCAGTCGGCGATCGATCTGCAGCGCATCCTGACGTGGGCGGAGGGGCAGCCCTGCTTTGACGGGCTTGCGTTTTATCTCTACGGCCATAGCTGGGGCGGCTATGCGGTGTGCGCCGTCTTCTGCAAGGGGGCGCATCCGCGCGTGAAGGCCGTCTGTTCGCTCTCCGGCTTCAACGACCCCGGCCGGATGCTGCTCGAGAGCAGTTCGACGCTCACCGTCCACTTCGGGCGGTTCATGTATCCCGCCCTCCTCTTCATGCAGGTGATGCGCTTCGGCCGCGCCATGTACGATACGGCGGAAAAGGGCATCCGTGCGGCAAAGGGGACGCGCTTTTTGATCCTGCACGCCGAGCACGACCAGGCCATCCGCCTCAACGGGGCATCCGTCTATGCCCGCCGCGGCGAGCTGGAACATGAGGGCGGCCGTGTGAAGTTTGAAGTCGTAGAAGGGCGGCATCACCTGAATGCGTGGTTTTCGCCCGAGACGTGCAGGCGGGATGAGGCGTACGACATCCGCTATCGGGAGCTGACGGGCAAATACGGCTTTCGGCTCTCGAAGGCGCAGGAGCGGGCGTTCTATGCGTCCGTCGGCCGGGAGGAGCGCATCGCGCTGTCCGAGCCCGACCCCGCCTTCTTTGCGCGCATCGATGCGTTTTACCGGGAGGGAAGATGATCTCGAAGCTCGATCTTTTAAAATTGTTCTCGCAGTACGACGGGGAGATCTCCGAGGGAGATTTCACGCCCGAGGAGCTGGAGGAATATCTTCGCGAGATGTGCGGGGAGGAGCATCCGCTCTCGCCCGCCGAGTGGAAGGCCCGCTACTTTGCCTACTACGACGACGTGAAGGACAAGTCCCTCAAAAAACAGGATTGGTGAGGGACGGGAGGAGGGCGCGTTCGCCCTTTCGGGAGGACGGGGCAGTCCTTTGATCGGTTCCGCTTTCCTCTGCAGGCTGTTTTTCGGAAGCCGGTTTCTGCAAACGGCTTTTGATTTTTCGGTTGCTTTTTTCCGCTTTCTGTGCTATACCCTAAATGCTACGCTAACTCAATAAGAACGCGAGATACGAATGGCATTTCGTGTCTCTGATTTCTCGTGTTCGGAAGTTAGCGTAGCTGCTAAGGAGATACCAATGCAGCGTGTCTCCTTGTGGGGCACGCTTTTTTTACGAGGAGGAAAACGCAATGCAAAACAAGATCGAATGGAAGGAGCTGCCGTAACGGCGGAGGACATCATCGCCTCGCTGAAGCCGCTCGTCGACGAGTACTTGTCGGCTTCTGCGAGCAGAGAGGAGAGACGCTCGTCTGTGTGCTTCCCGACGGCAGGAAGTTTCATCTGACGGCCGCGGAGAAGTGAGCGGCGGAAAAACTTTCAAAAACCATTTGACAAGCCCGAAGAAAGGGGCTATAATGGGGGCATACAGGCGTTGAACGGAAGAGACGCACCGCGTTTTCGGGAGCAGAGAGGCAGGTCCGCAGGCTGAAAGACCGCCGCCGGAATGGTGCGGTATTCCCCCGTGAGCCGCTCCCCCGAACCGAACTTCAAGGGGAGCCGTTTCCCGCGTGAAGGGGCAATGAGGTGCGGCAGAGGCCGCACAAAGACAGGTGGTACCGCGAAACGCTTCGCCCTGTCGGCCGGGATCCCGGCCGGCGGGGCGTTTATTTTTGCAGCAGGAGGCAGATATGGAAGAGAAAGAGATCATGCAGGAGGACATCGTCCGGGAGGCGCTTCAGGAGGCGGAAAAGGCCGAGGGCAGCCGCGCACTGTACGAGGTCAAGATGAAGTTTTTGGGCCGTGCGGGCATCGTCACGGCGCTGCTGAAGAAGATGAAGGAGATCGCGCCCGAGGAGCGCCCTTCCTTCGGCAAGAAGGTGAACGCCATCCGCGAAAAGCTGGAAGCTGACTTTGCGGCGGCGGAGGCGCGCGTCAAGCAGCGCGAACTTGCGGCGCGGCTGGAAAGCGAGTCGCTCGACGTCACCATGCCGGGCAAGCGGCAGAGAAAGGGGGCGCTCCACCCCGTGACGCGCGTCAAGAACGAGCTCGTCGATATCTTCGCGGGCATGGGCTTTGAGATCTTTGAAGGCCCCGAGATCGAGAACGACTACTACAACTTCACGGCGCTCAATACGCCCGCCGATCACCCCGCCCGCGATATGCAGGATACCTTCTATCTGAGCGAGGAATACCTCCTCCGCACGCAGACGAGCGCGGGGCAGATCCGCTTCATGGAGGAGCACCGCCCGCCCATCAAGATGCTCTCGCCCGGCCGCGTGTTCCGCTCGGACGACGACGCGACGCATTCGCCCATGTTCCACCAGATGGAGGGGCTCGTCGTCGATCGCAACATCACGCTGTGCGACCTGCAGGGGATGCTCGACGAGTTTGCGCGCACCATGTTCTCCTCTTCGAGCAAGACGCGCCTGCGTCCCTCTTACTTCCCCTTCACGGAACCTTCCGTCGAGGTGGACGTCTCGTGTGCGGCGTGCGGCGGCAAGGGCTGCTCTCTCTGCAAGGGGACGGGCTGGATCGAAGTCCTGGGCGCGGGCATGGTCAACCGCCGCGTGCTCGAAAACTGCCACATCGACCCCGATGAATACACGGGCTTTGCCTTCGGCATGGGCATCGAGCGCATCGCCATGCTCAAGTACGGCATCAACAACATCAAGCTGCTCACGGAAAACGACGTGCGCTTCTTGGAACAGTTCAAAGATTGAGGAGGAAGCAAGATGATCGCACCTTTCAGTTGGTTAAAAGATTATGTGGACATCGATATTTCCGCCGAGGAGCTGCAGGAAAAGCTCTTCTCGTGCGGGTTTGAGGTGGAGGAACTCACCTATCTCGGCAAGGACGTCACGAACGTCGTCGTGGGCAAGATCCTCTCCACCGAGAAGCACCCCGATGCGGACCGGCTCACCGTCTGCAAGGTGGACTGCGGCGAGCACGGCGTCAAGCAGATCTGCACGGCGGCGACCAACGTCTTTGCAGGCGCCAAAGTGCCCTGCGCGCTGGACGGCGCCACCGTCCTGCATGAGGGCGGCGTGCAGAAGATCAAGAACGGCAAGCTGCGCGGCGTGCTCTCCGAGGGCATGATGTGCTCGGGCGAGGAGCTGGGCATCACCGACGATTATTACGAGGGCGCCGAGGTCAACGGCATCCTCATCCTCGAGGAAGGCGAGCCCGTCGGCGCGGACATCCGCCCCGTCGTCGGCATCGATGACTATCTCTTCGATATCGCCGTCACCGCCAACCGCCCCGACTGCCAGTGCATCCTCGGCATCGCGCGCGAAGTCGCTGCCGTGCTCAAAAAGCCCCTCAAGATGCCCGCCCTTACCTATACGGCGGCGGAAACG
>QAKM01000075.1 GCA_003343805.1 Bacillota bacterium | reverse complement strand
TGAAAATAGATACCAGAACTTCATCTAAAATTTTCACATTCTCAACGATATAACCGTAATGAACTGTGTGAGAAGGCTGTTCTGATATTTTTTTCTTTTTATTTTTCGACTGATACAGCCTGTCGGCAACTAAAAAGGCATCCGGGCCGCTTATACGGATAATCCCGATTCCGGAAGGGGTCATACCAGTTGAGATAGCCGCTATTGTATCGTGATTCATAACCTTTCCTTTCATATTATGATGGGGATGCCGCACAACTGGCTTTTTACGGCCGTTTTTCTGTGCAGCATCCCCAACCGGATTACTGTCTCTTTTTTAATGTAACTACAACCTTACGGTAAGGTTCTTCTCCTTCACTGTGGGTCGTTACATACGGGTCATTCTGAAGAGCGGAATGAATAATCCTTCTTTCATAAGGATTCATTGGCTCAAGAAATACCGGTCTTCTGGTTTTCTTTACCTTAAAAGCAATATTCTTAGCCAAATTTTCAAGAGTGGCTTTTCTTCTATTCCTATAATCTTCTGTATCAAGCTTTACGCGGACATAAGAAGCCTTTCCCTTATTTACTACCAGACTGGTAAGATACTGAAGAGAATCCAGCGTCTGTCCTCTCTTGCCTATGAGCAGTCCCATATCATCTCCGCATAATTCCACAGAGAGAACATCCTCTGCGAAATCCGTTTTGATTTCCACATTCATGCCCATAGCTTTCATAACGTCTGTTAAGAATACTTCTGCTCTTCTCTTTACTTCCTGGGGATCCGCCGGCACTCTTGGAGCTTTGGCAGCCTTTTCCTGAACCGGCTCCTGATTTTCTGCCGGATTTACTTTTTCTCCCGGCGTTTTTTCCGAAGTCTTAGAAAGATTTTCTTTCTTTGTTTCTTTTTTATTCTCTTCTTTTCTGGGTTCTTCTTTTTTTACTTCTTCCTTCTTTACTTCCTTCTTCGCTTCTTTCTTTTTCTCAGGATTTTCTTTTTTCTTTTCAGAAAATTCTTTTCTGCCTTCCCTTCTGGAATCCTTTCTGGGCTCTCTTTTCTGTTCTTTTTTAACTTCTTTTTTTGCTTCTTCCCCAGTGCCAAAGACCTCTTTCATCAGATCTTCATCTGTGAATTTCTTCTTTGCCTCAATGACTGCCTTTCTTCCCCCAATACCGAAAAATCCGCTGGAACCCTTATCAATGACTGTATACTCGATATTGTCAATGTTTGTCCCAAGCTGGATCGATGCTTCTGTAATCGCATCTTCTACTGTTTTTGCCGTTACACGAATAGAATCCATACTCTAAACCCCCTTGTTACTTCTTCGCATGTTTCTCATTATACTGCTTCACCATCTGCGCTTTTGCAGCAAGGCTTCCCGGCTTTGCTGTGGAGGTATTTTTATAATACTCTGTAGCGCTTTCAATTCTCTTCTTTTTCTCTTCCTCAGAAATCTGGGGCTTACTCTGCTTGCTTTCAATATTTCTTGTATTGATTCTTGCGGTATTGGATATTTTCTGAGGCGGAAGTCCCTGTTTTGCTCTCTTTTTATTTTCTTTTTCCAAATTTTTCTTTACAATCTCATCTACATCAATCTTATCAATACTCTTATTGATAATGATCTGCTGAACACATCTTACCACCGCCCCGGCGATCCAGTAGATACCCATACCTACAGGAAGCGTAAAACAGAATACAGCGGACATGATAGGCATTACCGTATTCATGGTTTTCATGGTGCTTGCCATTGTGTCGTTCTGACTATTGCTGGAGGCAGAGGTATTCGTATTCTGCTGAGACAGCAGCCTTGTATTCAGATACTGAGTCAAAGCGGACAGAATCGGAACCAACAGCGCTCCTATAGCCAGAAGAATGGCTCCGGACGAGATGGCACTCGTTATAATAGAAAAAGGCGCGTCTGCAATGTTTAGTCCCAGAAAATAATTCATCTCATCCACTTTTGACTGTGTAGACTGAATCAGAGAAGATATATCCGGAAATTTCTCTGCAAGAGCTGTCCAGTTAGACGGATTTAATTTATAGAGGACATCTATAATCGTAAGATTTGTCATCTCATTGAAGGTAACATTCACACTCTGAGCCATCTCTTCCAGAAAAGCCTGAGCGCCGGACTGTTCCATTAAAGCCTCTGCCAGAGGCATAAAAGCGTCTCTTACACTTGAAACGTATGCAGGTATATTCCAGATTACACGGTACAGGGCAAAAAGAATCGGCATCTGTATTAAAAGCTGCAGGCAGCTTCCCATAGGATGCACTCCATATTTCGCATAGACAGCCTTCGTCTCTTCATTCATGGCCATCATAGCCTGCTGATCCTGATTTTTACCCTTATATTTTTTCTGAATTTCTTGAAGCTCCGGATTCATTTTGTTCGATAATCTGGAGAACTTCTGCTGCTGAATCGTCAGAGGGGTTAAGAGCAGATAAACAACGATTGTAAAAAGAATGATACACAAACCGATGTTCTCAATCCCGATCTGCGACTGCAGCCAGAAGATGGCGTTCATTATATATCCCAGTATATTGGCAACAGGACCAATGATAAACGTCGTACTTTTTGTCAATAACATTCTCTAATTCCTCCTCATGGAACCGGATCGTATCCACCTTTTGAAAAAGGATTACACCTTAAAATTCTCCAAAATGCCAATATACCACCCTTTAGAGCCCCATATTTCTGTATTGCTTCCAGTCCGTACTGAGAACATGTGGGGATATAGGGACATTTCGTACTTTTCATAGGCGAAAGATATTTCTGATACATTTTGATCAGATAAATGAGCAATCTCTTCATTTTTCCACTTCTTTCATGCCAGGATGCTTCAAAATCATCCTTCCTTACATGAACATTACTTTACGATCTTGTGGATTCTTCCAAGATGAAGCAATGCGCTTTCAATTTCAAAATAATTTCTTCCTTTAGCACCAGGTCTTGCTACGACTACGATGTCAAGACCTCTCTCAAATAAGGCTTCATTTAATCTGTAACTTTCACGAACCAATCTGGTAATCCTGTGTCTGACTACACTATTTCCCACTTTTTTGCTTACGGAAATGCCGATACGGTTTTGATCTGTGTCCCTTTTTAAAACATACATGACCAGATATCTATTAGCAAATGATTTTCCACACTGATAGACACTCTTAAAATCACCGTATTTTTTTAACGATTCTGAAAATATCATACTTATTCCTTATCATTCAGAAGAAAAGAAGCTACTGTCCGCAGGGCGGACAGTAACAAAAAGGCCACATCGCTGCGGCCTATGCTGACAATACTTTTCTTCCTTTTGCTCTTCTTGCAGCTAAGACTTTTCTTCCGCCTGCTGTGCTCATTCTCGCTCTGAATCCGTGAACTTTAGCTCTTGATCTCTTTTTTGGCTGAAATGTCATTTTCATAGTGTGGCACCTCCTTTTCAAGCCAAATTTTATAATAATTGGCATTATTCTCCTGGTCAGCTATATTTTTGTGAAAACATCATTACAATTATATTCGCATTGCCTTTCCAAGTCAAGACAATTTCTTCAAAAATGGCGGATTTATGCTGATTTTAGTAACAGTTCACCCTTCAGCCAAGGGATAAGGCAGGTTGTGTCCTGACAACCAAACGGCTGTAATTTTCCTCCATTCCCTTTATCCACAATTTGTGGATAACTTGTGGATAACCTCTGTTTTTTATGTGTAAATAACCTTTAAAAACTTCTGTGTCACATGGATTTTACCCTGAAATACAACAAATTTTACAATGTTTAAACTTTGGATAAGTTATTCACAAAAAAGTTTCCATTGATAAATCCCCTTTTTTGGTTTAATATTAGTATAGGAAAAAATGGTTTTTTGGAGATTATACTATGGATCTGGATCTACTGAAAGAAAAATGGGAAGAAATACTGTATATCGTAAAGGTGGAGCATGAGCTTTCTGATATTTCATTTAAAACATGGCTGAAGCCTTTGGAAATACACAGCGTATCAGACCACACAGTGACGATATTAGTCCCCTCCGAACAGATGGGGATTGATTATATTACAAAAAAATATATGTTTCCAATTAAGGTAGCCATCGCGGAGTTTACAGGAAAAGAATATGAGATCGAATTTATCCTTCCTGAGCAGGCAAAGAAAACAGAAAATAAAAAAATGTTTTCCTCCTTCCATAATGCCGAGAACGCCGCCAATGCCGCAAAGGCCAACCTGAATCCAAAATATACGTTCGATACCTTTGTAGTTGGAAATAACAATAAATTCGCTCATGCCGCGGCTCTGGCCGTGGCTGAATCTCCTGGAAAAATGTACAATCCTCTTTTTATCCACGGAGGAGCAGGACTTGGGAAAACCCATCTGATGCATTCCATCGCCCACTTTGTCCTGGAACAGAATCCGGAAAAAAGAGTTCTGTATGTAACCAGTGAAACTTTTACAAATGAACTGATTGACTCCATCCGAAACGGAAATAATACAGCTATGTCCAAATTCCGGGAAAAATACAGGAATGTGGATGTTCTGCTGATTGACGATATCCAGTTCATCATCGGCAAGGAATCTACCCAGGAGGAATTTTTCCATACTTTTAATGACCTTTACGAAAGCAAAAAGCAGATTATCATATCTTCTGATAAACCTCCGAAGGACATTGAAACTCTGGAAGCGAGGCTTCGTTCCCGGTTTGAGTGGGGACTGATTGCCGATATTTCTTCTCCTGATTTTGAGACCAGAATGGCCATTCTTCATAAAAAAGAAGAAAATGACGGGTATCACATTGATAATGAAATCATTGAATACATCGCCATGAACATAAAATCCAACATCCGTGAGCTGGAAGGCGCTCTGAATAAGCTGATCGCTCTCAGTAATCTCGAAAACCGCGAGATTACAGTAAAGCTGGCGGAGGAAGCCTTAAAAGATATCGTTTCTCCGGATGAACAGAAGGAACTGACCCCCTCTCTGATCATTGATGTAGTGGCGGAACATTTTCATATTACGGCAGATGATATAAAGAGCAACAAAAGAAGCAGTGAAATCGTATATCCCAGACAGATCGCCATGTATCTGTGCAGCAATATGACAGACGCCGGTTTGAAAAGAATCGGCGCTGAGATGGGAAACCGTGATCATTCCACAGTTCTTCACGGTTCCAGAAAAATTGCCTCTGAGATAAAAAAATCAGATACAGTAAGGGAGACCATCGAAGTTTTAAAGAAAAAACTGAGTCCTTCCTGAGAATCAGCGTAACAGACAAGCTTGGCTGTTATATATCCACAATATTGAAAAAGATATTCCTGTGGATAAGTGGACAGAAAAGTTATCCACAAAGTTATCCACTTATCCACAGGATAGGTTGAAGAATATCCTGTTTACAATCTGTGGATACAAGTGGAAAAAAATTTCTCTTTTTTACGGATTTCCGGGTTAAATTCAGCTTCTGTGGACAAAATCCCTGTTATCAAACCGTTTGCAGACGATTCTTCACACAGTTGTTCCTGAAACTTTTCCCTTGTTTTATCAGGATTTCCGGACTTATTCACAAATCCACAGCCCTTAAGACTATGACTGCGGATTTAAATTAATTATTTAACAGCTTTTCTCGCCTGCATGGAAAAAGTGAACCGCGAAAAACC
>QAKM01000074.1 GCA_003343805.1 Bacillota bacterium | reverse complement strand
GTTTTGAAGTTCATCCTTTGGCTCTTGATGCTCCCCGCGCGGTTCATCGTGTGGTTCATCGGGCTATTCAGAAAGAACGAATAAGGAGGAAAAATGAGGATGCGTGCGGGGCAAACCGTCCCGCATGGCATTCTCCAAATGGCTATGAAAGTGATTAAACGTATCCTCGCGGTATTGGGCGTCGTCCTTGCGCTCTTTTTAGTAGGGTATTTCCTCTATACGGGAGGACAGCTGTATGCGTAGGGTGAATATCATCGTGGCGTCCGTCCTCTCTCTGACGCTCGTCCTTTTAGGCGTCTTCGTCTTTCGCGAGAGCTGGCTGCGGGCATGGGAGGCCTGCAAGGATCTCGGGCTGTCCGTTGCGTATTACTTCTGCGAGCTGTTCGCGGTCGAACATGACATCGTGCCGTCGGTCAAGGAAAAGTCGGAGATCTTTCTGCTCGACTTCGGCTTCGCGGATAACGGCGGGCAGTTTTGGGAGGATGCGAAGTCGTATTTCTTGCTTTTCTTCAATGCGGAGAATTTCAACGGCTATTGGGGAGCCGTGGAGAGCGGGATGCTTCTCTTTGCGCGCGTCCTCACCATTGCCGTTCCCGCGCTCGTCCTTCTTATCATCCTCATGCGCATGATGTATCGCCGCCCGAACGTCCGCCACGGGAAGGATACGCTCCCGCTGAAACTGTTCCGGAACCTGATGAGATACACCTATGTGCCGCTCAAGCGTTGGCTCGTCTCCTTCCGTGACTTTTTGAGGGAGTACCGCTGGATCCGGTCGTGCTGGCTGTTCGTCCTTGCGGCGCATCTCAACCTCGTGAGCATCGCTGTTGCGTTCCTCGCCTTCTACTTCTACTTCGCCGTCAGCTTCGATGTCGTCAACGTCTTTGTGCAGCTCTATAAGCTCGTCGCCGATCTGCAGGTCCTCTTTCGTACTGTTCCTCTCTGGGTACTCGTCTTTGCCGTCTATCCGCTGTTCTCCCGTTGGAGGACGCGGCTCGCCCGTGACCGCCTCCGTCACTTTGAGGCAAGGAACTGCGGGTTCATCAACGAGCTCCCCATCGTCTCTATGGCGTGTGGCAGTATGGGTAAGAAAAAGACGACGCTCATCACAGACATGGTGCTCTCACAGGAGGTCATGTTCCGTCAAAAAGCGCTCTCTATCTTGCAGGAGAGCGACATGAAATTCCCGTACTTCCCGTGGGTCTCCTTCGAGGACGAGCTTCGCGCCTGTATGGAACACGGCACCGTATATAACCTCGCTTCCGTCAAGGCATGGGTGGCATTAAAGCGGTCACGGTTTATAAGGCATGGAAATGCACAGTGGCAGCTCTACGGCTATGAAGTCGGGCGGTACGGCGGCGAGTTTGACGACGCCCTTAAAGTCAACGGATTGTTCGACGTCCTCGAAACGTATGCGCAGGCCTACTTCATCTATGTCTTGGAGTGCAGTCTCATCGTCTCCAACTATTCCATCCGCACGGACAACGCGCTCATCGATGCGGGCAATCTGCCGCTCTGGGACCTCGACTTCTTTCCCCGCGTGCGCCGCGAGACAAACCGCCGTTCGCATATCCTCGACTTCGATGTGCTGCGTCTCGGGAAGAAGGTGCTGGAGAATAACCCGCTTGCAGGCAGTTTTGAGTTCGGCGTTGTCGCCATCACGGAGATCGGCAAGGAGCGCGGCAATATGCTCGAGCTGAAGGAGATCAAGAAAGGCACGTCCGAGGCCAATCAAAAGAATGACCGCTTCAACTCTTGGCTGAAAATGTGCCGCCATTCTGCGACGGTGGACCACTTCCCGTTCATCAAGGTCTTTGTAGACGAGCAGCGGCCCGAGAGCTGGGGCGCAGACGCGCGGGAACTTGCCGACGTCATTCACATCATCTCATCGGGAAAGATGCACCTCGCGCTTCCCTTCTATACCATTGAGGAGATGGTGAGCGAGTGGGCGTTCGGGCGGTTCATGCGTCTCTACGAGGACTTTCGCTTCCGCCGCGGCGACAATACGCTGCTCGTGTATCTGCTCAAGAGCATCACCGCGTGGCTGTGGCGGAGGAATTTGCGCATCTACAACCGTTTCGGCTATTGTGTCCTGCGGCTCGAAAAGGAGCGCGGCACGATGGACGGCAAGTATTCCCGCAAACGGTACTTCCTGATGAACGCCAAGATCTACGCGGGCAGGTTCAGTACGGACTGTTTCTCGGACTACTTCAACGATCTTGCCAGACACAGCCGCAGGGGGCTTCCCGACTATCTCGAATATGCCTTTGAAAAGGCGACCGTTGAGGAGCTCAAAGCGCAGAACAGTTATTTTATCAATTCTTTATATGGAGGTAACACATGAAAAAATGCAAGGTTTATTCCGATGGCAGTCATTACATTGCTATCCGTCCCACCGAGGGAAGTTCCGGGCCGAGGCGAAGACCGCCTCCCGAGGAACCTATTGAGGTGGAAGAAGAGATATTGCCGTCTGACGAGCCGTTGACGTCCTGTTTGGAAGCAATGGATGCAGCACCCGAATTTCAGCAGGAGGAAGCAGAAGGTTCGGAGAGGGCGGCAGAGTTGGCCGTGGAGCCGAATCAGGCGATAAGCATAGTCGCAAAAAGACGGCGCATCAGCACAAAAGCGGATGAGTTTTTGAAATGGTATCGTGAGAGTTACGGCATGAGACCCGAGGACCAGTATGATTTTATAGCCTCTAAGTTGGCGCCGTATTTTAGGAGCGAACGGGAGCTGTACCGGTATCTGGATTATAAAATGGACTGTAAGAAGCGTGCGGAAATTACGAGAAGGATCCGCTGTTTACGGCGTGCTGCATTGCACGGGCTAAGCTATTTCGCGACATTTACATACGATAGCAAAAAGGTGACAGAGAAGCAGTTTGAGAAAAGGCTTCTGACGGCATTATCCAATCTGGCAAGCAGGAAAGGTTGGAAATATATGGGTACTTGGGAACGCGGCGAAGATACGGCTCGTCTCCATTTTCACGCCATATTATATATCCCGGAGGATAAGATGACCGGGAAGATGGAACAAAAACGGGAATACGATGTCAAGAAGAAACGCATGGTCGAATACACGGAGAATACCTTCTTTCAGGACCGCTTCGGGAGAAACTCATTTGAAGTGATAGATGGGACTGCGCTCACGATCGGAACGGCGGTGAGCTATATCATAAAATACATCGAGAAATCGGGTGGACGCATTATATGTTCGCGGGGAATGAAGACGTTTATTGAAACGGACGTCGATAACAAAGACGTGGTGACGCGGTTAAGAGAGGACGACGATAAAAAATATATCCTTTTTGACGACTTCAAGGTGTATTTAGATGGACAGGAACTCGGCACAGTAACGCCGGGAGTTTTGGCATGCGCTAAAATGGTAAACTGAAAATGCACGGGCACGCGGCAAGACGCGGAAGCCGACCCCAAGCGGGTCAGCGGGGGCGGCTCCGCGCCGCGCTGCGGTGCTTCGTCGCCGCAAACCGCGTCTTTGAGGCAATTTGCTGTCGCAAACTGCCCGATTTGCGCGGTTACGTCCCCTCTTCCCAAAAAATCTTTGCTCAGCAAATCTTTTTTGGGAGCCCTGTTTTTTGGTTTGTCAGGTTTTGTGTGTGCGCTTGGTCGGCGCCCGCGAGCGAAGCGAGCGGGTGACGGCGCGGCACAGCCGCGCCGTCAGCTGAAAGCCGCCGCTTGTTTATAACCAAGCGCACACACTACCGTCATTTGTGATTTTTTAACATTGCGCTCGATATTACGATTGCCGCGCAAGCCTGCAGTTCTGTGACAAGGAAACGAGCGTTTGACTATCGGAGGATGCCTGTAAAAATGGCCTTATTTAGCGATTTTTTCCGTGCACCGAAAATTTTTCAGAAAAATCTTAAAAACCGCTTGACAAGCGGGCTTTCGCGAAACGAAAGCCCGCCTGATTAAGCAGGCGGGCTTTCGCGGTGTTATCATATCGGTGTGGGGGACCCCACGAAATAAGGAGGAAACCAATGTTGACGGAAGCAATCGGTCAAAGAGAGAAATCGGACCCCAAGACAGCGCCCGTGAAGGACGCTAAGACAGCAACAGGGACGCCCGTGAAGGACGTCAAGACGGCGGCAGAGACGCCTGTAAAGGATGTCAGGGAGGCCCCCGCAAAGGCCGTGAAGGCAGCCCCCGTGAAGGAGGATAAGGAAGACAAGCGGTCGATGTCGAGTGTGCTCTATGACGAAATCGAGCGCGTCATCGGCGGCGACAACGACAATCAGTTCTTCTGCCTCACCATGCCCGGTCAGGCGCTGAACGCCGCAGATTATTCCTACGACTACAAGAACGGCGGGACGAAGGGACCCAAAGTTGAAGCGAACGAGTCGCGCCTTGCCAACAAGCTGTTCGACCCCTGCCGCGTCACGGGTGCGGACAACGGTATGACGCTGCCCTATCAGTACAGGTCGGCGCTCGATATGCTCTCGCCTAAGCTCGATCTCAACGTGGCCGAGGCGAAAAACAGCTTGAGGAAACTGCTTTTGACGCCCTATCCCTACAAATTCACGGAGGACGACACCGCCGTGCACAGCCTGCAGGACGTCTATTTCTTCCTCTACGACCAATGGGTGGAAGAGGAGACCAAGTGGTCGGAAGAACAGAGCGAGCAGAAGCAGAAGCTCGGGGACGGCACGGACGCCTATCTCGATTGGTATGAGAGCGTTGCGGAGAGCCGCCTCAGCGCCATCGACGAGAAGATGTCTAAGGTCATCTCCGTCTTTACACCCAACGACATGAAGATCTTAGAGGGTATCCTCGACAGCGGTTCGGGCGCCGAATTGCAGGAGGCGCGGGCGATGCTCGACAATACCCGCAAGCGCGATCCCAACGGGGGCTATATCTATCCCGTCAGTTTCCAGCCCTCCAACTGGTTCGAGCTCCTGAGCACCTCCTTCACGCCCACCGATCTTCTCGACGACCCCTCCGCACTCGCGCAGAAATTAAAGCCGCTCTCCGTGCGCCGCATGACGCTCAATACGCAGATCGAGAGCATTTCCGCCCTTGTTCCCGAAACGGACCGGCTGAAGGAGCTGAAGGAAAAGGTCACCGATGCCGAAACGAAGGTCTCCCAAGCCGAGAGCGATCTGGTAAAGGATTACGGCGATGGCGTTCGGGATGTCTTCCACACGGTGTGCGACCTCGTCTCGGCCTTTTCGTCGGATGTGCCCAAGGAGGTCATAAAGCAGCTCGCGGGCGGAATGACGCTCCCGAGCGGAAAGAATATTGACGAGCTCGTCGATGCCCTGTTCAATACGGCGAGCGCGGGATATTCTGCCCAGCAGGCGTATGCATCGGCCGTGTCCGAGCTCGCCGATGCCGCGGCTGAGGAGATCGCGGCGCAGGGGCTTGAGCAGCTCTCCTCCGCTCTCATCCCGCTCAAAGCAAAGCTGGCCGAAGTGGACGAGGAGATCGCGGAACTCAAGAGCAAGATCCAACTCTCCTCCGCCGTCAACGGGTCGGGAGAGGACAGCCGTTCTGCCGAGGAGGCTGTCGGCGGCAACAGCGTGCCCGAGGGATACACGCGCATTCTCATCAGCACGAGCGCCTCCCACCTTTCCGAAGAGTCTTCGCAGGAGTCCTCTTCTACCGTCAAAAAGACGGGTGCGTCCCTCTTCTTCTGCGGCGGGAGCGGCACCAGCGAGAAGCAGGAATCTGCCTTTTCCAAGCTCTCTCAGTCGGCGGACTCCTCCATCGATATCGGCATGAACGTCGCCAAAGTGAGCATCGAGCGAGGATGGTTTGACCCCGGTGTCTTCGCTCTCACGGGGAATATGTTCAATCTCACGCCCCTCAAAGTTGCGCCGCCGAGCAGGACGTACGACAGCTTCGACGACCGCCTCAAGGATATGGCGAGCGGGAACTGCGTGTTTCCCTGTTATCCGACGGCCATGCTCATCGCGCGGGATATTTCGGTGCGGTTCACGATGACTTCGGATATCTCTTCGGAGGTCTCCTCGGCCATTTCCGAGCACGCCTCTTCGGGCGGTGGGTTCCTCTTTTTCAGCGGTTCGCACGGATCGTCGCGCTCGTCCTCGAATTCCGCCGTGCACTCCACGTCGACGGGCAGTTCGGTCACGCTTCGGTTCGATACGCCGCAGATCATCGGCTATTACCTTGAGTGTACCCACGCCGACGACAGCATCTACATTGACGACCCCGCTGCAAAGACGCAGATGCAGGAGTACGTCACCATCGCAGAATTTGTTGAAAAGTATCAGAAGCTCATAGAGGCCATGGCCGACGTCAAAGCGCGCAGCAGGGCCGAATCATAAAAAAATTTTAGGAGGAAGATATGATCAGATTACTGAAGCACATGAGCATCCCGGAAGGGAAGAAGGCTGTTAAAAGCGATCTTATGATCGTCTACAGGCTGCAGAAGGGTGAGAACGGGAAGGAGGATAAGTACGTCCTCTATGATGTATATTCTGAGGAGAGCGACTACGGCGGTGAGGCGCCTGCGGGAACGGAGGAAGTCGAATTCGTCGCCGTGCCGCTCGGCAGCACGAGGGCAGAGGCCGTCACGCTCGACGGCTGCTATGTCAACGTCAAGGGAAGCAGCGCGGATCCGCACATCTGCGGGAAGTCATGGCTCCAAGTGCTTAGTATCTTGGGATGCGACACAGAGCATTGTCAAGCGGGCGGAAAATTCTACGTCGATGACAGTTATTTCCCGAATTATTCGGGAGACGTGTTGGAAATAGAGGACTTTAGCTGCGGCGGCAGGATGGTCGGAGGGCATCTCGTGCCGCTCGGCTGTAATCAGCAGCCGGGAGAAAACGATACGGTGTATCTGGCAACCATCTGCAACAACCACAACACCAAGCAATTGCGGCAGTTCACGTATCAGGGCGTGACCTATACCGCGTCACAGTCGGGTACCGGCCTCGGGTTTTTTATGTACCTCGATGACGTCCTCGGGGCAGAACTGTACGGCTACATGACAAGGGACACCATCGAGGAGGCCATCCGGGCGGAGGACGACTTCGAGCGGAAGGCGGCGGAAGAGGGCGGTTCCCCCGAACGGGTGCCTCACGCCGTTCCTTCGGGGCGGACTATCCGCAGGTGAGCTCCGACGCGCGTATCCTGCGGGCGGCGGGATAGGTTGCCGGGCTCAAGGATTTGTATAGGCTTTTCTCGTAATTTTAGCTATCAATTACGAGAAAAGCTTTTTTTTCATTGGGAGAAAACGATCAGAAAAATACAAGGCTGAAACAGTTGCCGTGGTGATAGCGACTGAAAGTGTTGGACTCATACACTTTACACTTATAGTGATTTGTGTTATAATCAACACGGAGGTTTTCTATGGTGGACATTACAAGAAATTCTTTAGGAAACAGGATCGCCGAACTGAGGAATGCAGCTGGCTTTTCGCAGGAAAAACTCGCTTCCAAGGTAAATGTAAGTAGACAATCTGTTTCGAATTGGGAAAATGGCATACAGGAGCCATCGGTAGAAGCTCTCTTAAGATTATGCTCTGCGATGAACGTTACTATGGGCGAATTTTTCGCGGGGATCGAGGAGCCTACGGTTTCACCTGCTGTCAGACAAGCGGCGCTTCAAGCCGAGGTGCTTGCGGCGGACGCTGCCGCCCCGGTAGAGATTTCGGAGCGTGAAGAGGCAAGCGGCGACGTTGATAATGTTCTTCCGTCATCGCAGCCGAGTGAAGTCTCGGAAGAACGGCTTGCTGCAGTGAGCGCCGATCCCTATGCGGCGGTCAAGGCAGGCAGGAAGAATAAAATCATCAATGCCATATTGATCTCGTCGATTTGCGTTTTGACGTTTGGCCTTGTTATTGTGGGTCTTCTCTTTTTTCCGTTCTTACCATATGAGCAATATGGAGATTATTCAGTTCTTGTTATGGCAGGTCTCAACATTACGCAAAGCACGATCATCTATTTCGGATGCCTGTTTGTGCTTATGTCTCTTTTCGAGATCGCATTGATCGCTTATCTGTTTATTAGGAAAAAGTGCTATAAAAAAAGCGTTTTGTCAAGCCGACCTGACACAGATGTCAAGTAAAATTGTCAAAATGTCAATTCGGCTTGATAGACAAATCTTCCGGGATGGATATAATGATAGAAGAATAAATGGAGGTGCTTATGAAAAAAGCAAGAAAATTTCTTTTATCGGTTTTGTTGTCATTCACTTTTTGCAGTCTGCTTTATCCATCTCTAGGTATGGCAGAAACGCAATCAAAAGAGACGGCTTATTCTTCTTGTAGTTCAAGTATAGAGGATGAAGAGCGTGGGTTATTTGCGTCTATTGTCTTGTCTATTGAAGGGGGCAATGGATATGTGATGGGTACCGTAAAGAATAAATTCACTTTATTCCCTGCGGTTATTGTCGTTTACGTCGAACTGTATTCATCGGAAACTTATACGGAGGATTATACTAAGATGACTTTGGAGGGGCGAAATTCGACGTTGGATCTTAATCAGGGGAAATCCTTAGAGATTCGTGTGCCTACTGGCGGCAAGCAGAAGTATTGGAAGGCCAGGATGCGCTATAAGATGGATGACCGAGATTGGGAGGAAAGAGAAACTGTTTCCGTTCTGTATGGTGCAAATGGAGAACTCTTAGTGTAAAAATCACATAAAAATTGCAAATATGCGAGAAAGTCAAGCGGATTTGACATAGTTGTCAAGTAAAATTGTCAACGATGTCAAGTCCGCTTGGTAGATTTTAGAGGAAAAATATGGTAAGGTAAATACAAGGTAAGCAAGGCGCCGTGCTTACAAATCTAAATTTAGGGAGGAAAAAAACTATGAAACAGAAAAGAATGGCATCTGTTTTAATTGCGCTCTGACTGTTGTCTGAGCCTTAGATGTCCTTCGTGGCGGCGGAGAGTCTTGTTTTCAAAGAGGTAAAATGTC
>QAKM01000017.1 GCA_003343805.1 Bacillota bacterium | reverse complement strand
GTCCAGATCGGACAGGACGCGAACATCATCTACCGCCAGTTGGAGGCGAGGGGCTATATCACCAACGTCGTGTACGATGCCTCGACGCAGCTTTGGAGTTACGACAACGTGCCAATCCTCCGGCAGTTGTGGTTTTATCTGCAGCGCATCTTCCAGGGCGATTTCGGCATCGGCGTTTCGATGGCGGAATACCGCAATCAGCCCGTCTGGGACGTCTTTATGGAAAAGATGCCTCCCACGGTGCTCATCAACGTCTATTCGACGCTCATCGGCGTGCCGATCGGCCTCGGGCTCGGCATCTTCGCCGCGCTCAAAAAGAACAAGTGGCAGGATCAGGTCATTTCCGTCTTTATCATCCTGCTCATCTCGGTGCCGTCCATCGTCCTCGGCCTCATCGTGCAGTATGTGTTCTGCTTCAAACTGCAGTGGTTCCCGCTGACGATGAATTCGGGCTTTGAGTACTTCACCTGGCCGATGTTCCGCAGTATGCTGCCCGCCGTGTTCTCGCTGTGTCTGGGCTCGATCGCAGGCTATGCACGCTTTACACGCGCGGAGCTCACCGAGGTGCTGACGAGCGAGTTCATGCTGCTCGCCCGCACGAAGGGCTTGACGCGCGGCCAGGCAACGCTGCGCCACGCGCTCCGCAACGCGATGGTGCCCATCTTCCCGATGATCTTAAGTGAGTTCGTCCTCGTCTTGAGCGGTTCGCTCGTCATCGAGAGAATGTTCTCTATCCCCGGGGTCGGCAGACTGTATCTCGACTCCATCACCTATCAGGACTACGACTTCTTCATGCTGCTTTCGGGCTTCTATACGCTCGTCGGCCTCTTGGCGGGAATCGTGACGGATATCAGCTATGGGTTCATCGACCCGAGAATACGAATGGGGGCAAGGTGACATGGAAAACACGACTTACACCAACATCCCGAAGGAAAAATTCGAGTTCGCCGATGCGCGCGACATTTCGCACGACAAGAAGCTCGAGACCAAACCGCGCAGCTATATGCGCGACGCCTTTTCGCGCTTCTGCAAGAATAAGGGTTCGGTCGTCGGCGCGTGCGTCATCCTCTTCCTGGTGCTGTTTGCGATCATCGTTCCCTTCCTGACGCCCTATCAGGTCGCGTATAACGACACTTACTTTGTGACGACGCTGCCGAAAAACAAGATGTTCGCCGAGACGTCCTTCTGGGACGGCTGCGAGGCGCGCGCGGACGGGCAGCTCACCTTCATGTATTACTACGCAATGGGTCAGGAGTCCGGCCACAACGCCGTCAAGGATCAGGAGTACACCGTCGACGAAGAGGGAATGTATCATTACCGTCTCGACAGCTATCACAAGACGGGCATGATCTATTCCAACATGACGATGGATCAGTACAACAACCTGCAGAAATATCAGGACGAGACGGGACGGCAGGTCATTTATCCGACGGTGCGGCTCAGCGACCGTCCGGCTGCCATCCAGGATCAGAACAACGCCAACTATTACTACGAGACGACGGGTACCAACCGCACGCAGATCGTCTATGATGAGGACGGCAACGTCATTCCCGTCTATTGGTCGTACCGTGCGGACGTGGAGCCGACCGATAGTTATACCTCGAAGATGCGCATCGAGGGCGAGGACGGATTTGTCGGCGAGGACGGCGAGACGTATTATTATATGTATGCCCGCCGCACCTCCTCGGGCGTGGAAGTGCGCATCAACTACTACGAGTACTATATCTACTACCACAGCTATGTGCTGCAGGACGGGATCGACGAGCCCTACTTCCTCTTCGGAACGACGGGTACGGGACAGGATATCCTGACCTGCCTTGCCTCGGGTGCGCGCTTCTCGTTCATCTTCGCGATCGTCGTTGCGTCCGTCAACCTCATCTTCGGCGCCGTGTACGGCTCCATCGAAGGCTATTACGGCGGCAAGATCGACCTCGTCATGGAGCGTGTCTCCGATATCCTTGCGTCGGTGCCGTCGATGATCGTCATCACTCTGCTCAAACTGCACATGGGCGGGTCGAGTCAGATCTTGGTGCTGTTCATCGCTTTCTTCATCACGGGGTGGATCAGCATGGCGTCGCGGACGCGAATGCAGTTCTACCGCTATAAGAATCAGGAGTACGTCCTCGCCGCGAGGACGCTGGGCGCAAAGGACCGCCGCATCATCTGGAAGCACATCTTCCCCAACGCTTTGGGAACGCTTGTCACGAGCTGCGCGCTCGTCATCCCTTCGATGATCTTCTCGGAGACCAGCCTTTCCTACCTCGGCATCATCAACCTGTCGACGGGCAACATCACGAGCGTGGGTACCCTCATCAACGCGGGTCAGTCCTACCTTGCAACGGCGCCCTATATGTCGCTCTTCCCGTCGCTCTTCCTCGTGCTGCTCATGCTGAGCTTCAACCTGTTCGGCAACGGCCTGCGCGATGCGTTCAACCCTTCGCTGAGAGGCTCGGAGGACTGATATGGAAAACAGAGAAGTCAAACTCGAGGTCAACGACCTCAAGATCTCCTTCCGGACGTCCAACGGCAAGGTCCAGGCCGTCCGCGATATCAGCTTCAAGCTCTATAAGGGCGAAACGCTCGCCATCGTGGGCGAGTCGGGCTCGGGCAAGTCGGTCACGACGCGCGCCGTCCTCGGCATCCTCGCAGCCAACGCCATCAAGGAGGGCGGCGAGATCATCTACGACGGGCAGGATCTCATGAAGATCTCCGAAGAGGATTTCCACAAGATCCGCGGCGACAAGGTCGCCATGATCTTCCAGGATCCTCTCTCCTCGCTCAACCCCATCATGCGTGTGGGCAAGCAGATGACTGAGGCCATGCTCATCAAGGGCAAGCTCAGCCAGAGGGAGGCGCGCAGCAGCTTCAATGCGACGCTCAAGCTCCTCAACGACAGCATGGATGAGGCCCTCGGCAAGGATTCGGCGGCGCGCAATGCCAAGAAGTGCAGCGACTTCAACAAGTTCGAGGTCAAGCACCTTGAACTCGAAAACGCCTACAACCGCGCCCGCGAGGCGGCGTCCGATGCCGTCAAGGACATCGACGACCTTGCATTCGAGATCGAAAAGCACGCGGCGCAGACGCTCGTCTCCGATGCGCGCGAGATCATCCGCCTTGCCAAAGATTCCGTTTCCCGTTACGTCGTTCATGCGCGTGCCGGGGAGCTGAAGGAGGAGGCGCTCAAACTCAAGTCGCTCATCCGCGTGCCCCTCTCCTACCGGGCAAAGAAGGCGGCCTGCTCCGTTGTGCGCAAGCAGACCAAGCCCTTCACCTTCCCCGAAGAGGACATCCTCGCCGCCCTCCGCAAGATGCGCGAGATCCTTTCGGAGGCGATCGCGTACGAGAAGCCCAACTTCTTTGCGATCGGTTACTATCTCACTTTTGAAGGGGAGACCCTCCCCGACATGGACATCCCGTCCCTCAACGCGCATCTGCGCAAGGTGCTCGACGAGAAGTTCATGCTCGAGTTCATCGAGCTCGCGAAGGAGGGGCTCATCTATTCCCATCGCCGCTCGCTCTCGAAGCAGAAGGAGGCGCTCGAAGTCATCGCCCGCCTCAAGCCCGTCTTTGAGAAGGCGGAGCTCGATCATGCGGAGGTCATCTCCGCCGCGAAGGAGATCGCCTCTGCCGTCGAGGATGCGATCGACCGCCTCGAGATCATCAAGGACAACTCGGCCTATACCTTCCGCACCAGCCTGCGCGAGGCCATCCGTCAGTACTACGACGGCATCGAGCGCAACAAGAAGGAAGAGACGCGCTATGCGCGCCAGATGGCGTCCTACGAGCGCAAGGTCGCCCGCGGCAAGACGCCCGATTACGTCGTCGCAGACAAGAAGCTCGTCGATCTCGACAAGGCAGCAAAGGACATCGTCTCCGTGCTCGTCCGCATCGAGGAGGACTTCAAGCGCCGCCTTGCGATCGGCGAGAACGTCGACTTTGACGAGCGCACCGTCGCGATGGTGGACTACCTCAAGCAGAAGGCATCCGACGTCGCGTACAAGGTCACGCGCAACATGGCCAAGACGCGCGCGCTGAAGCTCCTCGAGGAGGTGGGCATCCCCGAGCCGAGGAAGCGTTACCGCCAGTATCCCTTCGAGTTCTCGGGCGGTATGCGTCAGCGTATCGTCATCGCGATCGCGCTCGCCGCAAACCCCGATATCCTCATCTGCGATGAGCCCACGACGGCGCTCGATGTGACCATCCAGGCGCAGATCCTCGAACTCATCAACCGCGTCAAGGAGGAGCGTCAGCTTTCCGTCATCTTCATCACGCACGATCTGGGCGTCGTCGCCAACATGGCGGACCGCGTCGCCGTGATGTACGCGGGCAAGATCGTGGAGATCGGCACGGCGGACGACGTGTTCTATTCGCCTGCACATCCCTACACCTGGGCGCTCCTTTCGTCGATGCCCGACCTCGACACCAAGGAGAAGCTGGAGGCCATCCCCGGCACGCCGCCCAACATGATCTACCCGCCCAAGGGCGATGCCTTTGCCGAGCGCAACAAGTACGCGCTCAAGATCGACTTCGAGGCACAGCCGCCCATGTTCCGCATCTCGGATACCCACTATGCGGCGACGTGGCTGCTGCATCCCGACGCACCCAAGATCGACCCGCCCAAGTCGGTGACCGACCGTATCGCCCGCATGAAGGGCCGTATGGCGGAGGCCGCACAAGCGCAGCAAGAAGAAAAGGAGTGACATCATGGAACATCAGGAAGAGACCTTGTTGAAGGTCGAACATCTCTGTCAATATTTCAAGATGGGCCCCGGGCGCGAACTCAAGGCGGTCGACGACGTCAGCTTCGACATCAAGAAGGGCGAAGTGTTCGGCCTCGTCGGCGAGTCCGGCTGCGGTAAGACGACCACGGGCCGTTCCATCATCAAGCTCTATGACATCACTTCGGGCAACGTCTACTTCGAGGGACAGCGCATCTGCGCGGGTACGCGCTCCTATAAGGAGGCCATCCGCGCGGCGCGCACCGCCTATCGCGAAAAGATAGCTGCCCTTAACAAGCAGAAGGCGGAGGAGATCGCGCAGGGCGCCGACAAGGCGCAGGCCGAAGCGCTCAACAAGAAGCTGCGTGCCGAAGCGGAGGGGCAGTACCGCACCTCCGTTTTGGAGAACCGCAAGCTCATCGCATCCGCCAAGCACGACCAGAAGTTCTGCGACAAGGACCATGCAGAAAAGGTCGTTGCGGCGCTCAAGGAGGAGATGAAGGGGGCGATCGCCGCCTGCACCACGGACGAGGAGCGCAAGAAGGTCGAAAAAGATTACAAGACCCGTCTCCGCGTTGCGGGCCACGAGCGCATCGTCAACCGCATCCAGATGATCTTCCAGGACCCCATCGCTTCGCTCAACCCCCGCATGACCGTGCGCGACATCATCGCCGAGGGCCTCATCATCCACGGCATCAAGGATAAGGAATATATCGACGAGAAGGTGTATAACATCCTCGAAAAGGTCGGCCTCGTCCGCGAGCACGCAGGGCGTTACCCGCACGAGTTCTCGGGCGGTCAGCGTCAGCGTATCGGCATTGCCCGTTCCGTCATCATGGAGCCCGAGCTCATCATCGCCGACGAACCCGTGTCCGCGCTCGATGTGTCCATTCAGGCGCAGGTCATCAACCTTTTGAACGATCTCAGAAGCGAGCTGGGCATCACCGTGCTCTTCATCGCGCACGACCTGTCCGTCGTCAAGTACTTCTCCGACCGCATCGGCGTCATGTATTTCGGCAAGATGGTCGAGCTTGCGCCCTCCGACGAGCTGTTTGCGCATCCCCTGCATCCCTATACGCGCTCGCTGCTCTCCGCGATCCCGCTGCCCGACCCGCAGTACGAAAAGCAGCGTCAGCGCATCACCTACAACCCGCTCGCCGAGCACGACTATTCCGTTGAGGGCCCTACGATGCGGGAGATCACGCCGGGGCACTTCATTTACTGCAACGGCGCGGAGTTTGAAAAGTACAAGGAAGAGCTCGGCCTCTGATATGAAGACGGTCTACCGTTATCTCATCACAACGGGCGTGGGGATGCTCATCGTGCTCCTCGTCGTCCTCATGAAGAACGGCTTTACGGAGACGGACGTCGAGATCGCCATGCAGATCTGGTGCGATGCCTTCTTCGTGTCGGGCGTGTTCCTCACCTGCGGCGGCCTCATCGTCGTCGCGAGCAACGGGGGCGTGTTCGATATGCTCGGTTACGCCGTCTCGCTGCTCTGGTACACGTTCAAGTCCTCCAAGGTGGAGCGCAAGTACAAGACCTTCTACGACTACCGTGAGGCCCGCAAGGACCGCAAGCGCAGCGTCTCCTACGTCCTCATCGTCGGGCTGGCGATGCTTGCGATCTCCGTCGTGTTCCTCATCCTGTACGATACCGTGGGTGCCGCCTGAATTTGGTAAAAGCATTTCTCCCCCTGCTGTTCGGAAGGGGGAGTTTGTTTGTACATTTTACGATTTGATGACATCTTTATGACATCTTATGGTTGACAGGGAGGGGAAGATATGGTAAGCTGAGATCGGAATGCCGCGCAGTGAACGCGGCAGATCTTAAATGCGGCGAAGCGATAAGCGCGGCGGCATAGGGGAGGGGATATGGATATCATCGAAGCGGAGGGGCTGAAAAAATCATACGGCGAGACGCAGGCCGTCAGGGGCATCTCCTTTCGCGTGGAAAGGGGCAGCCTCTTTTCCTTCCTCGGCGTCAACGGCGCGGGCAAGAGCACGACCATCAACATCCTCTGCTCCATCCTTCCGAAGGATGAGGGCAGCGTGCATATCTGCGGGTTCGATCTCGACCGTGACGCCCGGGCGATCAAGCAGCGCGTGGGCGTCGTCTTTCAGAGGACGGTGCTCGACGACAGGCTCACCGTCCGTGAAAACCTGCTCACCCGTGCCTCCTTTTACGGCATCGGCGGCAGGGCGTGGAAAAAGCGGCTTTCGGAGCTGGATGAAATGCTCTCGCTTGCCGACATTCTCGACCGTCCCTTCGGCAAACTCAGCGGCGGACAGCGGCGGAGGGCGGATATCGCGCGCGGGCTTATCCACACGCCCGAGCTGCTCTTTCTCGACGAACCGACGACGGGCCTCGACCCGCAGACGCGCCGCACGGTATGGGAGACGGTGCAGCGGCTGCGCCGCGAGACGCGGATGACCGTGTTCCTCACCACCCACTATATGGAGGAGGCAGACGGCTCCGATCGCGTGATGATCTTGGATCGCGGGCTCATCGCTGCCGACGGCAGCCCGCAGGAGCTTAAGAACCGGTATTCGGAAAGCTCTCTGAAACTCTACGGCGATTTATCCGTCCTGCGCGCCGGGCTGCGGGAGGCGGGCGTCGCCGCGGGGGAGGGGGAAAACTGCCTTATCGTCTCCTGCGAGAGCGCCGAGCGGGCGCGCGCCTTTTTGGCGGAGCATCCGGACCTCAGCGCAGACTTTGAATACGTCAAGGGGAGCATGGATGATGTGTTTCTGACCGTTACCGGGAGATCGTTAAAAGGAGAGACCGTATGACCACAGCCCTCTACGCGCTCACCATGCGCAACTTAAAAGTTTTTCTGCGGGACAGGGCAAACGTCTTTTTCTCTCTGCTCTCCCCTCTCATCGTGCTCGGGCTTTATGTGCTCTTTATCGGGCGGATGCAGTCGGACGGCATCGCGGCGGCCCTTGCGGAGTTCGGCGTGACGGCGGACGATGCCGTGCGGGCTTTCAGCGACAGCTGGATGCTCTCGGGCGTGATGGCGACCACCTGCATCACCGTGCCCCTCTGCGCGTGCGGGACGATGATCCAGGACCGCATCAAGGGAGTGGCGGCGGACTTTCTCGCCTCTCCCGTGCCCTCGTGGGCGGCGCCTGCCGCATACTTTCTGTCCGTGCTCATCGCGGGGGCGGTCATCTCGCTCATCGTACTGGGCGTCTGCTTTGCCTATCTCGCTCTTTCGGGGAGCTGGTTTCTGACCGTCGCCGAAGTATTCGGCGCCATCGGCACGGCGCTTCTCTCCGTCGTCGCCTCCTCGACGATGCTCGTCTTTCTGATGGGCTTTCTGCGGTCGGAAGGGGCGTTCACGGGCATCAACATCATCGTCGGCACGGTGACGGGATTCCTTATCGGCGCGTACATTCCCATCAGCTCCTTCCCCGAATGGGTGCAGTATATCACCCTCTTCGTGCCGGGGAGCTACTCTGCGGGCCTCTTCCGCGGCTTTCTGATGCAGGGGACGCTGGGGGAGATGGAGCGCGTCGCGGGCAAGCCGTTTGCGGACGCCCTCGCCGATGAGTTCTCCGTACACATCGACTTCTTCGGGATACAGCTCCCCGGCTGGAGTGCGGCGGCCATTCTGGCGGGCGTCGCGCTGCTGTTTGCGGTCTGTTTCGTCTTCGCGGCTTATCTCCGCGCGAAGAGGCATCGGGTATAAAAAAGAGGAATTTGAAGAGTCAGAGCGCCCGCGGGGCGGCATTGCCGCCCCGCGGG
>QAKM01000037.1 GCA_003343805.1 Bacillota bacterium | reverse complement strand
TCTACCGCGCCGGTGCGGGCAGGGTGGTCGTCGAATGGAGCCACCAGCCCCTCGCAAAGCTCAACTACAAATATGCAGACGAGAAGCTGCTCTCCGTCCTTCAGAAGTGGGAGACGGAGAAGCTCGAGTGGACGGCGAACGAACTTCCCGCCATGCTCTATCTGGAATCTTCCGATCCCGACGGGCTCAAGGGCATCGATCAGGAGAAGTTCACGGCGGTCCGCACGGCGCGCACCAAGGTCACCAAGCCCTACCGCGACCGCATGGAGTGCAAGTACCAGTGGTGCATCGCCGCCGTTCCCGGCAAGGCGTGGGCGAAGAAGGTGTTCCCCGATCTCATGGTCAATAAGGCCGTCGAGACGCTGTGGGATTACATCTTAAAGGCTTCCCGTGCCGACGGGCCCGATCCCGTGCGCGAGTGGGCGCGCCACAACGATGCGCTCGCATCCCGCTGCGATCATCTCAACCGCCTGGGGCTCGTTTCGCTCGAGTATCATTCCTCCAACGGCACCGATTTCAAGGTGGGGCTCATTCCCGACTCCGTCTTTATGGGCGGCGGCGAGGAGACCGTCAAGGGCCGCTACTTCAACCCCAACATCCCTTCGGAGGAGATCTTCATCTCGCCCAAAGCGGGGGAAGCGGAGGGCATCGTTTACTCCACCAAGCCGCTCTCCTATCAGGGCGAGCTCATTGAAAACTTCTCCGTGCGCTTTGAGGGCGGCAGAGCCGTCGAGGTCAAGGCGGAGAAGAACCAGCATCTCCTCGAAAAGATGATCGCGATGGACGAGGGGGCGGCGATGCTCGGCGAGTGCGCGCTCATCGCCTACGATTCGCCCATCAACAACCAGGGCATCCTCTATTACAACACGCTCTTCGATGAGAACGCAAGCTGCCACTTAGCGCTCGGCCGCGGCTTCGACAACACGCTGAAGGGCTTTGAGGACATGACGAAGGAGGAGATCCACGCAAAGGGCATCAACGACTCCATGATCCACGTCGACTTCATGATCGGCGCAAAGGATCTCGAGATCGTCGGCGTGACCAAGAACGGAGAGCGTGTTCCAATCTTCAAGGACGGCAACTGGGCGTTCTGAGACGCCTGTTCCAAAATACAAGGACGATGACCGGGCGCATCCGAGCGCCCGATCGCAAATATAAGGACCGGCAATTTGCTATGACGAAAATCGACATCATTTCCGGGTTTTTGGGCGCCGGCAAGACGACGCTCATCAAGAAACTCATCAAGGAAGCCTACGCGGGCGAGAAGGTCGTGCTCATCGAGAATGAGTTCGGCGAGATCGGCGTGGACGGCGGCTTCCTCAAGGACGCGGGCATCGAGATCACCGAGATGAATTCGGGCTGCATCTGCTGCTCGCTTGTGGGCGACTTTGCCAAGGCTTTGAGCGAGGTGGAGGAGAAGTTCTCTCCCGACCGCATCGTCATCGAGCCTTCGGGCGTGGGGAAGCTCTCCGACGTCATCCGTGCCGTGCAGCGCGCGGGGCTGAAACATTCCGAACTCAACGCCTTCTGCACCGTCGTCGACGCCAAGAAGTGCAGGATGTACCTGAAGAACTTCGGCGAGTTCTTCCTCGATCAGGTGGAGAACGCAAGCTGCATCATCCTCTCGCACACGGCGCTGCCGCACGAGAAGCTGGATGAGGCGGTCGCGCTCCTCCGCGGACACACGCAGGCGACCATCGTTACCACCGAGTGGGAGAAGCTGGATGGAAGAGAGCTCCTCGCTGCCATGGAACAGCGCGACAGCCTTCGGGCCGAGCTCGAGCGCCTTGCCAAAGAGGCGGAAGAGCACCATCATGAAGACCATGATGAGTGCTGCCATCACCACGATGAAGAGCACGAGCACGGCGAGTGCCATCACCATCATCATGACGAAGAGGGTGAGTGCTGCCATCACCACGATGAAGAGCACGAGCACGGCGAGTGCCATCACCATCATCATGACGAAGAGGGTGAGTGCTGCCATCACCACGATGAGGAAGAGCACGAGCACGGCGAGTGCTGCCACCATGACCATGAACACGAGCATGAACATGAGCACGGCGAATGTCATCACCATCACCACCATGCGGACGAGGTGTTTGCAAGCTGGGGGACGGAGACCGCCAAGAAGTTCACGCGGGCGGAGCTGGAGGCTTCGCTCACGGCGCTTGCTTCGGGCGAGTATGGCGACATCCTCCGCGCCAAGGGCTATGTGGACGGCGAGGATGGCTGGATCTACTTCGACTACGTTCCCGGCGAGCCCGATCTCCGCGCGGGAGAGCCGTCCGTCACGGGCAGGCTGTGTGTTATCGGCTGTCACCTGGCGGAAGAGAAGCTCAGAACGCTCTTTTTGGGGTAAGCTATGGCGGCAAGAGAGATCCCCGTCTACCTGTTTCTTGGCTTTTTAGAGGCGGGTAAGACAAAATTTATTCAGGAGACGATGGAGGATGAGCGCTTCGATTCCGGAGAACGCACCCTCCTTCTTGTGTGCGAAGAGGGGGAGGAGGAGTACGATCCCTCCCGCTTTGCCGTCGAGCACTTTGCCGTCGAGGAAGTGGACGAAGCGGGGCTCAACGGCAAGAATCTTGCCTCTCTCGTTCAAAAGCACCGCGCCGACCGCGTTGTCCTCGAATACAACGGGATGTGGGAGCTTCAGAAGCTCTTCGATGCCATGCCGGACGGCTGGCTCATCGCGCAGGTGATGACCTTCTTCGATGCGACCACCTTCCTTGCCTACAACAAGAATATGCGGCAGCTCGTCTATGACAAGATCCCGTATGCCGATATGGTCGTCTTTAACCGCTTCGACGATAAGTTCTCCAAAGAGGAGTTCCACAAGATCGTGCGCGGGGCTTCGAGAAGGCCTGGCATCGTCTTTGAATATCCGGGCGGCAGGGCGGAATACGATGAGATCGAGGATCCGCTTCCGTACGACATCAATGCCAAGGTCATCGAGATCGAGGATAGAGACTATGCCTTCTTCTATCGTGACCTCATGGAGGAGATGGGAAAATACGACGGAAAGGTGGTCTCCTTCAAGGGGCTCGTTGCCGTCGACCGCAAGATGAAGGCGGGCACCATCGTCATCGGGCGGCACATCATGACGTGCTGCGAGGCGGACATCGCCTACAGCGGCATGGTGGTAAAGCACGCCTCCCTGCTCCCCTTAAAGACGCGCGACTGGGTGAAGATCACTGCGCGCATCGACATTGAGTACGACAAGATCTACGGCCAGGAGGGGCCCGTCCTGAAGGCGAGCGCCCTTGACTATTGCGAGCCTCCCGAACAGGAGCTTGCCACCTTCTATTGATATGGAAAACGCAAAAATCAACCGATCGCCCTTCAAACTGAAATTTCCTTACCTCTTCATTCTGTTGGGCTTTCTGATCATCATCCTCGTCGGGTCGCTCCTTCTGATGCTTCCCTTTGCGACGCACAACGGTATTGCCTTCATCGATGCGCTGTTTGTCTCGACGAGCGCAGTGTGCATCACAGGGCTTTCCTCCGTCGTTGTCATCGATACCTTCACGCTGTTCGGGCAGATCGTCGTGATGCTGCTCATCCAGATCGGCGGGCTGGGCTTTGTCACCGTCATGACGGCCGTCCTGACGCTGTTCGGCGTCAAGCTGGGGCTCTCGGAGAAGTTCCTGATGGGCGAGACGCTGGGGGAGAGCCGCCTCAATGTGCGTACCTTCCTGGGGCGCGCGCTCCTCATCACCTTTGTGATCGAGGCGTTCGGCGTCATTTTAAATCTCATTGCGCTCCGGAACGATTATTCGGGCGGGAGGCTGTTCTTCGTCTCCCTCTTCCAGGCGATCTCCGCCTTCAACAATGCGGGATTCGACCTCTTCGGGGCCACAAGTATGCAGATCTATGCGGGGGATGAAAACCCGCTGCTTCTCTTCAGCACGGCGCTTCTGACTGTCCTCGGCGGGCTCGGATACATCGTCATCAACGAGGTCGTCACACTTCGGAAGAGCCCGAGGCATCTGAGTACGCACAGCAAGATCGTGCTGACCATCACGCCCATCCTGCTGCTCGGCGGGGGGCTCGGGATCTATCTTTCCGAGTGGGGCGGCGTCTGCTTCGGCGATGCCATGTTCATGAGCGCGATGGCCCGTACCTGCGGGTTCTCCTGCTGCGACCTTTCGACGTGGAAAAATTCGTCGCTCATGCTGTATGACTTTCTGATGTTCGTCGGCGCGGGGCCTGCCTCGACGGGCGGCGGCATCAAGTGTACGACGCTCTTTGTGCTGGTCGTTGCGATCGTCTCGTTTATGCGCGGGAAGCAGCCCGTTGCATTTCAGCGCAAGATCCCGGCCCGCACCATCTCGCGCGCCATGCTCATCACGGTGATGACGCTCATGTGCGTGTTTGCCGTCTCGACAGGCGTTGCCGCCTTTGAGCCGCAGACCCCGAACGCCCACATCGTGTTGGAGACCGTTTCTGCATTCGCGAACGTGGGAAGCTCGGCGGGCATCACGACGGGGCTGGAGACGGGCAGTAAGGCGCTCCTGTGCCTTGCGATGTTCTTCGGGCGGCTTGGCTGCATGACCGTTCTGATGGTCCTGCGCCGCAACTGGAACCGGAACGAGGACGAATCCATCCGCTATGTGGATGCAGACGTCATTGTAGGATAAATACCGCGACAAGCGGGGAGGATATCATGAAAAGAGATTTTGCTGTCATCGGTCTTGGCTCTTTCGGCAGTAAGCTGTGTCTGGAGCTGGGTGCGCAGGGGGCGAACGTCGTTGCCGTGGACCTCGACGAGGAGCGCGTCAACCGCATTGCGGAACAGATCCCGCTCGCCTATTGCTGCGACTGCACCAAGGAGGAGACGTTAAAGAAGCTCGACCTGGATGAGGTGGACTGCGTCATCGTTGCCATCGGCAAGAACTTTGAGGCGACCATTCTCATTCTGGTGCTCTTGAAGGAGCTCGGGGTGGGGCGCGTCATCGTGCGCGCGGAAGAGGAGAGCGCAAAGCGCGTTCTCCTGCGCCTGGGAGCCGACGAGGTGTTCGACGCGAGGGAGCTTGCCGTCAACAACCTCTGTGGGCGGCTCTTGAATCACGGCGTCACGCAGTTCTTCCGCGTGACGGAGGAGTCGAGCGTTGCAACGCTCGTGTACAGCGGCAAGGAGCCCTCCAAGAAGCTGATGGAGATGGACCTGAGAAACCGCTATCACCTCAACGTGCTGCTCATCTGCAGAGGGGATCAGCGCATCACCCCGACGGGCGAGGATCGCTTCCTGCCCGGCGATTCCGTGGTGGTGTTCGGCTCCAATGCCGCGATCAAGCGCATGGAGCGGCAGATCCGTTAAGCAAAGAAAAAGGGCGGCTTTCCCGTAAACTTGCGGGGAATAAGCCGCTCTTTTGTATAATATGAGGCATTTTTTGCCGTTTTGCATAGTAATATGTCTGACGTAATATTGGAAGATCCCGTCCTTCCTGCCGCTTTGCAGGCAAAACTTGCGGCGCAGTACGGGGAGATGAGCAAAGAGATCTGTGCCGCCTTTCAGAAGGAACGGCCCGTCACCTTTCGGCTCAACCGTCTGAAGGCGGACGAAAAGCGCGTCCTTCAGGAGTTTGCGGGGCTCACCCTTGGGCGCGTTCCCTTCTACGAGGACGCCTTCCTTTTGGAGGGCGCTTCGGAGCGCGACGTGCAGAAAACGGCGCTCTATGAAGAGGGCGGCATCTATCTGCAGAGCCTTTCCTCTATGCTCCCGCCGCTCTTTGTGGAACCCAAGCCCGGGGAGAGCATCCTCGACATGACGGCAGCCCCCGGCGGCAAGACGACGCAGCTTTCCGCGCTTTCGGGGGGCGGCGCGCTCATCACCGCCTGTGAACGCGATCAGTTTCGTTTCGAGCGCCTGAAATACAACGTGGAAAAGCAGGGGGCGCCCCGCGTGACGCTCCTGAAGGAGGACGCGCGGAATCTGAGCCCCTTTTTCCGCTTCGATAAGATCCTGCTCGATGCACCCTGTTCGGGGAGCGGGACGCTCTCTCCCTCCGATCGTGTTCGTTGGAGCGAGAAACTGCTTGCAAAGTGCATTTCGTTGCAGCGGGCGCTTCTCAAGAAGGCGTTCGAGCTCTTAAAGCCGGGCGGAACGCTCGTCTATTCCACCTGTTCCATCCTTCGGGAGGAGAACGAAGATGCTGTATCTTCCTTGAAGGGGGCGCGCCTTGTGCCGCTTGCTGCGCCCGAGGGAGTGCCGCTGCTGCCCTCCGCGGAGGGGACGCTGTGCGTGAAGCCGGACGGCCTCTTTGAAGGGTTCTTTGTTGCAAAACTGCAAAAGCCGTGAGCGGCTTTGGTGAAAATTTTGCCCCGGGGGTTGAAACCACGGGGCTTTTCTGTTATAATGGAGAAAAACGGGCGCGGCCGGTGTAAATGCGCCGGGAACGTGCCGCAAGGGAGGAAATTTATGAACGAAGCCATGCAAGTTTTACTGACGCGCAGGAGCATTCGCTCTTACAAGAGCGATCCCGTGCCCGAAGAGCTCATCGAAAAGATCATCGAGGCAGGGCTCTATGCGCCCACGGGGATGGGATTGCAGGATCCCGTCATCATCGCTGTGACGAACAAAGAGATGCGCGACAAGATCGCGAGGGAGAATGCCGCCGTCATGGGGAGAGATTCCGATCCCTTCTATGGGGCGCCTGTCATTCTTCTGGTCGCCGCGAAAGCGTGCCCTAACGCCGTGTATGACGGAAGCTGCGTGATGGATAATCTTCTCAACGCCGCGTGGGCGATGGGGCTGGGCTCCTGCTGGATCCACCGCGCCAAGGAGGAGCTCGAACGCCCCTTCGGGAAGGAGCTTCTCTCTTCGCTTGGCATCGAAGGGGAGTATATCGGCATCGGACACGTCGCGCTCGGCTACATCGAGGGCGAGCCGCCCGCACCCAAGCCCCGTAACGACGGCCGCGTCTTCTGGGTAAAGTAAAAAACGGAGCAGCCCGATCGGCTGCTCTTTTTGATCTGTGCTGCCATGCGGACGGCAGGAGCCGTTGAAAAAAGCGGAATTTTCGAGGATGTGTGTTCTTTTATCCGTCGTTTTTTTCTGAAGAAAGCCGGTATTCGCGCGGGGTCATTCCCGTATAGCCTTTGAATACGCGGTGAAAGGTGCGCTGTGTGTCGAAGCCGCACAGTTCGCCCACGGTCAGGATATCTTCCGAGGTGGACGTGAGCAGCATTTTGGCATGATCGCATCTGAGGCAGTTCAGGTAATTTGGAAAACCGGAACCTAATTTCGCAGAAAAAGCGTGTGAAAGATAATACTTGTTGACGTGCAGGCGTTTTGCGAGATCATCCAGAGTGATGTGCTCCGTGTAGTGTGCGGAAAGATACGCGACGATGCGATAGACGAGATCCCGGTCGCCGGCGGTATCCGCGCTTGTAAGTTCCAGCCGGGGCATGACCATGGCCATGATCAGGCGCACCCATGCCGAACGTTCCGTGAAGCGCCCCTGAAGGTCCTTCCGGTACAGCCGCTCAAAGGCATAATAAATATCGTGGTCCACGTTCTTAGCTGCAAGGAAGGGGGTCAAGGGGCGTCTTGTTTCCAAGTCCTGCCAATGATCCTGTGCAAAGACGGGGTCAAAAATGATCGTGGATATCCTGGATGAGGCGGCCGTCTTATAACCGTGCACCTGTCCGGGAAAGATGACGGCAAGATCCCCCTGTTTCAAGGTGTATTCCAGGTCGGGGAGAAGCAGCGTGAGAGCCCCGTCTTTGACGAGGACGAGTTCGGCGCTTTTATGCAGGTGGAGGGGAAAGTTGAGATCGGTATCCGAGAGCAGATGGATGGACGATCTCCATTCCTGAAGAAAATGTTTCATGGCGGCCAATACAGCAATTTTTGTCTGTTTCTTTTGAAGAATTAACTTCCGCTTTTTGGGCAAAGGTGCTATGCTATAAGCAGTTCCTGCCCTCAATGATACCATAAAAGGGAAAAACGCAAAGAAATTTCATAAAATTCAAACGAAAAAGAAGAAAAAGGAGGACAAAAAAATGTCTCGTGTCTATCATGTTGCAAAGTCGGGGTGCGATCGAGGCCCCGGAACGCAGGAGCGCCCTTTCCTCACCATCCAGCGGGCGGCAGATGTCGCCGCGGCGGGGGATACCGTGATCGTCCACGAGGGTGTGTACCGGGAATGGGTCAAGCCGAGAAGGGGCGGCCTGAGCAAAGACCTTCGCATCACCTATATGGCGGCAGAAGGGGAGAAGGTCGTCATCAAGGGCTCCGAGCGGGCGGAACATTGGGAGCACGTCGAAGGGGATGTATGGAAGACGGAGATCGACCGCGCTATCTTCGGAGAGTACGATCCGTTCTGCACGGAGATCGACGGCGATTGGATGGTCGCCCCGAGAGAGCATAAGGTGCATACCGCCGAAGTGTATCTGAACGGCAAGGCCCTGTTTGAGGCGCCTTCCTTAGAGAAAGTCTTTCATCCCGAAAAGTGGGAGAGAAGCGTCTATGAGACCTGGGGCTGGCGGGAGGAAAAGCTCTCCGATCCCGAGGCTTCGCTTTTTCGGTGGTATGCCGAGGTCGGGGAACATACAACGACGCTCTATGCAAATTTTCAGGGGATTGACCCCAACGGTGCGCTCGTCGAGTTCAACGTGCGCAGGGCGTGCTTCTTCCCCGAACGGACGGGCATCGACTATATCACCGTAAGGGACTTTGAGATGGCGCAGGCGGCGACGCCGTGGGCTCCGCCCACCGCAAAGCAGTGGGGTATCCTCGGCCCGAATTGGAGCAAGGGTTGGATCATCGAAGATAATATCATCCACGATTCCAAGTGCAGCGGCGTGAGCCTCGGAAAAGAGGAGACGACGGGCGACAACGACTTTACGAAGTGGGGCAGAAAGCCCGGCTATCAGTATCAGATGGAAGCGGTGTTCAAGGCGCTTGCGATCGGCTGGAGCAAGGAGAAGATCGGCTCGCACATCGTGCGGAACAATGTGATCTACGACTGCGGTCAGAACGGCATTGTGGGGCATCTGGGCTGCGTCTTTTGTGAGATCTGCGGCAACGAGATCTTCCGCATCGGAACAAAGCACGAATTTTACGGGCATGAGCTGGGCGGGATCAAGCTGCACGCGGCGATCGACACCTGCGTCCACAACAACTATGTGCATGACTGTACGCTGGGGATGTGGTTCGATTGGCAGGCGCAGGGGCTGCGCGTTCATGCCAACATCTTTGAACACAACGATCGCGATCTGTTTGTCGAAGTCTCGCACGGGCCGTACCTTGTGGACAACAACATCTTTGCATCGGCATACGCCTTCGACAACGCTTCGCAGGGCGGCGCCTATGCGCACAACCTCGTGTGCGGGTTTTTCAACCACTATCCCGTGCTCAACCGCTCCACGCCCTATCATTTCCCGCATTCCACGCTGCCTGCGGGGACCGTACCCGTGTACGGCGGGGACGACCGCTGGATGCAGAACGTGTTTGTCGGCGGAAAGGAGGAAGGAAAGTTTTACGGGACATCGGAGTACAACGGCTCGCCGACTTCGCCGGAGGAGTACATCGAACGGGTAAAGGCGCTCGGCTACGGCGATCTCGAACAGTTCGAGCGCGTAAAACAGCCCGTTTTTATCCGCGGAAACGTCTATTGTAACGGGGCGCTTCCCTTTGAGGCGGAGACGAATTGCTGCGTCTGCGAGGCCCGCGCTGAAGTGCAGATCGTGCGGGGTCCGGACGGCGTGTATCTGGAGACCGAGCTTCCCAAAGAGATGTTTCTTGGAAAGGGAGAGCTTGTGACGAGCGAGAAGCTCAGCATGACGCGCATCACCGAGGAGCGGTTTGAAGGTCCGGACGGCAGCGATTTGAGGTTGGATACCGATCTTGTGGGGAATGCAGTCGGAGACGCCGTGCTTGCGGGCCCGCTGCAGGGGCTGCACGCCGGAACGAACCGTGTTAAAATTTGGGAGACTCCATACGAAAAACGGAGCGCATAAACAGGGGCGCTTCCGGGAGCGTTACAGGAACCCCGCTTTTGGATTGGCTCTGTCACAACAAATGGTTGATTTTTGACGAGAAATAGCGTATAATAATAGTAAGAAACAGTACCACCGAAGGAGGTAATTGGATATGCCTACTATCAAAGACGCATTAGATAT
>QAKM01000102.1 GCA_003343805.1 Bacillota bacterium | reverse complement strand
TTGTCGATGGTGACGGCGCCCGTGAGCCCGTTGACCGATGTGACCGCAGCAGCCTCCGGCAGATCTTCAAGGTCGTTATAGGAGCCCGTGAGCGCGACCTGCGGGAGGCCTAAATCGAATTTATCGATGGTGACGGCGCCCGTGAGGCCGTTGACCGACGTCACGGCACCGCCGCTGCCGCCTCCGAGGCCGGTGATCGCCGTCAACGTGCCGTCCTCATAGTGGCAGAGCGTATAGCCGTCCTCCTCCTTGCGGAAGAAGATGCCGCCGTCGGCGAGCGAAGAGCTCGGCTGCGTCTGCCCCTCTCCGCCGATCTCGACGATCTGCTTCCCGCCCGTCACGAAGCCGTAGGCGTTCACCTCAACGGAGGAATACGTCCCCGCGGGGAGCTTGACGCCGAGAGCGGAAAAATCAAACGCATTGAGAAGGTCAAGGATCTGCTCGTGCAGCGACTTGGGGGGCGCCTCGGGCGGCTCGCAGTATGCGCCCGGCAGACAGCGGAGCCGCACGAAGGAGCTTGCGATGCGCTTCCCCGTGCCGTTCGAGCTGTACACGCCGACGAGCGCCGTATCGCAGTCGGGCGAGGCAACGGCGGGCATATCGCACGCGCTCCCCGTAAATATCTGTTCCGCACAGCCGCCCGCCCACAGGACGACCGCAACGCGCTGGGAATAGTCGTTCCACTCGCTGTCGAAATCAAATTTGAGACGATAACTGTTTTCGTTGAAGGAAACGAGGTCGCCGAAGTCGGTCTCGGCGCGCTTCCCCGTCACCCGGATGGTGATCTCTTGTTGTGCCATGATACGTTCCTCCCGATGTCTTTGGCAACATCATAGCATACCGATCGGAAGAAACCGCCCTTACATGACAGAAAACCGCGAAAAAAATTTCGCGGTTTTCCAAATTCGATGCCAATGGAACATTCAACCCCATGTCTGCCCGCAAAACGGGCGGACGGGCACGATCAGACGCGCACTTCACCCGTCGCGCCGAGAATGGCGCGGTAGTTGCGGAGGATGGGGTCGATCTCGTTTGCGATGAACTCCTCCGTCTGGTGCGGAGCGCGGCCGATGAAGTTTTTGGGCTCTAAGATCTCCTCGAGCTTGTCGTGCGCCGCGGCAAAGAGCGGATCCTTGCGGATGCGGTCGAGAAGGTCGTTCTCGCCGCCGTTGACTTTGACGTTGGCGCCCGCCTCCTGCGAGAGCTCGCGGATGCGTTCGTGCAGCACCTGCCGATCCCCGCCCGCCTTGACGCACTCCATCATGATGTTCTCCGTCGCCATGAAGGGAAGCTCCTGCGCGATGTGCTTGGCGATGACCTTCTCATAGACGACGAGGTTTTCCGCGACGTTCATGTAGATGGTAAGGATGGCGTCCGCCGTGAGGAAGGCCTGCGCGTTGACGATGCGGCGGTTTGCCGAGTCGTCGAGCGTACGCTCGAACCACTGCGTCGAAGCCGTGATCGCCGAGTTCACGGGAAGGGACACGAGATAGCGGGCGAGCGAGCCCATGCGCTCGCAGCGCATCGGGTTGCGCTTGTATGCCATCGCCGAGGAGCCGACCTGCGTCTTTTCAAAGGGCTCCTCCACCTCCTTCATGTGCTGCAGAAGGCGGATGTCGTTGGAGAATTTGTAGGCGCTCTGCGCGATCTGAGAGAGCACGCAGAGGACGTTGTAGTCGAACTTGCGGGGATAGGTCTGCCCCGTCACGCCGTACACTTTTTCATAGCCCAGCTTAGAGACAACGCGCTTTTCGAGCTCCTTGACCTTCGCTTCGTCGCCGTCAAAGAGTTCCAAAAAGCTCGCCTGCGTGCCCGTCGTGCCCTTGACGCCGCGGAGCTTGAAGTGCTCTTTGAGGTTTTGCAGGCTCTCGTAGTCGAGCATAAGATCCTGCAGCCACAGCGTGGCACGCTTGCCTACCGTCGTGAGCTGGGCGGGCTGCAGATGGGTGAAGCCGAGCGTGGGGAGATCTTTATATTTCAGGGCGAAGGAACGCAGCTTATCCATGACGTTGACGAGCTTGTGTTCGATGATCTCGAGGGCGTCGCGCATGATGATGAGCTCGGAATTGCAGTCCACGAAGCAGCTCGTCGCGCCCAGATGGATGATGCCCTTGGCGGAGGGGGCGACGTCGCCGAACGCCGTGACGTGCGCCATGACGTCGTGCCGCTTCTGCCGCTCGTACTCCTCGGCGCGCTCGTAATCGATGTCGTCGATGTGCGCCTTGAGATCGTCCACCTGCTCCTGCGTGATGGGAAGCCCGAGCTCCATCTCGCTCTCGGCAAGGGCGACCCAGAGCTGTCTCCACAGGCGGAAGCGCTTTTCATCGCCGAAGTTGATGATCATCTCACGGCTCGCATAGCGGGTCGTCAAGGGGTTTTCGTAGAATAGTTTGTCTGACATAATACTCTCCTAACAGTCCAAAAACAAAAGTTTTAACCTGATTATGTCACGCATAATCAGAATATTGCGCTATTTCAGGCGATTTTTTCGGGATCGGGGTAATCGACGCCGAAGGTTTCCGCCGTCACCTTCTTCATCCGCTGTTCCTTTAAAGGCTTGTCGCGGAAGTCGGTCGGCGTCGTGGCGATGGCGTCCACCGCCTCCATCCCCTCGATGACTTTGCCGAAGGCCGCGTACTGGCCGTCGAGATAGGGCGCCGCCGCGTGCATGACGAAGAACTGCGAACCTGCGGAATCGGGATGCTGTGCGCGCGCCATCGAGAGGACGCCGCGCTCGTGCTTGATGGGATTTGCAATGCCGTTGAGACGGAACTCCCCCTTGATGTGGTAGCCCGGACCGCCCGTGCCGACGCCCTTGGGGTCCCCTCCCTGGATCATGAAGCCTTCGATGACGCGGTGAAAGATGATGCCGTCATAGAAGCCCTTTTTGACAAGGGAGAGAAAGTTGTTGACGGTGTTGGGTGCAAGCTCGGGATAGAGCTCCGCACGAAAGACGGAGCCGTCCTCCATTTCAAACGTTACAATGGGATCCATTTATTCCTCCTGCCGGCCTTGAAGGTCGGAATATTTTTCGATGACGGTACCCGCTTCCCGGAAGAGCTGCATGGAGAACTCGTCGGGATAGCCTTCGTCGTAGACGACGCGCCGGATGCCCGCATTGATGATCATCTTTGCGCAGATGACGCAGGGCTGGTGGGTGCAGTAGAGCGTCGCCCCCGTGATGTTGATGCCGTATTTCGCGGCCTGGATGATGGCGTTCTGCTCGGCATGGACGCCGTAGCACAGCTCCGCCCGCGTGCCGCTTGCGATGTTCAGCTTCTCGCGCAGGCACTCGCCCTTCTCCACACAGGAAGGAATGCCCGAAGGCGCACCGTTGTAGCCCGTCGTCATGACGCGCTTGTCGCGCACGATGACCGCCCCCACCTTGCGGCGGAAGCAGCTCGCCCAGCCGCCAACGTGGCGCGTGAGCTCCATAAAGCGTTCATCCCATTTATCCATAAAGTGTCCCCCTCGGGGCGCAGATGCCCCATTGATGAACTGATTATAGCAATTTTGCAAAGAAAAGTCAACTCGGCTTGTGCCCGCGCCGCGCACACGCGCGAAAAATCAGGAAAAATTCGCCAAAAAAATGGCATCTTTCCGTTTGAGCACGCGCTCCCCGCGTTTATAATAGAAGGGAAAAAGGCATCAAAGCCGAGATCGGCGCCTTCGGGCGGCCGTTGCATTTTTAAGGAGGTAGGTATGAACATCAAACCATTGTTCGACAAGGTCGTCGTCGAAGCGGCGAACGTCGAAGAAAAGACGAAGAGCGGATTCATTCTCCCCGCTTCCGCACAGGAAAAGCCGCAGACGTGCGTTGTCGTTGCAGTCGGCCCCGGCGGCGTGATCGACGGCAAGGAAGTCACCATGCAGGTGAAGGTCGGCGACAAGGTGCTCTGCTCCAAGTATGCAGGGACCGATTTCAAGGTGGACGGCAAGGAGTTCACCATCATCAAGCAGAGCGATATCCTCGCCGTGGTCGAGGACTGACCCCCTGAAACAAATATCATAAGGAGTTTTGTGTTATGGCAAAGCAGATCAAATACGGAGACGACGCAAGAAAAGCTCTCGAAAAGGGCGTGAACACGCTCGCAGATACGGTCAAGATCACCCTCGGCCCCAAGGGCCGCAACGTGGTGCTCGACAAGAAGTTCGGATCCCCCCTCATCACCAACGACGGCGTGACCATCGCCAAGGAGATCGAACTGCCCGATCCCTTTGAGAACATGGGCGCACAGATCGTCAAGGAAGTTTCCACCAAGACCAACGACGTCGCGGGTGACGGCACGACGACTGCCGTGCTCCTCGCGCAGGCCATCATCCGCGAGGGCCTTAAAAACCTCGCCGCGGGCGCCAACCCCATCATCCTGAGAAAGGGCATCGAGAAGGCCGTGGACGCCGCCGTCAAGCAGCTTCAGTCTATCTCGAAGAAGGTCGAGGGCAAGAAGGCGATCTCGCAGGTCGCTTCCATCTCGGCCGGGGACGAGACGGTCGGCGAACTCATTGCAAACGCGATGGAGATCGTAGGGAAAGACGGCGTCATCACCGTCGAAGAGGGCAAGACCACTTCCACCGAGCTCACCACTGTCGAAGGTATGCAGTTCGACAGAGGGTATGCTTCCGCCTACATGGTGACCAACACCGAAAAGATGGAGGCCGTGCTCGACAACCCCTACATCCTCATCACCGACAAGAAGATCAGCAACCTCCAGGAGATCCTGCCCATCGTCGAGCCCCTCGCACAGCAGGGCGCACGCCTCCTCATCATTGCGGAGGACGTCGAGGGCGACGCACTGGCTGCGCTCATCGTCAACAAGCTCAAGGGCGTGTTCAACTGCGTGGCCGTCAAGGCGCCCGGTTTCGGCGACCGGAGAAAGGCGATGCTCGAGGATATCGCAGTCCTCACGGGCGGCACGGTCATCTCCTCCGATCTTGGCTATGAGTTCAAGGATGTGACGACGGAGATGCTCGGCAGAGCCAACCAGGTGAAGGTCGACAAGGACAACACCACCATCATCGACGGTGCAGGCGACAAAGAAGCCATCAAGGCGCGCGTTGCCTCCATCAAGGCACAGATCGAAGTGACGACTTCCGACTACGACAGGGAAAAGCTCCAGGAGCGCCTTGCGAAGCTCGCGGGCGGCGTGGCAGTCATCAACGTCGGCGCGGCGACCGAGGTCGAGATGAAGGAGAAGAAGCTGCGCATCGACGACGCCCTTGCAGCAACGAGAGCGGCCGTGGAAGAGGGCTTCGTTCCCGGCGGCGGCAGCGCGCTCCTTTCCTGCGTGCCCGTCATCAAGGAGCTCGTCGCAACGCTCGAGGGCGATGAAAAGACGGGTGCCTCCATCATCCTCAAGGCGTGCGAGGAGCCCGTCCGTCAGATCGCGGCGAATGCCGGGCTGGACGGTTCGGTCATCGTCGAGAAGATCCTTACGAAGGGCGATGCAAACTACGGCTTCGACGCGCTGAAGAACGTCTACACCGATATGGAAGAGAGCGGCATCATCGACCCCACCAAGGTCACGCGCTCGGTGCTCCAGAATGCGGCTTCCGTCGCTTCGACGCTTCTGACGACGGAGTCCATCGTCACCGACATCCCCACCCCTCCCGCTCCCGCTGCTCCCGCAGCCGGCGGCATGGACGGAATGTATTGAGCCGCGTAAAAATTGATTCTCTGATATAAAATGGAGGGGCTTGCCGTGTGGCAAGCCCCTGATTTTTTTAGAGCGCCGCCCGCGGCTTTGCCGCGGGCGGCGCTCTATTCCTCTTCCCGCAAATCTTTTGCTATCGCAAAATCTTTGCGGGAGGCACGAAGAGTCGTAAGGGCAAACGGCGAGCGGGATCAACAACCCCTCCGACTTGCCTTCGGCAAGCCACCTCCCCTTACACAGGGGAGGCTATATTGAGGAGGCCTTAGCAAGCCACCGTCTCGCGCGGTAGTGCCCGCACTGCTCCTCTTCCCACGCATCTGCTTCGCATCTGCGCGGGAACCCTGAAACGGCACGATCCATGTGCCGTTTCCAAGTTCGCAGACGGCAAAAAGCCCACCTCGTCGCGGTAAGGCGTTTGGGTCTGCGGCGCACTTCGTTTGCCGCATGACCTTATGCGCCTGCCGCTCCTCTTCCCGCAAAACTCGCTGCACGACTTTTGCGGGAGCCCTGAAAGACAAAAAAGCGCCTGCTCACCCCTTACACAGGGGAGACTATATTGAGGCGACTCCTTCAGTCTCGCTACACTCGACAGCTCCCTCAAAGAGGGAGCCATGGGATACGATGAGACTCATCGCCGCAGATACTTCACGCTTGACGATCAGTTCATTGTTTTGGCAAGAGTCGCGGCTGAGACGAGGAGCCTGCGTAAGCGACGAAGGGAGCTTACTGAGACGTAAGTGACCGAGGAGTGCGCAAAGGCGACAAAGTATTCAGCCGATGAATATTGCCCAAACTCATTTGCCGAACATGATGCGCTCGCTCCCCAACATCCTCGCCGTCAGCAGGATGAGGAGCGCCGTAAAGACGAGGTTGATGCCGATGGCAATGAGCCCCACGAGGAGCGCGGCTCCCCCTTCCAGCACGCGCTGGACAGCGACCACCGTGCCGAGGACGGGGATGGCGGCGACCCAATCGCCGATGCCCGTCACAAAGGAGGAGACGAGCGAGAGCACCATGACGACGATCATGATGACGCCCGTGTAGGAGGACGCCTCCTTCACCGACTTTGCGTACGTCGAGATGGCGGTCATCGCCGAAACGATGAGCGGCACGATGGAGACGATGAGCGCGAGCAGCAGGATGTAATCGCCGAAGGCGTACTCCACGAGCATTCCGCCGAGCTCGAGGCCCATGAGCTTGGGCATACTCAAGGCAATGCCCAAAAAGCTCGAGAGCGCGCCGAGCGCCGCGATGAACGAAAGCGGCAGCACCTTGCCGAGGGCGATGTCCGTGCGCCTGACGGACGTGACGAGGATGGTCGCGAGCGTCCCCCGCTCCTTCTCCCCCGCCACCGATTCGAGCGTGATGCTCGTGCAGCTCGAGAAGATGAGCGTGACGACGAGGAAGGGAAGAAGGCCGCCCAAGATGGTCATCACGACCTCGGAGGTCGACGAGAAGTCATACTGTTCGTCGCCGAGGTTGACGTCGAAGGCGTTGGAGATGGTCCCCTCGTAGACAGAGAGCAGCGATGTCGCCGCCGTGTAGAACGCGGCGCTCGCATCGTCCGCCGAGCGGTAGAAGATCTCGACCATGGGCGCCTTCTCCCCGCTCATGGGATCGTAATTCGAGACGGCGTTGTCGAAATCGTCGGAAAAGGCGACGAGCGCCGTCACGCTGCCCGC
>QAKM01000011.1 GCA_003343805.1 Bacillota bacterium | reverse complement strand
CCCGTCCTTATTGCTGGAACGGAAGAGCAGAAACGGTGGTGCGTGGAGACTCTGATGAGCGATAAGCCTGGCCGTGACCCCAGATGGCCCAAAAAGCGTAGCGGCTTTGCATCCTTTGCGCTCACCGAGCCTGATGCCGGATCGGATGCCGGCGCCTGCCGCACGACTGCGGAAAAGACTGCCGATGGCAGTGAGTATATTCTCAATGGGCGCAAATGCTTTATCACCAACGCCTGCTATGCCGATTTTATGTGTGTGGTCGCCTCTGTGGACCGTAGCCTGGGCTATAAAGGCCTGACCATGTTCCTGGTAGATGCCCATCTGCCCGGGGTCTCTATTGGCAAACATGAGGACAAGATGGGGATCCGCCAGTCCGCCACCTGCGATGTTATTTTCGAGGATGTCCATATCCCCGCCTCTGCCATCATCGGCAAGGAGGGGGAGGGCTTCAAGATTGCCATGAAGACCCTGGAGCAAGGCCGGGCCGGTGTGGGCAGCGGCTGTGTGGGTATTATGCGGGCCATTCTCGAAGAGGCCGCCAAGTACTCTCAGGTCCGTGTCACCATGGGCAAGCCCATCTGCAAGCAGCAAGCCATCTCCAACAAGCTGGCCGATATGCAGATCGCCATTGAGACAAGCAGGGCCATTGGAATGAAAGTCGCCGCTCTGCTAGACGCGGGAGACCCCAGCGCCGCTGCCCTGGGCCCCATTGCCAAGTGCTACTGCTCGGATGCTCTGAACCGTGTAGCCACAGAGGGTGTTCAGATTCTGGGCGGCTATGGCTATATGCGGGACTATCCCATGGAGAAGTACATGAGAGACGCAAAAATCTTCCAGATTTTTGAGGGCACCAATGAAATTCAGCGCATGGTCATCAGCGGTGAGGTGCTCCGTCAGTATAAGGTTACAAAATAACATGCGTGCCGATGACCCCGTCCCCTAAAGGGTCGGGGTCATTCCATTTTGCATGGCTAAAAAACAAAAAGGAGGCTTTTTCATGCTGGACCAATCTGCTGTGGGGCTTTCTATCCGACAAAAATTTACCTATACCTGGCGTGACGTTATCCTTTACAATTTAAGCGTCGGGGCGGGGCAAAAAGAACTGGAATATGTCTATGAAAAGGTGCTCAAGGCCATCCCCACCTTTGGTGTGATTCCCTGTGCCGCTACATTTGGAACTGAGCCATACAGTGAGCAGCCCGTCATGCCCACAAGCAAAATCACAGGGATGAAGAAAGAGGGCACGCTTCATATGGACCACAAACTGACCCTTTTCCGCCCCATACCTGTGGAGGGCAGCCTGACTATTGACAAGGTCATCACTGGAGTTTATGACCGCGGTGAAGGCAAGGGGGCAAAAATCGAGGTGGAAATTACAGCCACCGATGAAAGCGGCGAAACTGTTTTTACCAATACCATGGGCTATCTCAATCGATGGGCAGGTGGGTTTGGTGGTCCCAAGCCTCCTGCCAGTACGGTAGAAATTCCCGAGCGAGCCCCCGACCTGACAGCGGAGGACCACTATCCCGACAATACGCCGTTGCTTTATCGCCTGACAGGAGATACCTTCCCCCTCCATGTTGATCCAGCTTTTGCCCAAAAAAGTGGCTTTGACCGTCCCATCGTTCATGGATTGTGCAGCCTGGGCCACGCCTGCCGCCTGCTGACGCGGCTGCTTTTCCCGGGCCAACCAGAACGGCTGGTTTCTATTGAAAATCAGTTCCGCAGTGTGGCGATGCCTGGAGATAGTTTTACCCTCCAGGTGTGGAAAGAAGAAGGAAGAGCGGTCTTCCGTATGGTCAACAACCGGGATGGGAAAGCCATTCTGGATTACGGCTGCGCCACCTACCAATAAGCCCAAGCTCCGAAGAAGAGCAGGAGACGGGATACAAGCAGAGGTCTGGCCTGAAAAGAGCCAGACCTCTGCTTGTTATTTTATGACGTGGCCGAAAGTTGGGTTTACGGAGTCGCCCGGGAAGCAAGACACCGTTTCCTGTTTGAATCCCTAATTAAAAAAGGGAGATGCGTCTTTATAACGCATCTCCCTTTTCCATTGATTCCTCAGAAAGTTAATCCCAGAGTGATTAGAATTCCTCCGAAAATGGCTGTCAGCAGGGTGAAGACGACAGAGATCATAAAGTTATTAATGTAGGCATCCTGATATCTCAGCTTACACATCGCGTAGGTATTGGCCAGAGCAGAGCTGTGAGGCAGGGTATCCAGACCCACGGAGGACATGGCACACAGCCGATGCAGGGCGGGAAGCGGAATCCCGAGGTTCATGAACCGGTCGCCTAGCAATTCCAGGGCAAGCCGCTGTCCAGTGGAAGAAGAGGCGCTGAAGCCGGCCGCTACGTTAATGGCTATGATGACCTGCACCACCGGAGGGCCAGGGATTTTGTCCAGGGCATTGATGATGAAGTCGAAGCCGGACACAGAAGCCACCACACCGCCGAAGCCAGTGGCAGAGGCCAGAGCAACCAGAGCAGTATTGGTATTTTGTACGGCGGTCAAAGCTCCCTCTTTCAGGTGAGTGAGAATCTTTTTCGGCTCGAAAATCAGATAGGACACTGCGGTTGCGCAGGCCAGGGAAACCACAGCAGGAGCCTTGACGATATTGAGCACGAAGAACAACACGATAGAGGGGAACAGGCACTTGAGCAGGGGCAGATCGTATCTCTGCACGTCCTTGCTCTTGTCCCAGGACTGGAGGAGGGCGGTGCCGGTAGGTTCGAAGCCCTCGCCGCTCTTTTCAGCCCTTTTAAGCTGGAAAACCACCCAGGAGACGCACAAAGTCAAACAGAAAACAGCGCAGATACAGCCCAGCACAGGCGCCGCCATGGCATCAGTGCCGAAGAACTCCATGGGTACCAGATTGGTCAGCTGCGGGGAGCCAGGCAGCATGGCGACCGTAAAGGTAGATGAGCCGATTGCACCGCAGGTGTAGAGATGCCAAGGAATATCCAGCTCCTGGAACAGGTCTTTGGCGATGTACAAAACGGTAAAGGTCACGACAAACACGCTGATTCCGCCATAACTGAAGACAGCTTGTATGACGGCCAGACACAGCACGCCGGCCAGCTTTTCGTGGCCTTTGAACTTTCGCGCCAACCGTACCATGGCAAAAGCGATCGACTGGGCTGCACCCACATCGCCCAAGGACTTGGCGAACAGGGCGCTGAAGAAGAACATCAGAAAATAGCTGGAGTAGGCACCGGCAAACCGCGGCATGTAGGAGTCCGTCAGGGCGGTCATGATGTTTACGCCCGAGAAGAGCGCTATAATTGCGGCTGCGATGATGCTTACCACTGTAACGTGGTATCCTCTGAAAATGGCGAAGATAAAAAATGCGGTCGCAATCAGGATACCAATCAGGCTTAGTACTTCAGGATTCACAGTTTTCCCTCCTCAAATCTTTCTGAAGACGGTACCGGGCTGTAGCCCTGCCGGGAATGGCCAGCCAGGAGTGCTCCACACAGCGGCAGGACCCATATAGGCTTACTTGACCTTGATCGCCCCCTTTTCTGCCAAAGCATTGATCTCCTCCGGGGTATAGCCCAGCTGGCTCAGAATTTCCCGGGAATCCTGGCCCAGGGCATGAGCCAATTCGTAGGGCGGTAGTCCGCCCTCTTCCAGCGCGACGCAGGGCCTGGCCAACCAGTAGTCCTGCCCGCTGGGACAGGTGATATGTTCTACATAGTGATTCGCCTTGGCCTGCTCACTGACTACGGCATCCCGGAAGTGGGCCAGACGACTGTGGACGATATCGGCCTTAGTCAGTCGTTCATCCCAGTAGTCAGAGGATTTACTACGGAATTTCTCTTCTAGAATCTGAATAAGAGGCCCGCGATTTTCCAACTTGCCGACTCCGGCAGAGGTCTGGAAGCGGGGGTCCGACGCTACCTCAGGAATCTCCATGGCCTCGCAGAAAGCATCGCGGTACCGCTCCCACTCCATAATGTTGATCATGATCCATTCCCCGTCACCACACTCGTAGGGCAAGGTAATGGGACGTCCTTCAAAACGGGTTTTCGGGTATTGGTAGTTATAGGGAGGCTGCACGGAGGTGTTCATCAAGCTCATGACCCAAGTTGCAAGGCCGAAGAGTGAGACAGAGACTTTGTCGCCCTTCCCGGTGCGATCACGGGCATAAAGAGCTGCACAGATGCCGCCAGCCAGCATGGTCCCGCAGCTGTTGTCTCCCACGCCGCCCGGGGCATAAATCGGATAGGAACCGGGATTATTGATACGCATGTCGGCCATGAAGCCGCTCTTAGCCCAGTAGGCCACGGTATCAAAGCCGGGACTGTCGGCCTCCGGGCCTTCCTCGCCGTAGCCTGTGACATATCCGCAAATCAGCCGAGGATGCTTCGCTTTCAGGCTCTGGTAATCCAGCCCCATGCGCTTTAAGGGCTTTGGACGGTTGTTGGTGATGAATACGTCGGCGGTGGCCAACAGCCTGTGGAGGGCTTCCATACTCTCCGGGACCTTCAAATCCAAACAGATATTTTTCTTGTTTGCGTTGGGCACATCAAAGATGGGGTTTTCGTCGTCATTGGCGGGACCGTTAAAGGTTTTGCCGTAGTTGCGCCAGATGTCCATTTTGGGACTTTCCACCTTGATGACCTCTGCCCCCCAGTCGGCTAAAACGCGCCCTCCACTGGGGGCCGCCACATAGGTGGCCAATTCCACAACGCGGATTCCTTCCAATGCTCTCATACCGCTCCACCTTTCGCCTTAAATCTTGTTTTCCCGGATCATCTGCTTGGCGATAACCATCCGCTGAATCTGGTTGGTGCCCTCCACGATTTGAGTGATTTTGGAGTCCCGATAAAGCTTTTCCGCCATATATTCCTTCATTACACCATAGCCACCCATAATCTGCACCGCATCAGTGGCATTTTTCTGGTAGGCATCCGCAGCGTAGCACTTCGCCATGGCGGCCTCCTTGGAACAGGGGAGGCCGGCGTCGATCAGGGCGCAGGCATTGTAAACCAGAGCCCGAGCTGCACTAGTACGCATTTGCATATCGGCAAGCATCATCTGGATTGCCTCAAATTTGCAGATGGGCTGACCAAACTGTACCCGCTCCTGGGAGTACTTGACAGCCAGGTCGATGGCCTGCTGAGACGATCCCACGGAGGAGGCGGCCACCAGAGGGCGGGAGAGCTCCAGCACCTTCATGGCATTGACAAAACCGGTCTCCTCGGTGCCTACCAGGTTTTCAACAGGGATTTCTACGTCCTGGAAAGCCACTTCTGCTGTAATGGAGAGACGCATCCCCAGCTTGTCCTCTTTTTTCCCCACTGCGACACCGGGGCGGTTGCGCTCCACAATAAAGGTGGCAAGCCCCTTGTACCCCTTGCTCAGGTCAGTGGAGGCCACAACAAGGAACACATCCGCAATGGAGGCGTTAGTGATAAACATTTTATTTCCATTGATGATATACTTGTCACCTTTACGGACGGCAGTGGTGCGGACGGAGGCCGCATCAGAGCCGGCGCCAGGCTCCGTTAAGCAGAAGGAGGACATGCCGCCGTCTGCCAGAATGCCGGCGTAATACTCCTTCTGGGCCTCGCTTCCGGCAAACATGACAATTTTGGCGCCCATATTGGTGATGTTAAACATAGAGATATAGGTGCTCTCGACCTTGGCCCCCTCCTCCAGCATCATAGCCGTAGTGGTGGTGCTCAGCTCCAGGCCGCCATACCGCTCCGGCACCTGCATGACGGTAAGCCCCATATCCTTACCCATTTGGACCAGATGGTCGGGATAGCCCCCCGCCTCTTCAAATTCACGGATGTGGGGCTTGATCTCCCTATTCATAAAATTACGCACCATGGTGACCAGCTCTTGCTGTTGCTGGTCCATTTTAATCAGTCCGCGCATTGGTCTCTTTTCTCCTTTTCCAAATCTGCTTCCATTTCCATAGGATTGGTTATTTCACCATGGCGTGGACCCTGGAGATCTGCGCCTCCGCCTGTGCCATGATTTCTTCAATGATGTCCTTGCAAGGTTTAATGTCATGAATCAGGCCGATGGTCTGTCCCACTGGGAAGAGGCCCTTCTCCACTTCACCGCTCTGATAAGCATCCTTGCTGTGCCGCCCGGAGATAACGGCCATCAGCTCCTGCAGGGTGGCTCCCTGGCGTTCCAGCTCCAAGCAAGCCTGGGCGCTGGCGGTGTTGGCTACGCGTACCATGTTGCGGATGCTGCGCTGGCAGGTAATGGTGTCTCCCTCATTGTGGTCTACGATCCACTGCTTGTGTGCTTGGCTGATGACGGTCTCGGTGCTGGCCACAAACCGTGTCCCCATGACAACACCGGCGCAGCCCAGGCTCAGCGCGCCAGCCAGCCCATAGCCATCAGCCACACCGCCACCCAGAAGGACAGGAATGTTCAGCTCATGAGAGACACGGTCAGCCAGCACAAAGCTGCTCAGCTCACCCATCCCGGGGTGCCCAGCAACCTCGTATCCCACAATGGTGACCAAGTCAGCCCCTACGGACTGGGCCTTCTTCGCGTGTTTCAGGGTGGCCATCTTAATGATGAGTTTCATGCCATAGCCCTTAATAATGGGGGCAAAGGGAGTGGGATTACCGCCGGCCAGTTCAATAATTCCAACACCCTCTTCGGCACAAATACGCAGATAATCGCCGGTTTTGTCGCCGGGATTTACTTCGGGAGGGATGGAGACATTGACGGCGAAGGGCTGATCAGTCAGGGACTTCATTTTGCGCACAGCACTTCGAAAGTCTTCCAGCTCTGGATAAATCGTAACATTGATGGTACCCAAACCGCCGGCATTGGATACGGCAGAAGCCAGCTCCGGAGTGCCCAGATGCTGCATGCCACCCTGCATAATCGGATGACGGATCCCAAGGAGCTCTGTCATTTTTGTCTGAATCATAGCGAAAAACCTCCCCTTATTTTCGACTATTTTAATAAGACTTACGGTTGCATTTTAAGTTCAGACCCCGCATCCAGCAACGTGACTTTGTACAAAAAACAGCCGTTCCACTCCAGACAAGATTGTATCTTTTATCCACTGGCGTTCTCTGTGAAAATTTCTGTTACCTGCCGGCAGGTACCTGCCACTTCGATTTTGTAGCTTTTTACGATGAAAAGAGCAGGGTTTCCATCTATAGTAGTATTGTAAGCAGCGTCCCAGCAATTCGAGCGGCGGGCAGGAGAGGGCCCTTCTGCGCGTCGGAGGAAGGGAAAGGATGTCATATGGAAAAGGAAAAACGACTGGTAGAAGTTACCGTGCAAGAGGGGATTGCTACAGTCCTTCTCAACGATCCAGAGAAAAGAAACGCCTTGTCGATGCCCATGGCGGAGACGCTGACGGCAGCATTGCGGCAGGTTTGGCAAGACTCCCGGGTACGGGTGATCATTTTGCGCGGTGCCGGAGAGGTATTTTGTGCGGGAGGCGATGTGACCTCCATGAAGCAGCGAGCAGATGCATACCGGGAGGGGCGTGAGCCGGAGTCTGACACTCGCCTCAATATGTGGAAGCTCAACGAGGTTGTCCTCACACTGCGGGAGATCCCCAAGCCGGTCATTGCCTGGATCGAGGGGGCGGCTGCCGGCGGGGGTATGAGTCTGGCCCTGGCTTGTGACTTCTCATTGGCAGCAGAGAACGCCAAGATGGTATTTGCATTCTCAGGAATTGCTTTGGCACCTGACATGGGCGCTTCCGTCATGGCACCAGTACGGATCGGCTTCCCACGCGCCGCTGACCTCTTTATGACGGGGCGCCGCTTCACTGGGCGGGAGGCTGCCCAGTGGGGGCTCATCACCAGCGCCTGGAGCAGCGAGAAATTGGCGGAGGAGGTGTCCATGCTGGCCCACCGCTTGGCCTATGGCCCCACTCTGGCTTATGCGGAGATAAAGCGCAGCTTGAACCGAACGCTGTTTGCCGGCCTGCATGACGGGATGGCAGAGGAGGTAGAGGGAGCAGCCAGGCTGACCCGGACGGCCGACCATGCAGAGGCGGTAGAGGCCTTTTTGGAAAAGCGCAGACCAGCATTTACTGGCAGATAGCTCTGTGGAAAAAAGGACGTGGAATTGTCACCTGCAATTCCACGTCCTTTGGCTGTATTTGGAGACCTGAGACACGACCTCACAGAGTGTGTAAGCGGCGGCGATAAGGAAGTGGCAGAGCTGATCCTGCAGAAAAAATTCATTCCGGCAGGAAGAATTCTTGCAGGCAGGGGAGTTAAGAAACTGGATCCTGAGGTGAAACTTTCTTATT
>QAKM01000014.1 GCA_003343805.1 Bacillota bacterium | reverse complement strand
GAGTTCATGAAGAGCAAAATGGACAGCAATCCGCTGTTTGCGACGAAGACCGTGACAATGCATAACTTCATCGATAAGGTGGAGTGGAAAGAGACTCCGAAGAAGGATTACGTCCTCTACTTCGGCCGCTTCTCTGAGGAGAAGGGTATCGGCACACTCATCAAGGTCTGTAAGGAACTGCCGGATGTGCAGTTTATCTTCGCCGGTACTGGCCCGCTGGAAGAGAGCATCAAGGGTGTAAGCAACATCAAAAATGTTGGTTTCCAGAAAGGCGAGGCACTGGAAAAGCTGATCCGTGAGGCACGGTTCTCCATCTACCCGTCTGAGTGGTACGAGAACTGCCCGTTCTCCGTGATGGAATCCCAGATGTACGGAACACCGGTGTTGGGGGCTGATATCGGTGGTATCCCGGAACTGATCCAGGTCGGTAAGACCGGTGAGCTGTTTAAGAGTGGTAATGCGGAAGAGCTGAAGAGCAAGATCCAGAAGCTCTGGGGGGATAAGAAGCTGTGCGAGGAGTATAGCAAGAACTGCAAGGGCATCAGCTTCGATACCATTGATGAGTATTACGAGAAAATTATGAGAGTTTATCAGTAAAACTGATACGTGAGGAGAAAACTTGTGGCTACGAAAGCGGATCGATATGAGGGAATAGATGGATTGAAGGCGTATGCCATTATTGGCATTGCGCTGATGCATGTCCTTTCAAACGGAAAATATGAATTGGGAGGATTTGTGTTGGGGAAACTTATCCCCAATTTCACAAACCTCGTTTTTCTTTTTATGATGGTCAGCGGTTTTGGTATGTGCTGCGGCTACTACCAGAAAATTATAGACCGCAAGATCAGCGTGGAAGAATTTTACAGCAAAAGATATATCAAAATCTAGCCGTACTTCGCATTGCTCTGCGCACTGGATTTTGTGATCTCGCCGAGCAAGAACTCACTGTATGAAGTGTTTGCAAACCTGACCTTGTGTCAGGGACTTCTGCTGAACGCTAATATTTCGGTTATCGGTGTGAGCTGGACATTAGCTGTCATTTTTGTGTTCTATATGCTGTTTCCATTCTTCTGTTTCTTGCTTGGAAATAAAAAGAGAGCATGGGGAGTGGTTGTAGCCGCATTGATTTTCAATTTTGTGTCTAGTACCTATTTCAATGCTGGAAGAAAAAACAGCGTCTACGATGCAATCTACTTTATCGCCGGCGGATTGATTTTCCTTTACCGGAAAGAGCTGGCTGAATTTGCACAGAAACACAAGGTGGTCGCAGGTGCGATTCTGCTGGCCGCCACAGTTGCTTATTTTGCATTAGGCAGTTCCACTCTTACAATGCTGTTCTTCTGTGTGATAGCATTGGTTTATACCCTCGGATGCAATCGGGGGGGGGGTACTGGTCAATCCAGTCGCCAAATTTCTCGGTGGCATCTGCTTCGAGATTTACCTGTGCCACATGGTAATTTATCGTGTGCTTGAGAAATTGCACCTTATCCATCTGTTTGGTAATGGCTTACTTGCATATATTTTCACAGCGGTTGCGGTCATCTGCGGCTCGGTTGTGTTCTCGGTATGTGCCAAGTGGTTCTTAAATAAAATTGAAACTTTGATTGTTAATAGGAGAGTTAATCATGTCTGAAGAAAAGAAGTTAAATGGTACGGTCATCGTTACTTACCGTTGCAACGCTCGTTGCTCCATGTGCAACCGTTATAAGGCACCTTCCAAGCCGGAAGAAGAAATTAGTATTGAGACCATCAAAAAGCTGCCGAAGATGTACTTCACGAACATCACCGGTGGTGAACCTTTTATCCGTACTGACCTGAAGGATATTGTGCGCGAACTGTACAAGAAGTCTGACCGTATCGTCATTTCGACCAACGGTTTCTTCACAGACCGCATTGTGGATCTGTGCAAGGAATTCCCGCAGATCGGTATCCGTATTTCCATCGAGGGTCTGGAGCAGACCAACAATGAGATCCGTGGCCTGCAGAACGGCTACCAGCGTGGTTATAGCACGCTGAAGAAGCTGCGTGAGATGGGTATGAAGGATGTCGGCTTCGGCATGACTGTTCAGGACAAAAACGCTCCTGACCTCGTTCCTCTGTACAAGATTTCCAACGAGATGGGCATGGAGTTTGCAACTGCGTCTCTGCATAACAGCTTCTACTTTGTTGAGGCGAAGAACATCATTCATGACCGTCCGATGGTTGCCAAGAACTTCGAGAATCTGGTCAACGAACTGCTCCGCAGCAACAGTCCGAAGAAATGGTTCCGCGCTTACTTCAACCACGGTCTGATCAACTACATCTACGGTCAGAAGCGTCTGCTGCCCTGTGACATGAGCTTTGATACCTTCTTCATCGATCCGTATGGCGATGTCATGCCTTGTAATGGTACCAAGGACAAGGAAGTTATGGGCAACCTGAACACTCAGAGCTGGGACGAGCTGTGGAACAGCCCGCAGGCAGAGGAAGTGCGCAAGAAGGTTCGCTGCTGCGACCGTGACTGCTGGATGATCGGTTCTGTTTCCCCGGCTATGCACAAGTACATCTGGAAGCCTGCTACTTGGGTTCTGGTACATAAGTTTAAGGCACTGTTTACCAAGCACCCGTACTCCATGTACGAGCTGAAGATCTGCCGTGATTACCGTGACGGTAAAGTCACCAAAGAAGAACTCGACAAGTGTAGCACCTGCGATATGAACTGTGTGATCAACAATGGTCTGAGTGAGGCGAGCAAGGAGCAGCTGAAGCATAAGACCGGCGAGGAAATCGTGGATGCTGATATCGCACAGCAGATGGAGAAGAAGTGATGAAGCTGACAATCTTAACCCCTACTTACAACCGGGGGGGGAACTGTCACAACTGTATGACTCATTGAAAAATCAAACTTGCAAAGATTTCGAATGGGTCATTGTAGATGACGGGAGCAAGGATAACACCCATGAGGTTGTGAAAGCGTGGCTATCAGATTCTGATTTTCCGATTCGATATTTTTTCAAAGAAAATGGTGGTAAGCATACGGCCTTGAACTATGCAGTTAAGATAATCGAATCAGAATTGACTTTTATTGTGGATTCAGACGACACTCTAACGGCGGATGCAGTTGAGACTGTGTTGCGTTATCACAGAAGGTATGAGGATGAAAAGAACATCTGTGGCTATGCGTTTTTAAGAGCGTATCCCGATGGGAATGTAAATGGGAAAGAATTTGTTCCGAATGAAAGAGTAGCATCATACACAGAAGCTAGAGTGAATTCGGATGACACAATGGCAGATAAGGCAGAAGTGTTTAAGACGGCATGTCTGAAAGAGTTTCCGTTCCCGGAATATCAAGGTGAAAGATTTCTTGGGGAAGATATCGTGTGGGTCAGAATGGCAAGAAAATACATGATGGTTCACATTAACAAAGCAATCTATATAGGAAACTATCAGAATGATGGGCTTACGAAAAATAGAAGGCTCAATAATATTAAATCGCCTATCGGTTGCATGAACAGGGCAAAAGAATTTATGGGGCCAGAGTTTAAGAAAAAATATAGAGTGAAGGCTACTCTACAGTATATCATCTATGGAAAATTTGCAGACGTGAGTGTTACGGACATTTTAAAGGATACGCCTGATGGAACTCTGACATTGGTTTGCTTGATTCCCGGATTGATTTTACAAAAATGTTGGAAGCGAAAGTTTTGTTCTAATCATTAAAAAGAGCGGACGTCGTTTCTTATGAGTTGCACTTGGAGGAAAACATGATGAGAAAAGGCGTCGTCTCGGTGATTTTACCAATCTACAATGTGGAAAAGTATTTAAACCGTTGTGTGAAGAGCATTGTTAACCAGAGCTATAAGAACTTAGAGATTATTTTGGTTGATGATGGTTCGCCAGATAATTGTCCAACACTCTGTGAGGATTGGGCAAAAAGAGATAGCAGAATAAAAGTTGTCCATAAAGAGAATGCTGGACTGGGGTATGCAAGAAATACAGGCATTGAAAATGCAACGGGAGATTATATCTGTTTTTTTGATAGTGATGACTACATTGCATTGGATGCTATTGAAAAAGCATATAGTCTAGCAGCAAAAGAAAAGTCGGATATTGTAGTATTTGGCTTTTGCAATGTCAAGTCAAATGGTGAAACAGGAAAGACTGTTATTCCAAAGACTGAAAAAGTTACATATTCGGGCAACGAAGTACGAAACACGTTTTTGGCAGATTTGATTGGTCCAGATATAAAAAATGGCACACAAACAAATTTGTGGATGAGTGCTTGGGCGAGTATGTATTCTCTTGATATGATAAGAAAAGCGTCTTGGAAATTTGTCTCGGAGCGTGAAATTATTTCAGAGGATATTTATTCGTTGCTCGAACTTTATAAGTATGTTAACAGAGTTTCAGTATTATCCGAAGCATTGTACTTCTATTGTGAAAATGCGGGATCATTGACACATACGTACAAGAAAGACCGATATAGTAAAATCAAGGATTTTTATAATGAATGTTGTCAGTTGATTGAGAATAATGGCTACGGTGTTGCAGTGCTAGATAGAATTGCATATCCTTATTTATCTAATACAATTGCAGCGTTGAAGATGATAATTCTTTCTGATGCCAGTCAGAATGTAAAAAAACAGGAAGTTAAGGAAATAGTGGATGATGAGCACCTGCAGACTGTGTTAAGACGTAAAAATTATGATAAAGAAAAGCTCACAAGAAAACTGTTGCTTAATTTGATGAAAAGTAAGCAGTATGGGTTATGCTATCTTCTACTAAGCATAAAAGCAAGGTGAGTGAATGAAAGGTGATTAAACATGGCACTAGCGATAGAAAAGATGAATTTTAGGAAAACAAAGCTTATATATATAATATTATTTTTGTTAATTTTTATGAATAAACTAACAACGATATATGTGTTTTCACAGATGGATTTTCTCGGAACAGTTATTGACTTTGTGCAAGTTCCTATGTATGGTGGATTGATCTATATTATCGCACAAAAAGAATACTCTTTAAAAGAATTAATGGTGTTTCTTGTTGTTGGGATACTGTTGCTTATAGGATATATTGTTAGCGGTCAAGCAGCCTACTTTAAAGGCTTTCTTCTTATAATTGCATCAAAGAATATACCATATAGAAAAATTTTAAATGTCTGTCGAAAAGCATTGACATTTGTTTTGGGATTAGGGGTTTTCCTGTTCGTGATTGGAATTTCTAACTCTGGATTATCGAGACGCGGAGTTAGCGGTCTTGGGTTTGGCCATCCGAATGTAACAGCTCAGCTATTAATGATTATTATTTTATTATGGGTATCTGAGAAGGCGGGAAAACTGAAACCTATTCATTATATAGGAATTGAATTAAGCGGATTGATAACTTTTTTACTTACAGACAGTAAAACATCTACTATCGTAATATTTTCAATACCATTTGTTATGGTGTTTAGTGAAAAAATAATGAGTCGGACATGGTATAGTAAGGTTCCAAAATTTCTAATGACATATAGCCAGTTATTGGTAATGCTATTCACATATCTGTCTGCAAGATTTCTTGAAACCAGTAGTATATTGAAAACACTTGATCTAGTTTTTACAAATAGATTATTTTTAAATTATTATGCTCTCAACAAGTTTGGGATAAAGTTATTTGGTCAAAATGTAACACTGAGTGATAATTCAGGAACAATTTATAATAATATTCATGGATGGTATAACTGGAGCGTTACATGTGATTGCAGCTATATGGCAACTCTATTGGTTATGGGCTTTATTCCGACAGTTATTATATTAATAGGTTATATTCTGTTGATGAAAAAAGCTATCAAACGTCATAATTATATGATAATGTCTGTGGCTCTGCTTCTTGCAATTTATTCTTTCTGTGAATCACAGATGTTGGAGGTATATAGTAGCTTCGTATATTTTTATTTAATTGCTGATGACATAGTTTTAGATAATTCTAAAGTATAGATTAGAATCAATAACATATAGTGGATAAACGATTAAGTGAGGGCTATTGGATAAATGAAAGTATGCATTTTATCAATGCAGATGGTTGACAATATGGGATCGTTACTTCAATCATTTGCTTTAAAGAGAATACTTGAGGAAATGAATGTACAAGTTGAATTTTTGGATATCGCACCTAACGAAGAAGATAACAATTTATTAAATGGAATCAGGCAACAGTATGTTGCAGAGAGAGAAAGGGACGGACTTTTTGGAAAGATAAGTAAAATAGACAAATACACATTAAATCGTTTTATAATAAAAATAAAGAGCAATCAACAAAATCAATTATTCAATGAGTTTAGAGTAAACTGTTTAGAAACCGAAAAGAAGAGCAATAAATATGATCTATGCATTATAGGCAGTGATGAAGTTTTCAACTGCTTAAATACAAATGGATGGGGATTTACATCTCACCTTTTTGGAAACGTTCCAGAAGCAAATCGGGTTATTACTTATGCGGCTTCGTGCGGTTCAACAAGCTACAAAGATTTGCCGGAAAAAGTAGCTAAACGTATAAGTGAAGCTTTTAAAGGTGTAGCTTCTTTTTCCACGCGAGATCAGAATACACATGATTTTGTTGCAAGTCTTACAGATGCAGATATTGAAGACAATCTTGATCCTGTTCTAATTTATAATTTTGACGATGAGCTTGAAGATGTTGAAATGCCTAGAGTACCAGAACACTATTGTGTGATTTACTCATATTACAATCGAATTCATACTCGAGAAGAAATAAGAGAGATTACTCAGTTCTGCAGAAAACATTGTTTGACACCTGTGGCGGTTGGTGCACCACAGTTTTGGATTGAAAATTATATTGTATGCTCTCCGTTTCAATGTTTGAAGATGTTTGCAAGGGCAGATTTTGTGTTTACTGATACCTTTCATGGAACAATTTTTGCTTCAAAATATTCAAAAAAATTCGCAGTATTAGTTAGAGAAAGTAATAGAAATAAGTTGGGCGATTTATTGAAAAAAATCGAAATGCAAGAACATATGGTGATGGAGATTTCAAAACTTGATGAGAAATATAAAATGAAAAAGGATATGAAAAACTTTCAAAATATCATAGAAAGGGAAAAAGAGAAAACCTTGCAATATTTAAGAAAAAATATAGGTGATTGAATGAGAAAATATTTATTTATTGGTAATACAAATGAAAATACAGGACCAGCAAATGTGAATAAGGGAATTGTGAAACATCTATCATCGAGTTTTTGTACTTCGTTTAGTAATAATAAGTTATGTAAGTATTTGAATTCAGTGATTAAGACGCTTTTTTGTGAAGTTATTGTTGTTTCCGGTTTGTCAAAAGTTGGAATGTATTCTTCAAAGCTTGGGAAGTTCCTCGGTAAGAAAACCATATACATTATGCATGGCTGTAATGAAATTGAATTTTCATTGAATCAGATGCCAGTCAATAAGAAAGCTCTGAAATACGAAAAGTATTTTCTTACTAACGCGGATTTAATTTTACCAGTATCAAAACGTTATAGTGAAATGATTCAAGAGAAGTATCCTATTTGCGTGGGTCGAACAAGTTACTTGCATAACGGGGTAGACAAAGCTGACATTAATTGTGTCACTGTACAACGGGAAAAAGGACGAGTAATAGCTGTAGGTGGGGATCGGAAGCTGAAAAATAATATAGTTGTTGCAAATGCCGTAGCAAAGCTAGATGATAGTAAAAAACTGATGGTCTATGGGCATCTTTATCATCCTGATGATTTGCCAAAAGGAAAAAATATCGAATTCAAAGGGTTGGTTCCACAGAAACAACTCTATGAAGAAATGACGAAAAGCGAATTGTATGTTTTGAATTCGATCTATGAACCTTTTGCACTTTCTGTTTTTGATGCTTTACTGTGTGGATGTAGCATTCTTGTAACAAATGTGGCGGGGGCTCTGGAACTGTTAAATGTTACAGAGCATGATGTGATTTACGATCCGATGAATAAAGATGAAATCGCTGAAAAAATTGAATATATACTTCAGCATCCTAATAATGAACGTTTAATGAAAAACTTGGATTTCGATAAAATTTCTTACGAAGCAGAAGTAAAACGACTAGAACAGTTCTGTAAGATGCTGTGTCAAAAAAGTAGGAGTTAATGCATGAGAACTGTATGTAAAAAGAATTCTTGCACAGGCTGCATGGCTTGTGTGGGAAAATGTAAAAAAGAGGCTATATCAATTCAGGATAATTTGTCGGCATATAATGCAGTTATTGATGAAAGTAAGTGTGTTAGTTGTGGAGCGTGTGAGCGAATATGTCCGAATAATTGCAAAGCGAACATGAATGAACCTATTTATTGGAAAGAGGGTTGGTCATCAGATGATGTTAGGACGAAAGCGTCCTCTGGTGGTGCCGCATCTGCGATGATGGAGTACTTCGTCAGTGATGGTGGTTATGTTGCAGCCTGCTTGTTTAGAAATGGAGAATTCCTATTCGATATAACGGATAAAAAAGAAGAATTGATTCATTTTGCAGGATCAAAATATGTGAAAAGCAACCCGATTGGTATTTATGATAAAGTTATCAGAAAACTTAAGGTTGGGAATAAGGTTCTGTTTATTGGCTTGCCCTGTCAGGTGGCAGCGATTAAAAATTATACGATGACAATCCCCGCAAATATAAGTGAGAATCTTTATACCGTAGATTTGATTTGTCACGGATCACCTTCACCGAAAATTTTGAATCTTGCATTGCGTGAAAAGGGCGTTGATATCAAGCAGCTAAGTGAGATTCGATTCAGAAACAAAACACATTTTGGATTGTCTTCGCAAGATAGGGATAATGAATACAAAACAATAACACCAACTGGTGTTCAGGATATGTATACCTATGCATTTCTTAAATCTTTAGACTACACAGAAAATTGTTATTCATGCCAATATGCAACATTAGGCAGAGTATCGGATGTTACAATTGGAGATTCTTGGGGAAGTGATCAACCCGATAGCGAACAGGGAAAAGGCATATCCTTGATTTTATGCCAGACGGATAAAGGCGTGACACTAATTCAAAATTCTGGGATGAAGTTAGAAGAAGTTGATGTTGAAAAAGCAATAGAGGCGAACCATCAATTAAGACATCCTTCCATTGCTCCGGAAACTCGTGGAAGTTTTTTTGAAAATTTGGATAAAGGATTTTATAAAGCTGTTTTAAAGTGTGCACCTAAAGTATATTATAAGCAGAAATTAAAAGAATGCTTGATAAAACTTAAAATCATCCGAGGGGGGGCAAACCGAATAGAGTATAAGATTAGCTTTCGCTGATACAATATATGACTCTATTATTTGCCGATAGAAAATAAAAGTATGTAATATATATATCTTAACGGAGGAAATGATGGCAGAACATTTGCCATGAATATGAAATAATGCAGAAATCATTAGCGAAAAATTCATTATATAATATTATATATACCGTTGCAAATATTCTGTTTCCGTTTGTGACATCAATATATGTATCAAGAATCCTTCTTCCGGTTGGTGTTGGAAAGGTCGCATCTGCTCAGAATATTGCGTCTTATTTTGTGACGATTGCTGCTCTTGGACTTCCTTCTTACGGTGTGAGAGAGTTTGCAAAAGTTAGAGAGAACAAGTGCGAAAGTAATAGATTATTTACAGAACTCTTATTACTGAACATTGTGTCTACGACATTGGCAGTAATCGGCTTCTTTGGCCTTGTTTTTATAAATGCTGGCTTTAATGGCGAATGGGCACTGTATGCTGCCTGCGGATTGGCTGTTTTCTTCAACTTTCTGAACATTGATTGGATGTATAAAGGATTGGAAGAATACGGCTACATTACTGGCAGAAGTCTGCTAATAAAGGGAATCTCCCTTGTTGCACTCTTTATATTTGTTAAAACTCGGCAGGACTACGTTGCGTATGCATTGATTTCAAGTCTTGCAATAGGTGGAAATTATATATTCAATGTTATTCACGCAAAAAAGTTTGTTAGATTTGATTTTTCTGGTATTAGAATTCAAAAGCATATAAAGCCGGTTTTGTTAATTGCTTGCATTATATTCTTGTCCAGTATTTATAATAAAATTGATGTGACAATGCTGAATATGATGGCAACAGATGAGTCCGTTGGATTCTACTCGTATGCGCAAAAGACCATCAACATGGTACTCACAATGGCAAATGCAGTTACAGCTGCATTGCTTCCACGACTGAGTTACTATTATGACAATGATCGAGAAGGCTTTTATCGATTACTAGATAAGGGATTCCAAATTTTATGTGTAATGACATTGCCATTGGCTGTTGGAATGGCTTTGGTGGCCTCTCAAACTGTTCAATTTCTTTATGGTGAGGCATTTTCGCCGACCGCACTGACGATACAGTTGATGTGTCCATTGATTTTAATTAAAGGTTTTGGCGATTTGTTTTGCTATCAGCTGGTTTATAGTACTAAAAGTGAAAAGATTATTCTCCCGGCAGCAGCTTCAGCATCGGTGATTAACATTATTACGAATGCTGTGCTAATTCCGACGTTGCTGCAAAATGGTGCAGTAATAGCTTCTGTATTGAGCGAATTGGTTACCAACGCAATTCAGTTTATTTATATGAAGAAGAAAGTACGATTTAGCATTAATGGGAAAGCACTTGTAACAGGGCTGTTTAGTACAGCGATAATGTCTATATGCGTATTTGTGTTTATGCAATTACGACTGCCAAACACAGTGGCCCTTTTCATTGAGGTGGCTGTTGGTGCAATTGTATATGTTGTTGTAAATACGGCAATGAAGAATGCACTGATGTTTGAAATTATTGAAAAAGTAAAAAACAAAATCTTACACAAAAACTAGAAAAATATTTGGTTGCTGTGTATTGTGATTTGTGAAGAGGAAAACTGAGATGGAAAATATAAAGGAGAAAAGCATAGATTCAAATTATAGGTTAATTGATCTGCTGAAATTTATTTGTGCGTTTTTAGTGATTGGAATACATACCAGACCATTTCAGGCAAGTAGTAATCTTTTAGACAGGTTATTTTACTATGATATTTCTAATTATGCAGTGCCGTTCTTCTATGCGTGCACGGGATATTTTTTAATTGCTAAAGCATCAGAAGAAAATTTGCATGCAAAATTGATATTTCGTTGTAAAAAGATTTTGCGAATTTATTTTATATGGTCTGCTATTTATCTTCCGTTAACTATAAGCGGATGGATAACTGAGGGCGGGCTAAATCCGACATACTTGATTCTTTGTTTACGAAATTTTGTTTTTGTGGGAGAAAATTTTTACTCTTGGACACTATGGTACTTGAATGGTCTGGTTTTTGCGTTGCTTTTGATTGGTATTCTATTGAAAAATTTTTCAATTAAACAGATTTCCAGCATTGGTGTGTTTGCATATTTGGTGGGAATCGGACTGACAATGCTAAATGGACATTTGGAAAATTTGCCGCTATTTTTGGCAAGACCTATTGAGTTGTATTTTTATGTATTTGTAACAACAAGGAATGGTTTGTTTCAGTCATTGGTATTCTTGACCTTTGGAATGCTGATGGCCGAAATAAATCGTGCAGATGAATTGAAGCTGTCTGTGAAAAATGGAGTCTTTGCTGGAAGTCTATATCTGCTGAAAGTAGGTTTTAGTTTAATCGGGGGGGGGCAGTACTTCTCAAAAATACTGGATTTACCAACATTCTGGTTCCTGTTTGAGTTAATAATATATGCATGCAAAAGGTTGAATTTCAAAGGCACATTTTATATGCAGATAAGAGAAATGAGTGAAACGATTTATTTTGTACACATGTATTTTGTGGCATTTTGTTCGCTTGTGCTATATAAAGAAAGCTATCACAATTTTAAGTCATATTTTATTTGTGCGGGTGGAGCAACTATAATTGCGTTCATTTATCAGATATTTAAGAAACGTAAAGCATAAAGGATAATTAAAGGGAAAGCGAGAAATAAAATTATGCAATTAAAAAATATGCTAAAAAAAGCAGTTTATGGTGTAAAGTCGGATTCGGAGTCTTACATTGAGCATCTTAAAGCTATTGGAATGAAAATAGGAGATGACTGCGTTGTATATGTTCCAATGAAAACTTTAATAGATGAACAATACCCTTGGATGATATCAATAGGAAACCATGTTCGGATAACTGAGGGTGTCAAGATTTTGACACATGATTATTCATGGTCAGTTCTCAAAAATTATCGGGGGGGTATTTGGAGCAAGCGGTACTGTTGAAATTGGTGATAATGTATTCATAGGAATGAATGCAATTATTGAGAGAAATGTTAAAATCGGTAATAATGTTATTATTGGTGCAGGGAGTGTGGTAACCAAGGACTGTAAAGAGAATAGTGTGTATGCTGGTGTGCCAGCGAAGCGCATAATGGGCATTGATGAATTCTTCATGAAAAGGCGAGATAAACAATTAGACGAGGCAAAACTTCTCGCCAAAAGATACTATGAGCGATACCGTAAAATGCCGGAACCAGCAGTGTTCCACGAATATTTTATGTTATTTGAAACAAGTGAATCTGTTACAAATAACACTGTATTTAAAAAAAAGATTCAACTTGGAAATAGTGAGGAACAAACACTTCTATATATGAAAGAGCATGCTCCTAAGTTTAAAAGCTATGACGAATTTATAAAGCATTGCTTTGAACAGTGAAATAATGAAAGATAGTGTTACTTTTTAGCTTGAGAGTTACTCAAGGATTTGAGTATCCGCAGATTAATGAAAGCAAGTGTGTACGTTGCTATCAGTGCATTAAAGTATGCCCGATAAAAGCAGCACGAACATAGGAGAGATTATGAACACAACATTACTTATCATGGCAGCCGGTATCGGCAGCCGTTTCGGAACAGGAATTAAACAGTTGGAGCCGGTGGATGATGCTGGACATATCATCATGGACTACTCAGTCCATGATGCGATTGAGGCAGGTTTCAACCATGTAGTATTTATCATCCGTAAGGATATCGAGAAAGAGTTCAAAGAGGTTATTGGTGATCGCATTGCTTCCATTTGCACTTCTCATAATGTAACTGTGAACTACGCATTTCAGGATATCAACGACATCCCGGGAGCTCTGCCGGAAGGACGTACAAAGCCGTGGGGAACTGGTCAGGCTGTGCTTGCAGCGAAGAAGGTCGTTGATACTCCGTTTATTGTAATCAATGCAGATGATTACTACGGCAAGGAAGGCTTCAAGGCTGTCCATGAGTATCTGGTGAATGGCGGAAAGTCCTGTATGGCAGGTTTTGTGCTGAAGAACACACTATCCGATAATGGTGGTGTGACCCGCGGCATCTGCAAGATGGATGCGGAAAATAACTTGACTGAGGTCGTAGAGACCAAGAACATCGTAAAAACAGCGGATGGGGCAGAAGCAGCCGGAAAAGTGATTGATGTGAATTCTCTGGTTTCTATGAATATGTGGGGATTGACTCCTGATTTTCTGGATGTTCTGGAGGAAGGCTTCAAAGAATTCTTCGAGAAGGAAGTACCGGGTAATCCGCTAAAGGCAGAGTATCTGATTCCTATCTTCATCGGTGAGTTGTTGGGACAGGGTAAGATGTCCGTGAAGGTTCTGAAAACCAACGATACCTGGTATGGCATGACCTATCACGAGGATGTCGCAGCAGTAAAGGACAGCTTTAAGAAGATGCTGGAGAACGGTGTATACAAGGCTGACCTGTTCAGTGATCTGTAAACGACGATGAAAGAAACGATTGATTTACTCGGAAAGATCCTCACAAACATCCTGACTGCTCTCTATGAGCCGTTTGGATTCTCGCTTCTTCTTTCTTTCCTAGCCATGTTTTTTTATCTATATGCGTATGAGCCTTCCCCTGTAGCTGGTAAAGGGTGGAAGAGTGCTATAGTGACATGGTATAGGAATTTCAAGGAGAATGTGTTCTTCCGGAAACTGTTCCTATTGGCATTCGTGACTTCGATGATCTTATTCAGAACACTACTGAACCGCAACCTGTGGATGAATCCTTTATCCGATGTCATGGGTGGCTGGGGCATCTGGGAGACAGTGAATGGCGAACAGAAGCTGACAACGGAGTGTATTGAGAATGTGATCATGATGGTGCCGTTTTCAGCAGTAGTGATGTGGACATTCGGAGAGAAGATAGGAAACGGCTGGAAGAAGATACTGTGGCAAAGCGGGAAGATAGCATTTATCTTCTCGATAAGCATTGAGATGCTACAATTGTTGCTTCGCTTGGGAACGTTTCAGCTATCAGACATCTTCTATAATACAGTAGGTGGAATGATCGGCGGATTGATGTATTGTGCGGTGATGAAGGTAAGAAAGCCTCTGTAAAACTGGATGAAATTGTGATATACTGGGAGCGGTAGCTCCCTACGCTGCTCGTAATAATCACACACCTCTTCGTGGTGAGCAGCAGGCAACGGTCTTACTTGTGAGTATGGTCGGCTAAGATGCGTGAAACTTTATACATAAGAACCTAAAGAGGAAAAAGCATGATTAAGAAAATAGTAATTGATAAGTTTAAGGGTATTAATCATCTTGAAATTACACCGGCGGGAAACTTTAATGTTCTTATCGGAGAAAATAATATTGGAAAAACTACCATTTTTGAAGCAATTCATTTGTGGAAAATGTGTTATGATAATAACCTAAAGAAAGACAAATCAGGTTTCTATTCTACGGCACATCATTTGAAGTTTGAAAGCATGGAATTTATCCGTGCTTATCATGACGAGGATTTGTTTCCAATAGGGTGCAGTGGAAAAGATGCAAAATGTGCTGTGACATTGGTGATAGAATATAATGGTCAGAGTTATAATTTGGGCTTTACCGTAAGTAAGGTTAGCAATATAGATGATGCTTATTTGCAAGTGGATTACATTGATGGAAATGCATTTAAATCTTTTGCGACAATGGTTGCAGGAATTCAAGGTAAGAATCTTGCAACCTTTTTTGGTATAAACGAATCAAGGCCTATTCCTAATATTGTGGCCAAAGAGCCGTATATGTATAAGGCACAGGTGCTAGATAAAATAGCCAAGGGAAAAGGCTATGAAGTATTACGAAATAAAGTTATAAGTCATATTAGTGAAGTGGAAACACATATTAAGAATGTCACGGGTGAAGATTTTGTTTTTTCCGAATCGGAGAAGGATGATAAGACATATATATCCATCAAAGTGAATGGAAAAGATATTTTTTCATACGGAAGTGGATTTTTGCAACTAACGGAGATTTTCTCTTCGATGGAATATCTTGATCCGGAAATATACATTTTATTAATTGATGAGCCGGATGCACATCTACATTTAAAGTTGCAAAAGAGGTTGATAGAGGAGTTTAGGAATATTCCAAATGCTCAAATGTTTATTATTACACATAATGAACGGTTTATGGAGCAAGTCGATGAAGATGAAATTTTGTTTTTAGACGAAAGCTCTAAAAGTGCAGGAACTTTGAATCATTTGCAGATAGGAACAAAATGGGTGGCTCTTGAGGATTTAAAAGGATGTCTTAATCAACTTGACAAATTGAGATTGGCAAGCAAATTGATTATGGTGGAGGGACAAACAGATATAGATTTCTTTAATAATATTAAACCAAAGTATGAGGCAGTCACTGGAAAAAGTGAACCGATTGCTAATGTGTATATTCCTATGAGGGGAATTGACACACTTAATGGAAAACTGGTTGCATATTCAAGAGCCTTAAAAGGCGTAATCCCTGATTCTTGCAAATGGCTTATTATTCGAGATACTGACTGCGTTCCGTGTACTAGGAAGGAATCCGCTGGCAATGATGATAAAAAGGATATGGACACCTCTGCGGATGTTAAGGTGTTATTTCAAGACGGTTATGGCATAGAATCTACATTCGCTGCGGAACCAAGAAAACTCGCTAGAATTCTAGGACGGTACTACCTGTTGGATGATTCTGTACATACAACTATTGAAACGTACATAAGTGAAACTAGCAGTGATTTTTCACGAAGAGTGAGAGATATTACTGACACGGAATTATATGGGGAATTTGAAAATCATTTTAATCGGCAAATTAAAAACAGATCTGGAAGAACTTATAGAAGCTTACAATTCCGTGATGTATTAGCGGTAATATCAAGTAATAATATTCAGTATATCATGACAAAAGGAATCATGAACAAATATCTGAAGGCTATTCACGATAAAATAGTAATCGGATTTCCGCAGACTGCAAGCATGACACCGTTAGATATAGATTCCATTTTTACTGAGTACTACTCACATATAAATACCGTGGATGATTTATTAGACTGTCATAAAACAATACTAGATGAGATATATACATAAGCCGCTTGCAGTCGGTATTGTCCTCGTACCCACGCTCTGCTATACTTAAATAACTAATAAAATGCCGAGGTTTGACCCTATGAAGCTGAGATGTCCTTGCAGGCCATCGGCGATGCTCTGAACCTAAGTGCCTGAATGTCGGGGTCTGACCCCAATGTGGTCAACCTAGCGTCAACTTAGGGGCATATTAGCGAATATCCTCTAATGCAAACTACAAAATTAATCGGTTTATGACAGAAAACAGTTGCTGTTTTGTTGGAAACCAGAAGATTCATAAAAATTGCCGCACTTAAATAAGCCTATTGATGAATAGAATGTCGGGGTCTGACTCTATGAAGTACAGCTAAAAAGAATAAAGCAGAGCTAAAAGATCTATAAAAGAATTATAAAATCGGGTATAGAGTGGCAAGTGGGAAGTGTTGCTGATTTCTCAGTTTGTCACTAATCAGATTTGCTCCCATGTCACAGATCTGCTGAGTTTTGTGTCATTGGCATTTTTGTGCAATCCGGCAGATTTCCTGCCGGATTATCTGTTTCATTTACAATGTTACATATGAGCTGAGTGCTTCAAGTGCTTTTACGATACTGATGACGTCCACCTTTGAC
>QAKM01000012.1 GCA_003343805.1 Bacillota bacterium | reverse complement strand
TTGTAAACAGGACGGCGCGGCCCTTTTTTTCCCGCTCCCAAACATCGGAAAAGTCCATCAGAACGCATCCTTCCTTGTCTTGCTCCACTTCTTTGCGATGAAGTGCATCTTCCACGAGAGCGGCAAAAGCGCCGTCGAACCGTGCATGAGCTTGTTCCAAAACCCGAGCACGGGTGAGCGGCGGTTGGCCGAAACGGCTTTGAGGCTCTTTCTTGCCACGACGTCGGGCGGAAGCGCGGCAAGTTTCCCCCACAGCCCCTGCGTGCGGATGTTCGCTTTGACGTCCTCGCGCGTGGGGATGGCGCCCGGCTGCACGCAAGTGACTTTGGCCCTTCCCTTCCATTCTACCCGAAGCGCCGCCGCAAACTGCCAGAGTGCTTTCTTTGCGGCGCTGTAGAGGGCGAAATAGGGCATGGGATAGAGGCCCGAAACACTCCCCACGAACAGGAGCTCGGGGATGCCCTCGCTGCGCTCCAGAACGGCGCGGGCAAGCGAGACCGCTCCCTCGAAGTTGGCGCGCGCCTGAAAGGCGATCTTTTCTTCGGTATATTCTTCGAGCGGCTTCTGAATGTCCGCTCCCGCCGCATAGACGAGGCGGCAAAAGCGCACGCCCTCCCCATCCAGCTTTGCAAAGAGGGCGCGGCGGGAGGCATCGTCGGCAAGGTCGCACACCGCCGTTCGGACGGGAAGGGAGGGATGGCTGTGCAGGAGCTTTTCCCGAAGGGCGTTAAGTTTTTCCGCGTTCCTGCCCGTGAGATAGAGCGGCTGCGCGCGGCGGGCAAGCTCCCGGACGAACGCTCCGCCCAAGCCCCCGCACGCGCCCGTGACGAGCGTAAACGGCGTCATTGTTCCAGCACCTCCGGATAGGGCAGCCCGCGGACATAGCGCGCCACACAAAGCACATTTCCGTCGCGGTCGGAGCGCTCCTCGAAGGCGAACCATTCGGGATGGCGCAGCACCTTGACGGCGATGTCATCCCAGAGATAGCAGCCCTTCTCGCCCGAGAGGAAGGTGCGTTCGCGCGCCCGCAGCACGATGCGCTTCAAGAGCGTATCCGCCGCGAAGTCGACGGGCTGGATGTTGAAGAGCGGATGGCGGCAGGTATCCATCGTCACGGCGGCATGGGGAAACTTCACCGCCTCTGCAAACGCCGTGCGGTCGAGGGCATGGTTAAATTCATAGCCGTGGTAGTTGGGCTCTTCGGCGATGTTCCCGCCCATAAAGACAAACCGTTCGCACGTTCCCCTCTCCAGGATGGGCAGGATGAGCGTCATGGGCCCCAGGCTCAGAAGGCGGTAGCCGCCCCGGAGCGAGGAGAGCCACTCCGCATACGGCACCGCGCGGACGGGGACATCGGGAAAGAGGTCGCCCATGCCGTCGTCGCCGTGGATGGCTTTGAGAAATTCCCCGGGCTGGGAGAGCGCCGTCGTATCGACGAGCGTCACGGGCGGATGGGGAAAGCGGCACTGCGCGAGCAGTTTTGCCCCGTTCCTGAGCGCCACGCCGCGCGGCACATTGCCGCCGACCGCCACGAGCACGACTTCGGAGTAGCCGTCCTCTTCGGCGTGCAGCAGCGCATCCACGGTCGCCGCCGCATCGTCGATCCCGTAATCACAGCATAAGATGAGTTTCATGCCCTCATTATACCACCTTTTGCCTCCCCTTTCAAGTCCCCGTTTTGCCCTTCGCTTGACTTTTTTCCGGCAAAGGCATATACTGGGATATATGCAGGAGAATGCTTCCAAACGGACGGTCGGCGTCCTGTTCATCCTGGGGGCGGCGCTGTGTTTTGCGCTCATGAACCTCTTTGTCAACCTCGCGGGCGACCTTCCCGTCATGCAGAAGGTGTTTTTCCGCAACCTCATCGCATCGGTCGCCGTCTTTTTTCTGCTCCTCTTTCAGAAGGAGAAATTCCGCATCCACAGCAAGGAGTGCCTTTTCTGGCTGTTTCTGCGCTCCTTCGTCGGCTTTTTGGGCGTCATCCTCAACTTCTATGCCATCGATACGATCGGCAGCATCTCGGACGCCTCCATCCTCAACAAGCTCTCCCCCTTCTTCGCCATCCTCTTTTCCGTCTTTTTGCTCAAGGAAAAACCGCGCCTCTACGAGATCGGCTTTGTCGCCCTCGCTTTCTTAGGCGCCCTGTTCGTCGTTAAACCCACGTTTACGGCGGCATCCCTTCCCGCGCTTGCAGGGGTTTTAAGCGGCGCCTCGGCAGGGTTTGCCTACTCCTGCGTGCGCGTTCTCTCCGTCAAGGGCGAGCGCGGCATGATGACCGTCTTTTTCTTTTCCGCCTTCTCGACGCTCGTCGCCCTCCCCTTCTTCATCGCCTTCTACGAGCCGATGACCCCCTTCCAACTGTTTGCGCTCCTCATGGCGGGCGTCTCGGCGACGGGCGGACAGTTCTTCATCACGGCGGCTTACCGCTTCGCGCCCGCAAAGGAGATCGCCGTCTTTGACTATTCGCAGGTGCTCTTTGCGGCGGTCCTGGGCTTTCTTTTCCTCGATCAGCTTCCCGATCTTTGGAGCCTTGCGGGATACGGCATCATCATCGGCGCGGCCGTCGGAAAACAGCTCCTTGCCCGCCGCCTCGCAAAAAGGCAGTCCCCTTCTCCCGAAAAACAGCCCGGCCCGCCTCCGCCCGAGACGGGCTCCCCGCCCGACGACGCACCCGCCCCGCCGCCTGAAGAGCCCCCAGCGAGTTGAGCGTCCCTCCGCACAATTTTCACCGCTTTTCCCTTGCCTTTTCGGGGCAAACGTGATAAGATAGAACGCACGCGATAAGTCCACCACCCACACCCAAAGAGAGGGAGCATGAACGAGCACGAGATCCCCAACTGCAATATGACAGAGCCGCCGCTGCCGCCCGAAGGTATGCGGCCGAAGTCGCGTTCGCAGCTTCGCTCGTGGCTCATCAAAACGGTGCTGATGCTCGCCCTCATCGCCGTCTCCATCGTGCTGATGTTCTCCATCGGCAACTATGTGACGGGCGGCGAGCACGAGCGCGTGAACTTTATCCAATTCTTAAAGCTGCTCGACTACCGCCGTTTTGCGCTGCTGCTCGCGGTGCTCCTGCTCTATCTTGCGGTGGAGAGCGCAAAGTACGCCTATCTTCTGAAGGTCTCGACGGGCAGATTCCGCTGGCGCGTCTCCATCAAGACGATGTTTTTGGGCAAGTATTACGACGGCATCACCCCCCTCAGCATGGGCGGGCAGGCCTTCCAGATCGTATACCTCCATAAGAAGGATGTCCCGGGCGGCGTGGCTTCCGCCATCCCCCTCATCCGCTATATCGTCACCTCCCTCGTCATCACCGTTCTTTCCATCGTCTTTCTCATCCTGACGCCGCAGCACGTCCCGGGGAGCATCGCCTCCAAGACCATGCTCGTGCTTGCCGCCGTCTCCCTCGCGCTCAACGGGTCCATCCCCCTCATCATCCTGCTCTTCACCATCTTCCCCAAAAAGATGATGCGCCTCGTCGTGGGCGCGGTGGGACTGCTCTTCCGGATGCACATCGTCAAGCACAAATATGCGGCGACCAAGAAGTGCGTCAACGGACTGCTCGAATACAGCGGGGCGATGAAGCTGTTCGCGAAGAAATTCCTGCAGTGCCTGCCCCTCGTTCTTCTGTGCGTCATCGAAACGCTCTTAAATTACGCCATCCCCTTCTTTGTGGTGCTGGCGGTGGGACAGGACGTGGAGCCCACCTTCGAGCTCCTGATGCAGATCCTGTGTCTGAGCACGCTCACGCGGTACACGGCGCTCCTCATCCCCACGCCCGGCAACACGGGCGCGATGGAGGCGACGGGCTCGCTCATCTTTGCCACGGTGAAGAGCATCCAGCCCATGCTCGGCTGGGTGGTGCTCGTGTGGCGCTTCCTCACCTACTACATCTACATCCTCTCGGGCATCGGCATCAGCATCTTTGAAGTCATCCGCGACGCCGTGCGGCAGAAGCGAGCCGTACGCGCCGAAGTTTCCGATACGCAGCCGCCCGCCGATATGCAGCCGCCCGCAGAGCCTCCGACAACCGAATAACAGGAAAACGCTCCCCACGAAAGGGGAGCGCTTTTTTTATTGGTTGAAGGGAACGATGGTGGGCGTCATTCTGCCCTTGTGGAGGACGAGATAGCAGTAGCTCGCCTCGGCATACGCCCCGAGCGCGCCCGGGTTGATGCAGAGCACGCCGTCCACTTCCTCGACGGAAGCGATGTGCGTGTGGCCGTAGAGCGCCCCTTCGCACCCGAGTTCCTTCGCGCGGGCGGCAAGGCGCGAAAGATCGTGCTTGACGCCGTATCTATGCCCGTGGCAGCAGAAGAGGGAGAGCCCCTCTGCCTCAAAGACGAACTCATCTTCCCCAAAGAAGGCGTCGCAGTTGCCGCGGCAGACGCGCACCTTGTCGGGATATTCGTCGAGGACGGGGCGCATCTCGCCCGACCCATCGCCGAGATGCAGGATAAAATCGTTTTCGGCAAAGAGGGGCCCGAGCTTTCTCACCGCGCCGCGGTAGTGGGAATCGGACAGGACGACGACGGTCTTCATACCTCCCCCTCCAGCTTGGCGGCGAGCGCTTTAAGCGCCCTGCCGCGGTGGGAGACGGCGTTCTTTTCTTCGGGCGACGCCTCGCCGAAGCTCTTTTGAAGATCGTCCGAGAAGAACAGGCAGTCATAGCCGAAGCCCCCTTCGCCCGTCTCCTTGTCGAGGATGCGCCCGTAAGTATGCCCTTCCGCCGTCACTTCGCGGCCGTCGGGAAAGACGAGGGCGACGGCGCTCGTGAACCACGCGCGGCGATTCTGCTCCCCTTGCAAATTGCGGAGAAGAAGGGCGCGGTTGCTCTCGTCGGAAGAATTTTTGCCGTCCTGCGAGGCATAGCGGGCGCTGTGCACCCCGGGCGCGCCCGAAAGCGCCTCCACGCAGATGCCGCTGTCATCGGCGATGGCGGGAAGCCCCGTCGCTTCGCATACGGCGCGCGCCTTGATGAGCGCGTTCTCAAGAAAGGTCTCCCCCGTCTCTTCGACGTCGCCAACATACCCCGCCTCCTTTTCGGAAATGACGGTAAACGCCTGCAGAATGGCGCGGATCTCCTGAAGTTTATGGGCGTTGCCCGTGGCTGCCACGAGTTTCATTCTGTCACCTCCAACGAAGTAAATCGGAATTTATCGACGTCGAACAGCCCCTTATCGGAAAGTTTTAACTTAGGAATGACGAGCAGGCTCAAAAAGACGAGCGTCATGACGGGCTCATAGCAGTCCTTGACGCCCATCTTCCGCGCGCGCTCGCCGATCGCGCCCGTACGGGCGACGACCTCCTCGCAGGGGGCCGAGCTCATGAGCCCCGCGATGTCGAGCGGGAAGCAGTCCTCCCCCTCCCCCGTGACGAGCGCCATGCCCCCGCCGATCGATTCCAACAGTTGAACGGCACGCGCCATCGCCGCGTTGTCGTCGCCGAGGACGACGAGATTGTGGCTGTCGTGCGCCATCGAGACGGCGAGCGCCCCGCCGTGGAAGCCATACCCCTTTAAAAGGGCCTTGCCGATGTTGCCCGTCGCGAAGTGCCGCTCGACGACGGCGAGCTTGAGAAGGTCGGTGTTTTCGAGCACCACATCGCCGTCCTTCATCCGGACGGAGACGACTTCCCCCTCCGTGACGAGCGTGTGCGGCAGGATGGTCATCGCAAGCGCCCTGCCGCTCCCGATCTCGAGTTTGAAATCGTCCGCCGTGACGGGGCGGATGCGCACGGTGCTTTTAACGGCGTCGGGCAGGTAGTGCTCCCCCTCTTCAAAGAGGGGCTTTCCGTGTTCGGCGACGAGCACACCGCGCTTAAAGACCGCCTTCACGTTGAAATCGGTCAAGTTATCGACGAGCACGAGATCGGCGTCGTACGAGGGCGCGACCGCCCCCTTGCCCTGAATATGATAGCACTCGGCGATGTTCAAAGTCGCCATGCAGACGGCCTCGGCCGCCGGCACGCCGTGCGCGACGAGGCGGCGCAATGCGTCGTCGATATGCCCCTTGGAGGCAAGGTCGGCGGCATTCTTGTCGTCCGAACACGCAAGGAAGCGGCGGAAATTGAAGGGCGTGACCGCCGCGCAGTTGACTTCGAGGTTGTGCGCCGAGGAACTGTTGCGAAGCTGCACATACATCCCGCGGGCGATCTTTTCCGCGCACTCTTCGGGAGAGCCGCACTCATGGTCGGTGGCGATGCCCGCCGCAAGATAGGCGTTGAGCGCATCGCCGCGGACGTCGGGCGCATGACCGTCCACGACCTTCCCCGCCGCGTGCGCCGCCTCGATCTTTCTGAGGGTATCCTCATCGCCTGCGATGACCCCGGGATAGTTCATCATCTCCCCCAGCCCGTGGAAGAGCGGGCGCCTGATCTCGTGCGCGGTCTCCGTGCCGTTTATAACGGCGCCGCTCGTCTCGAAGGGCGTAGCCGGCACGCAGGAGGGAAGCTGCAGAAAGACGTCGAGCGGCCGGATGCCGTCCTTGCGGATGCGGGAGAAGGCCTCTTTTACATACTCCGCGCCCGCAATGCCGCAGACGTTGACGAGTTCGTGGGGGTCGGCGACGATGCCCGTCGTGCCGTGGGCGACGGCGAGCTGCGCAAAGGCTTCGGGGGAGAGCAGCGAGCTCTCCACATGGATGTGAGCGTCCATCAGTCCGGGGAGCGCGACGAGCCCGCGGCCGTCGTACACTTCCTTCGCCTCGTACCCCTTGCCGAGGGCGGCGATCCTGCCGTCTTTGACGGCGATATCGGCCCGTTCCGTCTCGCCCGTAAACACATTGAGGATGGTCGCGCCTTCAATGAGAAAGTCGCACGGTTCGCGCTTCATGGCGCAGTCGATGAGCTGTTTCATAGCTTACAGTATAGCACAAAAGCGGCTCAAATTCAAGCCGCTTTTCATGATCTTGCAAGAGAGAATTTCAGGGCAGGCGAAACTTCCTGCGCACCAGGAAGTCGGTGACGCGCTCGGGGAGCACCCTGCCCGAGATGCGCAGCAGCACATTCTTTCCACCGACCACCGAAACGGGCGCTGGATCGCGCTTTTCCGCAAGCCGGAGGATCTCATCCGCGACGAGCGAAGGCCGCATCCCTCCCTGCTCCATGTTGGCAAGTGCCGCCGTCGCCCGCTTCACGGAGGCGGAATATCCCCGGCTCTCCTCCGAGCCGTACACGCGGCGGCGGTAGGTGAAGTCGGTGGACGTTCCCCCGGGGAGCAGGACGCTCACCCGCACCCCCGCGGGACGCAGTTCCATGTCCGCCTCGCGCGCAAGCATACAGAGCGCCGCCTTGGAGGAGGAATAGAAGCCGTCGAAGGGAACGGGGAGCTCCCCGCCCATCGAACCGATGAGGATGACCCGCCCGCCCCGCTTTTTGAGGAAGGGAAGGGCAGCCCGAACCGCTTCTACCGCGCCGAAGTAGTTGACTTCAAAGAGATAGCGGTAATCCCCCGCCGCCGCATATTCGAGGGGCGCCGCCATCGAAAAGCCTGCCGAATAGACGAGAAGATCGATCGCTTCGCACTCTACACCGATGTCGGCGATCGCCCGCCGCAGCTCACCCTCCCGCGCCGCATCCGCCGTGATCGTGCGCACGCGCTCCGAGGCAAGGGGCGTGCGCGAGAGATTGAACACCCGCCATCCGCGCGCACTCAACTTGAGGGCAGCCTCCTTGCCGATGCCCGAACTTGCCCCGACGATGACCGCCGTCCTGCGCCCCGACGGCAGAGCCGGGGCCTTATTCTGCTGCCTGCTTTCTTCCTTCATGCCCGCAGTATGCTCCCTTCGCGGAAGAATATGCAGCGCATTCACGAGAGCGCCACGTCGAGCAGCATCATGAGACAAAACCCGAGGACGACGCCCAGCGTTGCCAGCGTCTTGCTGCGGGAAAAGCATTCGGGGATGAGTTCGGAACAGACGACGGCGACCATCGCCCCCGCCGAGAAGGAGAGCGCCCAGGGCATGAGCCCCGCGACCGCGCCCGCCGCCAGCGCCCCCAGCAGGCAGGCGGGGATCTCCACCGCGCCCGAGCCGGAGGCAAAGGCAAAACTCTTCCGGGGGCTCATCCCCCTTGCCCGCAGCGGAAAGGCGACGCACATCCCCTCCGGGAAGTTCTGCACGGCGATGCCGAGGCCGAGGAGCAGCGCCCCTGCGCCGACGGTGCCCGCGCCCTCCGCAAAGGCGACGCCGACCGCAAGCCCCTCGGGGATGTTGTGCAGCATGACGGCAAAATAAAGGAGCGCGCACTTTCTGTCCTCCTCTGAGAGAAAGCGCCGCTGCGTGCGGGTGAGGACGAGATCGGAGGCAAGGATGAACGCACCGCCCAGCAAAAATCCGAGCGTCACCGTCACCGCCGAAGGGAGGACACCCTCGTAGCCGAGCGCGGGCAAAAGGAGCGAGAAGAAACTCGCGGCGATCATGATGCCCGCTGCCGCCCCCGTGAGGAGCGTCAGGAAGGCGCCGTTCATCCTCCTGGAACAGAACACGGTGAGCGCGCCGAGCGAGGTCATCAGGAACATGGCGAGCGCCGCAAGGAGCGCCTGGAGGGCAGGAGACAGTGAAAAGAAGAATTGCATTGGTGAGACCCCCGCCGCCCCGCTTGTTCGGGGCAGTCATCCCATCCTATGCGGGAGCTTCCCTCCCGCGTTCCCCTCTTCTCCTTCCGGAAAAGATCCTAAGCGCCCGCCGCGGCCCGAACGTGCGTTCGGGCCGCGGCGGGCGAAAAAAACAGACCGGGCAAAAAGCACGGTCTGTCTTTGTTGGTTTTTTCTTACTTGGCTTCGGCTTCGGGCGCCTCGTCCATCATGATGTCGTTGTAGCGGCCCGTCATCTGCACGGAGGCATTCTTGTAGTCCTTCATGCCCGTACCTGCAG
>QAKM01000052.1 GCA_003343805.1 Bacillota bacterium | reverse complement strand
TCTTCTTCGCATCGTCGAGCTGTTTTTCAAGGGAGACAAGGTCGCCGTACTTGAGACGGGACGCCTTCTCGTAATCGCCCTTCTGGGTGGCCGCCTCGATCTCGCCGCGCACGGCATCGATCTTTTCCTTGAGGTCCTTTTCGGAGCGGATGGCGCCCTTCTCCTCCTCCCACTTCGCCTTCATCGAGGCGAACTTCTCTTTGAGCTCGAAGAGCTCCTTCTTGAGCTGCTCGTAGCGGGCAACGGAGAGGTTGTCCTTCTCCTTGGAGAGCGCCTTCTCCTCCACTTCGAGCTGCACGATCTTACGATTCAGGGTATCCATTTCGGCGGGCATGGAGTCGATCTCCGTGCGCACCATGGCGGCCGCTTCATCGACGAGGTCGATCGCCTTGTCGGGGAGGAAACGGTCGGTGATGTAGCGGTTGGAGAGCGTCGCCGCCGCGACAAGCGCATCGTCATGGATGCGCACGCCGTGGAAGATCTCGAAGCGCTCTTTAAGCCCCCGCAGGATGGAGATGGTATCCTCCACCGTGGGTTCGCCCACCATCACGGGCTGGAAACGGCGTTCGAGAGCCGCATCCTTTTCGATGTACTTGCGGTACTCGTCGAGCGTCGTCGCGCCGATGCAGTGCAGTTCGCCGCGCGCGAGGAGGGGCTTTAAGAGGTTGCCCGCGTCCATCGCGCCCTCCGACTTGCCCGCACCGACGACGGTGTGCAGCTCGTCGATGAAGAGCAGGATGCGCCCTTCCGACTTTTTCACCTCTTCGAGGACGGCCTTCAGGCGTTCCTCAAACTCACCGCGATACTTGGCGCCCGCGATGAGCGCGCCCATATCGAGCGAGAAGAGCGTCTTGTTCTTGAGCCCTTCGGGGACATCCCCCTTGACGATACGCTGGGCAAGCCCTTCGGCGATCGCCGTCTTGCCGACGCCCGGCTCGCCGATGAGCACGGGGTTGTTCTTGGTCTTGCGCGACAGGATGCGGATGACGTTTCTTATCTCCTCGTCCCTGCCGATGACGGGCTCCAGCTTGTGCTCGCGGGCGAGCTTTGTAAGGTCGGAACCGTACTTTTCGAGGGCTTCATAGGTATCCTCGGGGTTGTCGCTCTTGACGTTCTGATTGCCGCGCACCTCCTTGAGCCCCTTCAAAAAGCTCTCCTTCGTGAGGCCGAAGCGCTTGAAAAGGTCCAAAAGACGGCTCTCGCCGCAGTCAAAGAGGCACAAAAAGAGATGCTCGACGGAGACATAGTCGTCCTTCATGCCCTGCGCGAGGCGCTCTGCCTCATTGAGGAGACGGGCAAGGGAAGCAGCGGCATATACCTGCCCCGAACCGCTGCCCGAAACGCGCGGGAGCCGCTCGACCTCCTCGTGCAGGGCGCGCGCCAAACCATCTGCGTCGCAGTTTGCGCGGCGCAGGATACGATAGCACATTCCGTCCTTTTCAAGAAGCGCGTCGGCAAGGTGGGTGCAGGTGAGCTCGGCATTGCCGTACTCCATCGCGGTATTCTGCGCATTCTGCACCGCTTCCAACGATTTTTTCGTGTACTTATTTGCGTCCATATTTCCTTCCCTCCTTGTAAGAGTCGGATGATTTCCACCCCTATTATACCGCAAAACCCGCAGGCTCAAACAGCAAGAAGAGAAAATACGAACAAATTTTTGTCCGCAGAAATCCGGGCTCTCCCCCTTGCGGCCGACAGAAAAGTGTGCTATACTGTAAGGGAAAAAACGAACCCGGAGGAGACCATGGTCGATATCAACGAGATCCGCGCGCGCACCGCAAAGATGATGGCAGATATGCAAAAACGCACGGAAGAGGCGGTCAGCAAATTGGAAACGCCCACACAGGACGAAAATGCGGACAACGCCGAAGAAGAACGCGCCCGCCGTGCCGCCGAACTTGCGGCCGCGAACGAACAAAGGCAGCGCGAAGTGCTCTCTCAGATGATGGGCGAAGAATTTGCAAGGCAGTCTGCCGCCATGCAGGACATGGTCTCTGAGGAGATCCAACGGCAGGCGGCTTCCGCGGCGGCCCAACTGCAGCAGGACGCCCTCAGCGCACTCCTCGGCGATGACGCCGCCCTGTTTGCCGCTGCGATGGATACCCTCGCGCAGACGGAAGACGACGAGGACACGGAGGAAGAGGAACTCTCGCCCGAAGCGCTCTATGACTACCTCGAACGCAAGCTCGGGGAGATCGACGCCCTCGAGGAGCCGCAACCCAAAGCCTACAACATCCCCGCACTCTGGGAGCGCTTCTGCATCGCACTTTCCGGCATCATCTCCACCGTGAACGACCACAAACTCGATGAACTCGACGTCGAAGAACACGTTCCCCTCTTCGTACAGCAGATCACGAACCTCATCCGGAACAGTTGGGGCATCTGCGGAAGAGAAGATCTCATCGAGACGCTCCTCTATCTCTCCCGCGCGGGCTACCGCGCCCGCTTTGCGGCATACGCCGAAGCCGCATCTCCCGAAGAACTCTTCGGAGACGACACGGCGGAAGACAGAGAGGGCATCGTCCGCGGCCATGCGTTCGTGCAGCACTTTAAAGACAAATACGGCGCCGACTTTCTGTTGGGCTGGGACATCGGCCGTGCGGCAATGATCACACGCTGGGGCTACTTCGTGGGCTGGCTGACGCGGGCAGAGGCGGAACAGCTTCTCTCCGACATGGGACAGGTCGCCGCAAACGGTCTCTCGGGCTGGAGGGAATTTGCGCGCTCCTACCTGTTCGGCGGCGCGTTCTGGAAAGAGGTCTGCGCGGCAGACGACGGAAAAAGTTACCTCGACACGCTGACGGATGCCATCCGGAAGCTGCTCTCGGACGGGCCCGAAGGAGCCTGGACGCATACCCCCTGGGCAAAAGTATAAAACACATAAAGATATGGCGGCGCGCCCTTTGCACTTTGCAAAGGGCGCGCCGCCGGCTTTGGGATCTTCCACGAAAAAGCCGCCCCTTGCGGGGCGGCCGATCCAATGGAACCGTTTACTTTTTCTTGCCGAGCAGCCTCTGCACGAAGGGAGGCAGCTTCTGATCCTGCGGGCTTTCGGGCGTGTAATCGTCCTCGGGAGCCTGCGGTGCGGGAGCGGGACGCTGTGCCGCACGGGGGTCTGCATACGCCGCCCCGTTCTGGGGATAGGGCGCTGCAGCGGCATTGGGGCCGTCATAGAGCGTCTGCTGCGGCTGCGGCTGCGTGCCGTAGTACGCATTCTGCGGCTGACGGGGCTCATTCCCGTAGAAGGCGCCGCGGGGCGTCTGCGGGGGCTGAGGCGGGTTGCCGTAGTAGGTGCCGGGCTGCGCAGGGCGGGGGGCATAGCCCTGCTGGCTCTGCTGCTGTGCCTGCTGCGCGGAGAACGCGGCAAGCGGGCGGGAAGAAGCCTGCTGGGGCTGCTGCGGCGCACGCGCCTGCGGCTGCTGGGGCATGGGAGGACGGGGCGCCGCGGGGCGCTGCTGCTGATAGGCAGGCGCACGCGAAGAGAGCTGATTGGTGCTCTCCCTCCCCGCTGCGGGGAAGCCCGTCGCAATGACGGTGACTTCCACCTCGTCACTGATGTTCTCGTCGATGCACGCACCGAAGATGATGTTTGCGGAATAGTCCACGACGCCGTGGATGAGATTGGCCGCCGTCTTGACCTCGTCGAAGGTGAGGTCGTTGCCGCCGACGACATTGAGGATGACGCCCGTGGCGCCCTCGATGGTCGTCTCAAGCAGCGGGCAGTTGACGGCAAGGCGCACCGCCTCCATGATGCGGTTCTCGCCCTTGGCAACGCCCACGCCCATGTGCGCGAGGCCGCGGTCCTTCAGGATGGTCTTGACGTCCGCAAAGTCGAGGTTGATGAGGGCGGGCGTCACGATGAGGTCGGCAATGCCGCGGATACCCTGCTTTAAGACCTCGTCCGCGACGCGGAGCGCCTCCGCCATCGGAGCATTGCGGGGAACGACGTCCCCGATCTTTTCGTTGGGGATGATGATGAGCGTATCGACGTACTTGCGAAGGTTATCGATGCCCTTCATCGTATTGTCCATACGGCGCTTGCCTTCAAAGGAGAAGGGCTCGGTGACGACCGCCACGGTGAGGATCTTCATATCCTTGGCGATCTTGGCGATGACGGGTGCGGCGCCCGTACCCGTGCCGCCGCCCATGCCCGCGGTGATGAAGAGAAGGTCGGTCTTTTCCACCGCCTTGACGAGCTCTTCCTTGCTCTCCTCGGCTGCCGCACGGCCGATCTCGGGATCGGCACCCGCGCCGAGGCCCTTGGTAAGGTGTGCGCCGATCTGGATCTTGGTCTTTGCCTTGCTGCAAGAGAGGATCTGCGCATCCGTATTCACGGCAATATATTCTGCACTCGAGATGCCGGCATCGATCATGCGGTTGACGGCGTTGTTGCCCGCACCGCCCACGCCGATGACCTTGATGCGCGCCCGTCCGCTGAGCTCCGGCTCGACGGGAGGCATGGACTGAGGCTGGCGTTCCGGCAGATTATCTCTCCCCACGAAGGGGATATTGTCGTTATACATAAGTTGCTTAACCTCCGAAAATATTCAAAAATCGATTTAAAGATCCGCTCGTGCGGGAATCTTCCGTCGCCATATCGATGAGCGCAATGCGCGAACTCATCGAAGGCTTGTTATAATAGGGAAGGTCGGGCGCGACCTGCTCGCACACGCAGCTCAGGCGCTTGCTCATGTGTTCGAGCGCCCCGCGGATGCCGCAGAACCCCTCGCCCGAGACGTAGACAGGCTTACTGTCGAGCTCCTTGCCCGAGCACTCCTCGAGGAAGCGGCTCACGAGCTCGCACAAATCGTCGAGGCCCGCCTTGACCTCTTCGATGAACTCCTTGGTGGGGATCTCGTAGCTTCGGCCGCCGTAGGTGATCTCACGGTTCTTGGCCTCGCGCTTGAGATAGAGGTTGGCGCGGTTCAGAAGCGCCGTCGCGACCTCGTACGGGAGGGAGAAGCGCTTCATGAGGCGCACGGCGATCTGCCCCTCCCCCGCCCAGAAGGTGCGCTGTGCCAATACCCCGTTGCCGAGGAGCACCAGAAGCGAGGAGGAAAGATAGCCGATATCCAGAAAGAGCGCATACTCATCGCGCGTTTCGGGCGGGATGAGGTAGGCTGCCATCGCGAACTGCGTCGGCAGGAAGTGCAGCTCTGTATGGAGCCGCGAAAAGATGTGCTCGATCGTCGATGCAAAGTAATCGCTGCAATAGAAATAGGAGAGGACGCCCGAAAGGCCCGTCGAATACAGTCCCACGGGATCGGCAACGCGGCGGTTGTCCGCCGTGACGTAGACCATGCTCGTCACGCGGATGAAGCGCCAGCCGTCGAGATTTTTCCGCCCCATCGAGTAGAGCTGATCGATCTCCTTGGCGCCGATCTTGAGCTTCTTGGGAAAGCCGAGGTCCTGCTCGCGGGGCTCCACTTTGGTAAACTCTCCGGGAACGCCCACATAGAGGGAACGGATCTTTTCTCCGCAGACCTGCTGGACGGCGTCGAGCGCCCGGAGCACCGCCTGCGACAGATCGGAGACGTCGTAAAACTCTCCGTCCTGATAGCCGCCGTACGATTCCGTTTTGCTCGCCTTAAAGACGAATGTGTGGTTCACGCCCCTCTCGCCGACAAATACGGCAACTTCCGAAGAGCGGATATCCAGCACAGCAATGCTCTTGCCCGCCATTGCGCCTTCCTCTTGCAGTATTCTGTAAGAACAACCGAGCCCCGCCTTCCGTCCCGTTCGCGCGGGGCAATGCTGCGGGTGCTCATATTATTCCGTTACAGTATAAATTATAGCAAGACAAGCCCCTATTGTCAAGAGATTGTGGTGAGATTTCCTTCCGACCACAAAAAAAAGCGCTTTTTCACGAAGCGCTTTTTGGAACAATGTGTAAAATCAGGGGATTTTTACAGGGAATCGCGGTGATTGCTCACGGTGAATCCGCCGTCGATCGTATCGATGACGTCGAAGAATCCGTAGGTGCGCTCGGTCTCGCTCAGAGAGAGATACTTCTCGAGCACCGCCTGCGCCTTTTCCTCCGTATGCGTCTCGGGCGTGAAGATCTGCACGGTCACGCCCTCCTGCATCTGCAGCAGGAAGTAGCTGCCCATGTCGTACTCAGAGGAGAGCGTCACCGAAAGGACGTTGGCGCGCGCATCGCCGAGCGATCCCGTAAACACGCGGCCCATTGCAAGGAGCTCCTCCGCATACTCGCCCGTGACCGTGCTGCCCGCGCTGTCCGCGCTCAGGACGAACCCCTCGAGCAGGATGTTCTCCCCGCCCCGGCGATTGACGTTCTGCTCGCTGTCGTAAAGATATACCCCCTCCTCGTCGAGGATGGCAAAGAGCCCGTTCCCGCGACGGAAGGCATAGGTCTCCCTCCGCTCCTCCACGGTGAGGACCACCGTGCGGGGGAAGTGCTTTTCCACCGAGACGACGCGGAAGGCGGGATAGCGCTCCACGCTCTCCTCCACGTCCTCGAGCTTTAAAAACGTCGTGCTCTTGCCCACATAGGCGCTGTCGAGCTCGTTCTGGAGCAGCACGGCCTCCGTCTCCCCCTGCTGCGAACAGGTGGAAAAATGCACCTCGACGCGCGCCACCGTAAAGACGGCGTTGAGCGCCGCGGCGATGACCGCGATGAGCAGCGCCCCGGCGACGCCCGTGAGGATGAGTACCTTCTTCTTCATTCGTATCTCCTTGCCGAAGGGGCTAAACGCGCACGCGCTTGATGTCCGCCCCGAGCTTTCTGAGTTTGTGCGGCAGGTCTTCGTAGCCGCGGTCGAGATGGGAAAGATCGAGGACTTCGCTCGTTCCCTCCGCGCCGAGCGCCGCCACGACGAGCGCGGCCGCCCCGCGAAGATCGCCCGCGAGCAGCGTCGCTCCGTGCAGGCGCCCCGCCCCGCGGATGAACGCCGTCCTCCCCTTCACTTCGATGTCCGCGCCCATCTTGATGAGCTCCGGCACATATTTGAAGCGCGTCTCGAACAAGTTCTCCACGATGAGCGCGCACCCCTCCGCCCCGCTGTTGAGGGCGGCGATCTGCGCCTGCAGATCGGTGGGGAATCCCGGGAAGGGCATCGTCTCGATGCGGCGGTTGCATCGGAGTTTTCCCGTACTTTCCAACCTTATTTTATCATTTTTTGCCCCGATCTTGCAACCGTTTTCGCGCAATTTATGTAAAAGCAGCCCGATATTCTCGGGTGCAACGCCCTCCGTCTCGATCTCCCCGCCGCAGACGGCGGCCGCGATGAGGTAGGTCCCCGCTTCGATGCGGTCCTTCATGGGGGTATAGGTGACGCCGTGCAGCGACTTTACCCCCTCGATGACGATGACGTCCGTGCCCGCCCCCGCGATCTTCGCCCCCATCGCATTGAGGAAGTTCTGAAGATCGACGATCTCGGGCTCGCGCGCCGCCCCGCGCAGCATCGTCCTCCCCTCCGCCCGGACGGCCGCGAGCAGCACGTTCTCCGTCGCCCCCACGCTGGGGAAGTCGAGGGAGAGATCCGCGCCCCGCAGCCGGTCGCACTTGCAGAAGATGTAGCCGTCGTGTTCGTCGATCTCCACCCCCAGCCGCCGCAGCGCCGCAAGGTGCATATCGATGGGCCTTAAGCCGATGTCGCATCCCCCGGGATAGGCGATGAGCGCACGGCGGAAGCGCGTCAGGAGCGAGCCCAGCATAAAGACGGAGGATCGAAGCTCCCGTGTGAGGGAGGGCGGGATCTCGTGCGAACGGGAAGAGGCGCTGTCGATGGTGACATCTCCGCCCGTGAAAGTGACCTCCGCACCCAGCTCCCGCAGGATCTGTGCCATGCAGAGGGCGTCCGATATGGCAGGGACGCCGCGGATGGTGACGGGCTGCTCGGTGAGCACGGAGGCGGCAAACAGCGGCAGCACGGCGTTTTTGGCTGCCGAGACCGGAACGCTTCCCGCAAGCCGCCTGCCGCCCGAAATGAGTAATTTGTCCATAGTTCTCTCCCCGTATTCGAGATGGCGAAAAAGCGAAGCGCCGCCCCGAATGAAGGGGACGCCCCGCGTTCCGTACTACCATCTTATGCCCTGCCGCTCCGCCGTGACACGCCAAAGACCACACCCATGCCCGCCATCGTGACGATGAGCGAGGTGTTGCCCGCACTCACGAGCGGAAGGGGCAGCCCCGTGGGAGGCACGCAGCCGCTGACGACGAGCGCATTGAGCGCCGCCTGCACCGCAAAGGCGAACACGATGCCCGAGACGAGGAGATATTCATAGAAGGTGCGGGCACGCGCGGCGATGCGGAACCCCCTCCAGACGACAAAGCCGATGAGCGCAAACAGACAAACGACGCCGAAAAAGCCCGTCTCTTCGGCGATGACCGAGAGGATGAAGTCGCTCTCCGCAAAGGGCAGGAAGCGGTACTTCTGCCGCGATCGGAACAGCCCGACCCCGAAGAGATTGCCGTTCGCAAGCGCATACAGCGATTGGATGAGCTGATAGCCCTCGTCCTGCGGCGACGACCACGGGTCGAGGAAGGCGGTGAGGCGGCGCAGGCGATAGGGCTCTGCCAGGATGAGGAGAGGCAGCGCCGCAAGGACGGGCAGGACGAGGAGCGCGAGCCGCTTTAAGGGCATCCCCGCAAGAAAGAGCATCCCCAGCATGAGCGCCCCCATGACCATCGTCACCGAGAGGTTGGGCTCCAGCAGGATGAGCACCGAGAGCGAGACGCCCGCCCCCAGGACGGGCAGGATGCCGGGGAAGGTGCGCGGACGGGCGGGATCGCGCGCAAAGTGTCCCGCCGCAAAGAGCACGAAGGAGAACTTGGCAAGTTCGGAGGGCTGGATCGTGACGGGTCCCAGCCCCAGCCAGCGGGTGGCGCCGTAGCTCGTCTTGCCGAGACCGGGGATAAACACGGCGGCGAGCAGAACGAGCGCCGCGATGAGCGCGGGAACGCCGAGCTTCGTGCGGCGCGAAAGGTCGATGCGGGAGATGAGGACAAGGGCGGCAAGCCCCAGGACAAACCCCAGGAGCTGCTTTTTGAGGAAGTAAAACTCGTCCCCGTACTGCAGCTCTGCCGTATAGCAGCTTGCGGAATACACGAAGAGGACGCCGAGCGCCGCGATCGCAGCGACGCCTCCCGCAAAGAGGAGATCCCCCTTCCCCGCCTCCCCGACGCGCAGCGCATCCAAACGCCGCGGGCGGACAGCGCTCCCCCTCTCAGCCAAGCGGCCCGTCATCGGATGCAGCTCCCTTTTCCGCGTCGCTTTCGGCGGAATACTGCCGGACGAGGGAGGCAAAGCGTTCCCCGCGCTCCTCAAAGCTGCGGAAGGCATCGTAGCTTGCCGAAGCGGGAGAGAGGAGCACGTTCTGCCCCGGCCGCGCCGTGAGGCAGGCGACGCGCACGGCGACATCGAAGGGGCGGCAGAGCGTGACCGACGTAAAGCCCTCCTCCATCGCCGCGTTCATGAGGCGGAAGGCGTTCTCGCCGCACAGCACCGCGTGCACGACGCGCGAACGCTTGATCGCGGCAAAGAGCGGTTCGTAGCGCTCCCCCTTGTCCTTGCCACCCAGGATGAGCACCGTCTCCCGATCCAGCGAGGCGAGCGCCTTCCGGCAGGAATCGACGTTGGTCGCCTTGGAGTCGTCGATGAAGGTGACGCCGTTTGCCTCGAACACCCGCTCGATGCGGTGCGCCACCCCCTTGAAGGAGGAGAAGGCCGAAACGATCGCCTCGTTCCCGATCCCCATCAGCCGCGCCGCGGCAAGGGCCGCGAGGGCGTTTTCGAGGTTGTGCTCCCCCTGCACGGCAAGCTCCTCCGCGCCCATCACCCGCTCGCCCCGGAAGTACAGCGCATCCTCCGCGAAATACGCGCCGTCCACGCGCTCCTGTCGGGAGAACCAGACGATATGGGCCTTGGTCTGCTCGGCAAAGGAACGCACCACGCGGTCATCGAAGTTGAGGACGGCGTACTCGCTCTCCGTGCAGTTCTTGAGGAGGCGGCGCTTTAAGTAGATGTAATTTTCCATGTTGTAGTGGCGGTCGAGATGATCCTCGGCGATGTTGAGGATGACGGCAACGTGCGGGCGCAGGGAGGAGAGCGTCTCCAACTGAAAGGAGGAGACTTCGATGAGGGCGGCAGCGTCCTCCGTGAGATCCCGCACGGCCGCACACAGGGGAAGCCCGATGTTCCCGCAGGGGAGGCTCCTCCGCCCCGCCGCCCGAAAGACGGCCTCGAGCATTGTGACGGTGGTCGTCTTGCCGTTGGTCCCCGTCACGGCGACGGCCGGACTGCGCAGGGCGAGCGCCCCCAGCTCCATCTCCCCCATCACGCGCTTTTTCTGCCGGCGGAAGAGGAGCGGGAGCGGATGATCGATGGGGATGCCCGGGCTTAGGACGAGGATGCCGCACTCCTCCGCCCGGGCGGAGAGCTCCTCTTTCGCCACGATGCGGCAGCCCTTATCGGAGAGGGCACGCTTGGCCGCAGGCACACCGCCCTCCTCCGCATCGTCGAAGCAATACACCTTGGCCCCGTGCTGGAGCAGGTGCTCCGCCGCGGCAATGCCCGAGCGGGAAAGCCCCGCCACCAGAAACGTCTGATTGGAAAACAGCATGATGCCTCCCGTCAGAGATAGGGAATGAGCAAAAGCAGGCCCATGAGCGCCGTGACGGCGGCATAGCAATAGGCGATCTTGCTCTCCGAATAGCCCTTCTCCTGAAAGTGATGATGAATGGGCGCCATTAAAAAGATGCGCTTTCTTCTTGCCTTATAGGATATGACCTGCAGGATGACGGATATGCTGGATACAACGAACATCGCCCCCAAAAAGGGCAGAAGAAGCGCGTTCCCCGAAAAGAGCGTGATCGCCGCCGCGAATCCCCCGAGCGCGAGCGAGCCCGTGTCCCCCATAAAGACGCTGGCGCGGTCAACGTTGAACACGAGATAGGCGGCAAGCGCCCCGGCAAGGCAGAAGGAGAGCACTTCCAGCCCGCCTCCCAAGCCCTGCAGCGCGAGCAATGCACCCAGAAAGAGGAAAAAGACCGCCGAGACGGAGCCCGCGAGCCCGTCCAGCCCGTCCGTCAGATTGACGCTGTTCACCGTCGCGAGAAAGACGAGGACCCCGAGCGGCACGATGCCGAAGGAGAGATCGGCCGTGCGCGTGGAGAAGGGAAGATACACCCGCGTGAGGCCCGCATACAGGCAGTAGAACGCCGCAATGAGGGCGACGGCAAGCTGAAAACAGATCTTCTGATAGGGACGGAGGCCGAGGTTGTCCTTCCGGTGCTTTTTCATGAGGTCGTCGAGAAGGCCGACGAGGAGATACCCCCCGCCCACCGCGAGGGCGGCAAAGAAGCGGCCGTCCCCGCGGAAGAGGACGAGCGCCGCACCCGCCGCGGCGAGCGTGAAGCCCAGCCCGCCCATCGTGGGCGTTCCCCCCTTCTTCGCGTGCTCTTTGACATAACAAAGGATATTCTGCCCCGCGCCCGCCCGCCTCAGAAGCGGGATCTCCGCCGCACACAGCGGGAGCGAGAGCGCAAAGCCGAGCAAAAGACAGAGAACAAGTTCGTGCATCACAATTTTTCCAAAGCCGCCTTGATGACAGCTTTGTCGTTATAGCGGTATTTTATTCCCATGATCTCCTGCGTCGTCTCGCCGCCCTTGCCCGCAACGAGCAGGATATCCCCCGCCTTCAAGTGCGTGAGGGCGTATTCGATGGCCTTTTCGCGCTCCTCGACGGCGACGTAGCGGTTGGAAACTTCGCGGTATCCCTTCTCGATCTCGGCGATGATGGCGACGGGATCTTCGTAGCGGGGATTGTCCGACGTGATGACGGAAAAGTCGGCGAGGCTCGCCGCGACCTCCCCCATCTCGGCGCGCTTGCCCTCGTCGCGGTTGCCTCCGCAGCCGAACAGAAGGATGAGCCTTCCCCGGCACTCTTCTTTGAGAGCCGCCACCGACTTTTCAAGGCCGTCCGGCGTGTGCGCAAAGTCCACGAAGATATCCGCCCCGCGGTAAGAGGCCACCCATTCGAGCCGTCCGTCCACCTCCCGCGTGAGCGAGATGCCCTGCGCGATCGCCTCGGCGTCCGCCCCGAGTTTTCGCGCCGCCGCGGCCGCCGCGAGCGCGTTATACACATTGTGCCGCCCGATGAGCCGAAGGCGCGCCTCGACGAGTTCGTCGTCCAGATTGAAGACGACGCGCGAGGAGCGCAGCTTCTTTTCTTCCACCACGGCAAAGCAGTCGGCGGGGCTGTCCAGCGCATAGGTGAAAACGGGCATCCCGCCCCCCTTCAGCGTCCCGGAAAAGGCATCGTCCGCGTTGAGGATGGCGAGACGGCAGCGCTCCTTTTGAAAGAGCATCGCCTTGGCGGCGCCGTAGCGCTCCATCGAGCCGAAGAAGTCGAGATGATCGCGCGTGAGATTGGTAAAGACGGCCGCTTCGTAGACGATCGGGCATTCCTTTCTGAGCGCGAGCGCGTGCGCCGAGACCTCCATGACGACGTATTCCGCCCCCGCATCCGCCATGTCTTTGAGGAGCGGAAAGAGATGGAAGGGATCGGGCGTCGTGAGCTCGGGCGCGATGACGGTGCTCTGAAAGCGCGCGCCCAGCGTGCCGATGAGCCCCGCCCGTTTCCCCGCCGCCTCCAGGATATGGCAGAGGAGATGGGCCGTCGTCGTCTTGCCGTTGGTCCCCGTGATGCCCACGATCTTCATGCGGCGCTCAGGATGCCCGTAAAAGGCCGCCGCGATGCGCGCCATCGCCTCCCGCGAGTCGGAAACGACAAGCTGCGGCACGGGCAGGGGAAGTTCGTGTTCGGTCACGAAGGCGGAGGCGCCACGCCGCTTCGCCTCGCGCGCAAACAGATGCCCGTCCGTATGCGTGCCCGCAAGGCAGAAAAAGAGATCGCCCTCTCCCACGGCGCGGCTGTCCGCGCACAGCGAAATGACCTCCGCATCCCCGATCAGTCTCTTTCGTGAAAGCTCCTCCGCAAGCACGGAAAGCCTCAATGTGTCACCTCCTCGAACGATATATCCATCATTTCCGCGATGCCGCGGAAGATCTCTCCCGCACAGGGCGCAGCGACGGTGCTCCCGTAATAGGAGCCCTGCGGCTCATCGACGATGACGAGCGCGAGATAGCGGGGCTCGTCTGCCGGGAAGTACCCCACGAAGGAGGAGACATACTTGCCCGCCGCGATGTGCCCGTTCTCATATTTCTGCGCGGTCCCCGTCTTTCCCGCGACGCGCAGGCCCTCCACATACGCCTGCTTGCCGCTCCCCTCCTTCACGACGCCCTCGAGCATGGAAGAGAGCAGCCTTGACGCCTCCTCGCTCACGGTGCGCCCCAGAAGGCGCTTTGAAAATTCGATGCGGACGGCGCCGTTTTCGGAAGAAGCGGCCTTGACGAGGCGGGGCGCGTAGTAATACCCCCCATTGACGGCAGCCGCCGCGGCACAGGCGAGCTGCAGCGGCGTCACCGCGATGCTCTGACCGAACCCGATGCGTGCCAGGTCGCTGTTTTTGAGGGTCGCCTCTGGGAGCAGCATCCCGATCGCCTCGCCCGAAAAGTCGATGCCCGTGGCGCTGCCGAAGTGAAACTTTTCGAGATAGTCATAGAACGTCTCCTTCCCGAGCGAGAGGACGATATCCACAAAGCAGGGATTGCAGCTATTGTTGAGCGCCCCCGCAAGCGTCAGATTGGCGTGCTTTCCGTTCTTGTGATCGCTCCAGCAGCGGATGGTCGAGCCCTCCACATTGCGGGTGCGGCTGCTCGAAAAGACGGCCTCGGGAGAGTACGCCCCCTTGTTCCCGCGCAGGTACTCTTCAAGGTCGGCCGCCGCCGTCACGATCTTGAAAGTGGAGCCCGGCTCGTACACATCGCTGACGAGCGCATTGCGGGAGAGCGCGTTGAGCTGTGCCGCATCCTCCCGCGGGATGTCGTTGAGATCGTAGGAGGGCAGGTTGACCATCGCGAGCACGGAAAAATCGGAGGGATCGAGCACGATGCAGCGCGCCGCCTTCGCCCCGTGTTCTTCGAGAGCGCGCGCCATCACCTCCTCGGCGAGCGATTGGATGCGCGCGTCGAGCGTGAGCGTCACGCTGAGACCGTCCTCCGCGGGGATATAGGAAGCGCCCGTCCCCTCGATCTCCGCCCCCACGAGGTCGGTCTCGTACACGATCTCCCCCTTGACCCCCGCGAGGTATTCATCGTATTGGCGTTCGATGCCCGTAAGGCCCGCGCCGTCCGAGGAGGAAAAGCCGATCACCTGGCAGGCGAGCGAACCGTAGGGATAGACGCGGCGGCTGTCCCGCGCATAGTAGATGCCCGAAAGGCCCGTCCCCTCCACGGCGGCGACCGTCTCCTTGGAAGTACGTTTCACGAGCACGATCTCCGACTGCGAACGGTCGCGGAGTTTGGAGAGCAGCGCCTCATAGGAGAGCGGCAGCAGCGAGGAGAGCGTTCTTGCCGTCTCCTCCGGCTCTTTGACGGCATTGGCGCGCGCATACAGCGTGTAGGCGGCTGTGTTTCCCGCAAGGAGCTCGCCATTCCGGTCATAGATCGCTCCGCGCTCGGGCAGGACGGGCAGCTCCCTTGTCCACTGATCGACGGCCCGGGCGATGAGATCGCGCTCCCAGATGAGCTGGACATAGAGGAAGCGGCCCAAAAAAAGGCAAAAAAGAAAGGCTATCGCCGCAGATGCGGCAAATAACCTCTTTCGTAGGACGGTGAGCGAAACGTTCGCTTTCCGCAAGATTCAGTTCTCCTTCGGGCTCACTCGCCGCGGGTCATCCCGTGCTCCTGTGCCCACTGGTTGATGTATTCTTCACTGTTGTAGTGATCGATCTCCGCCTGCAGTTCCTCGGCGCGCTGTGCGAGCACCTGGACCTGCTCCTGACGGGACATGACCGCCGCCTCGGCCGAGTTGAGAAGTGCCGTGTTGACGCAGATGAGCGAGATCATGGCAACGACGACGACCGCGACGCACGCAAGCGCCACCTTGGCCTTCGTGGAGAGGGCGCGGAAGAAGGCAACAACGGCGTTCTCGCTCCGCTCCACCGTCTCCATGCGCTGGGGAGCGCGGGTCGCGGCATCCAGCGTCATGCGCGTGGGCAGGGCGTCCTCTTCGTCCTCCTCGTCCTCGTATGCGGTCCCCGCATACACGCCCGCCTGTGCGGGGGCATAGGCAGGCGCAGCGGGTACATAGGAGGAGTCGTAGGTGGGGGCCACCGTACCGGTATTATCGATGAGTTCGCCGTTCTGATAGGTCAGCCCCTCAAAGAGCTGCTTCTTCTCGCCGGCGGGAGCGGCAGGCGCATAGACCGCGCTGCCCTGCGGCTGATAGGACGGCATATCGCCCATGCGGGTGAGCGACTGCATCCCCGCACGGATGGGCACATAGTCATTGAGGCGCTGTGCAGCGCTGGGAGCGCCGGGCGTCGACGAAGGGACGACGGGCGCGTGGTATTCGGGCTCGCGGTAATCGGAGCGATAGACGGGCTGATAGTAGTTCTGCTGCGGGGCAGACTGCACCTCTGTCTGGGGCGCATAGTTCTGCGACGGATACTGAGGCGCATAGTTCCCCGCGGGCGTCGCGGGCGCATAGGCGGGCGCGGACAGACCGTAGGTCCGGAGCGCGGGATCGGCCTGTGCGGGATTGTACGCCTGCGTGTTGTAGGCATAGGGCTCCGCCCAGGGTTCGTTCTGCGGCTGCGGCTCGATGAGCTTGCGGTAGTTTTCCGAGATCGATCTCCCGTGCTGCTGCGCCGCCTCGTTCTCCTGCTTGCGATACTCCCTCTGTTCCTCACTCAGTCTTGCGATCTCTCTATCCAATACGGGGATGCCTGCCACCTTTCGTTGCTCCTTATAACTTATTCTTTGGTACGGCCGTTCATGCTACTTATTCGGCCTCTATCTTGCACGCGATGCGGAGTTTGGCACACTTGCTCCGCGAGTTTTCCTGCATTTCTTCCGTGCCTGCGACGATGGGCTTCTTGTTGACGAGCTCCACCTCTTTCTTTTTACCGCACACACAGACGGGCAATTCCTTCGGGCAGGTGCAGGGCGACTGCAGTTCCCGGAAGGTCTCCTTCACGATCCGGTCCTCGAGGGAATGGAAAGTGAGGATGCAGATCCTGCCGCCCGGGTTCAGATGCCTGACAAGGCCCTTGATGCACTCCCTTAGCCCTGTCAGCTCGCCGTTCACTTCGATGCGGATGGCCTGAAAGGACTGCCTGGCACAGGCGGGGGAGCGGAATTTCACGGGGATGCTCTCTTCCACGATCTCGGCAAGCCGGCCGCACGTCGTGATGCGGGCATTCTCTCTCGCGCGGACGATGTTCCGCGCGATCGCGCCCGCGAAGCGCTCCTCCCCGTAATCCCGGAGGATGCGGAAGAGTTTTTCTTCCGCGTAATCGTTCACGACGTCTTCTGCCGTGAAGCCGGATTCCCGATCCATTCTCATGTCGAGCGGTGCGGACGCCTTCCGGTACGAAAACCCTCTCTCTTCATCGTCGATCTGGTGAGAGGAAATTCCGAAATCCAATAGCACGCCGTCGAGCTTATCCGCTCCCGCTCGTCTGAGAATTTCCGAATATCTTCGGTAGTCTGATTTGTAAAGCTGAAACCTTCCTTCAAACGGCCTGAGCCGTTCTGCCGCCGCTTCGATCGCCTCCTGGTCGCGGTCGGTCCCGATGAGGCGCACCGTCGGATCGCTTTCGAGGATGGCGAAGGAATGTCCTCCGCCCCCCACCGTTCCGTCGAAGTACACGCCGTTCGGCCGGATCGCAAGCCCCCGGATGACTTCGTCGAGCATCACGGGCCTGTGATAAAAGGGAAGCATGGCTTAGAAGTCCACGAGTGCGAGCGCCTCGTCCATCGAGAGCTCCTCGTTCACCTTGTCGTAAACCTCCTTCGCCCAGATCTCGATATAGTTGCCCATACCGATCGTGACGACTTCTTTCTGGATCTTGGCAGCCTGACGGAAGGAAGCGGGAAGGAGGGTCCTGCCCTGCTCGTCCTCCTGAAGCTGTTCGATCGAGGAAAGGATCTTGCGCTTGGCGGCGAGCAGCTTGGGATCGCCCGAGTGGATTTCGTTGAGCTTTTCGACGCGCTCGTCCATCACGGCCTGCGGGTACACCGCGATGCACCCCTGCGACCCGATGATGAAGCTGTACTCCTTTCCGAGGCCGGTGCGGAATTTCGCCGGAATGCGTATTCTGTTTTTCGCGTCCATCGAGTGACAGACCGTTCCGGTGAAAGCAGCCATCCGTCCTCTCCTTTTAGAAGGTTGCAACCATTATAACACACCTTGTTTCCCCTGTCAACCACTCCTGACCACTTTTTCGTGGAAAAGTCAAAAAAAGTTCCCCCATTTTTGTGAAATTTGGACTTTTTTCGGCTCCAATCGCGGAGAAAACATTTGTTCAAAGTACATTTTGATACAATTTTGAGTCGAATTAAGAAAAATAACCTCATTTTTTGTTTGTTGTTCACATAGCGACTGAAAACGTTTGTTTGTGGTCAACCCGCCCTGACGGTGGTCAGAAATCCCTATCGGTGGTCGCGTATCCCTGCCCAGAACGGAGAGCAGCCGTCTTGCCGTGCCCGCGTTGCCGTCAAAGACGGGCGCGCCGTAAAAGCCTGCGATCTCCTCCCCGACGAGCGTGTAATGCGTGCAGCCCAGAACGACGCCGTCGAACCGCCCTTTGGGCAGATGGGAGGAAAGGTACAACCTCCCCTTTCCGCACGCCGCGCGCTCGATGGCCGAGGCAAGATCGGGCGGCGCAAACACGGAAAAAGCACAGTCCCTCTCGCGGGCGATGAGTGCAGACAGGCGGGCGCTGCGGGCGGTGCGCGGGGTCGCGAGGACGAGCACGTTCCGGCATCCCGCAGCGGCAGCCGTGCGGACGGCGGGCTCCGTCCCCACGACGGGAAACGGGAATTTTTTCCGCATCGCTTCGGCGCAGACGGCGGTCGCCGTATTGCACGCGAGCACGGCGGCATCCGCCCCGAGCCGCCCGAAGCAGCGGAGACCCGCCTCCACGAACGAGGCGATCTCCCCCTCCGTCCTGCTCCCGTAGGGAGCATGGGCGGTATCGCCGAAGTAATAAAAGCGCACCCCGTCCGTGCGGGAAAGACACTCGAAGAGCACGCCCAGCCCTCCGATGCCGCTGTCCAGGATGCCGACGCAAGGCATAGCCCGCATTCTCCCCTCCCCTCGCAAAAATCCGTGAAAAAATGTACGGATTTCCGCAAAAAACAGTTTACAACCATTGCATTTTATGCTAAAATAGCGGGGATTGAAAACGAACGAAAGGAGATTTACCGTGCCCAATATCAAATCCGCAAAGAAGCGCGTGCTCGTGACCGAGAAGAAGGCGGCGCAGAACAAGATGATCAAGTCCGCCCTCAAGACGCAGATCAAGAAGTTCATGGCTGCCGTCGAGGCTGGCGACAAGGAGACGGCAAACAAGCTCTATCCCGAAACGGTTTCCGCCATCGACTCCGCTTGCTCGAAGGGTCTGCTCCACAAGAACAACGCGGCAAACAAGAAGGCAAAGCTCGCAAAGAGACTCGCTGCCATCGCGTAACGCAGACGAACAGATAAGCGAAGCGCCCATCCCGGGCGCTTTTTGTGCTGCAAGATCAAGCCCCTCCCCCACCGCGGGAGAGGCTTTTTTGCATAAAAACGGGCACTGCCCGCGCCCTTCCGAAGTGCCGGAAACATATAAAACCGCCTCGGCACAAAAAAAGAGGGCGCAAAGGCACCCTCAAAGTACAAAGAAAAGGGGCGCTTGAGCGCCCCCTTCTTGTTACTCGATCGTGATATGGCTCTCTTCCGCCTTCTTCTTATCCTCCTTGGGGATAAAGACGTTGAGCATGCCGTTCTCGTACTTCGCCTTGATCTCGTCCTTGCTGATGTCGCCGACGTAGTAGCTGCGGCTGCACGAGAAGCTCCTCTCGCGGTGGATGTAGTTCTCCTTCTTGCCGCTCTCCTGCTTCTCGCTCTTGTTGACGGAGATCGTCAGGTACCCTTCCTTGAGGTCGAGGCGGATGTCGCTCTTGTCGACGCCGGGGACCTCCACTTCCATCGTGTAGCCCTCGTCGCTCTCCTTGATATCCGTCCTCATGTACCGCTGCACGTTCCTAGCGTTGAAGCCGTAGAAGCCGGGGAAGAGGTCGTTCATGGCTGCATCAAAGAAGTCATAGTTATCGCGTTTGGTAAGTTCGTTTTTCATAAAGATCATCTCCTTGTTTCGGGGTATCGGCATCCTTGTCGGTGCCCTTTCTCTTTTCGCTTATAATATACCGCTTTCCGGGGAGACTTAAACACGTTTCGGGGGCGTCCGAAAAAAATTTTTTACAGACAAAAATGCTCCCGCAGCGCGCGGGAGCATCCGGATCGGCCGTCCGTTATTGCATCGGTTTTTGTTCGGCAGGCTTTTCCTCGCCCTTGACGCCGATGACTTTCTCTGCCCTTTCGAGCGTCTTTTTCACCCAATTCTCGTCCTTTTTGACGTTGACGAAGTTGCCGTAGATCTCGTTGACCGTCTCCACGACGGAGAACGTGTTGTCGTATTTTGCAAGAATATCGCGAAACTCGATGAGCTGGCGCTTGTTGACCACGCACAAAAGGACATCGCGCGAGGTGCGGCTGTACGCGCCCTCCGCCTGGATGCGCGTGGCACTGTGCTTGAGCTTTAAGAAGATCTCGCGTTCGATCTCCTCGGTATGCGAGGTGATGATGAGGAACTTATACGCCGACTTCGAGCCCTTGATGATGCTGTTGCCCACCATGCTCGAAAGGAAGCAGTAGAGCATACACAGGCATACGGGCTTGTACTCGTAGAGCATCCCGCCGCTGCCGTCCGGCTCGCCGTAGACAAAATAGGAGGCAAGCGCGATGACCGCATTGATGGCGAAGTTGATCCAGAAGAAATTGAGGAGCGGATTCTTTTTGCTGACGAACTTTGCAACGACGTCCGCGCCGCCCGTCGAGGCATTGCGGCGGAAACTCAGGCCGTAGACAAATCCCCCCACCGCACCTGCAATGAGCGCCGGGAAGATGGTATCGACACCCTGCGCATCGTACTGAAACGCGGCAAGAGCGCTTTCGACTCGTTCCGTCTGCATCACGAGCAGCGCCACCGAATAGACGACGGAAAAGATGAACGTCTTAGCGGCGAAGCCCCGGTCGATGAAAAAGAAGGCAAACAGGCACAGCGGCACGTTGATGATGAGCGAGAAATAACCGACGGAAAATCCCGTCTTATACTCGATCATGGTGGCGATGCCGTTGAACCCCGCCGGCGCAAACTGATTCTTGACGACGAACAGCATATAGTTGAAGGCAAACAAGAGTGCCAGAACGACCATGACGATGCTGTCTAAGACCGCACGCCGCACCAACTCTTTCTTCATACATGATCCCCCGAGCTTTTCTTTGATTATACCATAAAACGGAACGCAAATCAAGGGGCATTTTTCAAATTTTCCGTCCTCCCTCGCTTACCATCGCGCAAGCGCTCAGAAAAAGCGGAAAAACCGCGAAAAATGTATGAAAATCCATGTACAAACAGTTGACATTTTGATGCGAATCCGCTATACTTCCCACGTTCTTGGTTTAGAGATTATAAACTTAAGGTTTATTTTTACCGTGGTTTTGCACAACACGGCACAAAGTTTACTATTGCTAAACAAAAGGCAGAACAAGGAGCAAGACCGGCCTATGGAACTGGGAGCAAAACTCAAAGAGATGCGCCTCAAAAAAAACCTGACGCAGGAAGAACTTGCCGACCGCTGCGAGCTGACCAAGGGATATATCTCGCAGCTCGAAAACGACCTCACGAGCCCCTCCATCGCGACGCTCACCGACCTTCTGACGGCGCTCGGCAGCAACCTTTCCGACTTCTTCCACGAGGAGACGGAGGAAAAGATCGTCTTTACCCCCAAGGAGTACATCGAAAAGCAGTCCGAAGGGATGCTGTGGACGTGGCTCATCCCCAATGCGCAGAAGAACATGATGGAACCCGTCCTCGTCGAACTCGAGGCGGGCGCACAGACGCAGGAGGACGTTCCGCACGAGGGCGAGGAGTTCGGCTATGTGCTGGAAGGGCGCATCGCCGTCGTCATCGCAGGCAGGAGCAAGCTCTGCAAGAAGGGCGAGAGCTTCTACTATTCCGCGGGAAGGGAGCACTGCATCGTCAACAAGGGAAGGGGCAAGGCCAGATTTCTGTGGGTCTCCACCCCGCCCAATTTTTAAGGAAAGACCGCCCCGCGCGCTCCCCTCTATCCTATATATAATATAGGGAGCTGCAAAGGGCGTTCATGATGAGAGATAACAAGGAGAAAAAATGGCAGAACACATCATCGAACTCAAGAACGTCGTCAAGTACTACGACGACACCCTCGTCATCGACAATGTCAGTTTTTACGTCAACAAGGGTGAGTTCATCACCTTCCTCGGCCCCTCGGGCTGCGGAAAGACGACGACGCTGCGCATGATCGCGGGCTTCGACCTCCCCACGAGCGGGCAGATCCTCCTCAACGGCAAGGATATTTCCCTGCTCCCCCCCAACAAGCGCCCCGTCAATACGGTGTTCCAGCGCTACGCGCTCTTCCCCCACCTCAACGTATTTGAAAACATCGCCTTCGGCCTCCGCTGCAAGAAGATGATGAACACCTACGAGAACGACCGGGGCGAACGCTACACAAAGAAGGAGAAGCTCTCCAAGAAGGAGATCGCGGAGAAGGTGAAAAAGGCGCTTGCCCTCGTCGACCTCGAGGGCTTTGAAAAGCGTGCCGTCTCCACCCTCTCGGGCGGACAGCAGCAGCGCGTCGCCATCGCCCGCGCCATCGTCAACGAGCCCGAGATCCTGCTCCTCGACGAGCCCCTCGGCGCCCTCGACCTCAAGATGCGCAAGGAGATGCAGATCGAGCTCAAAGAGATGCACAAGCGCCTCGGCATCACCTTCATCTATGTCACGCACGACCAGGAGGAGGCGCTCACGATGTCGGATACCATCGTCGTCATGGCGGACGGCGTGGTGCAGCAGATCGGCACGCCCAAGGGCATCTACGACGAGCCCGCCAATGCCTTTGTCGCCGACTTCATCGGCGAGAGCAACATCATCATCGGCACGGTGGTCGCCCCCCGCAAGGTGCGCTTCTGCGGCAAGGACTTTGCCTGCGTCGACGACTTTGAAGTCAACGAAAAGGTGGACGTCGTCGTCCGTCCCGAGGACATCGAGATGTGCGCACCGGAGAGCGGGATGCTCAAAGGCAAGGTCATCTCCGTCGTGTTCAAGGGCATCCACTACGAGATCACGGTGGAAGTGGGCAAGTTCGAGTTCGTCATCCAGAGCACGCAGAGCCGCAGCGTCGGGGAGATCATCGGCATGAACATCGCGCCCGACTCCATCCACCTGATGGCACAGCGCCACACGACGAACATCTTTGACGGCGTCATCACCAAGCGCAACACGGTGGAATTTGCCGAGGGCGAGTTCGAATGCGACGTCACCCAGCTGTATCCGGGCAGCCACCTCGACGAAGAGGAATACCTCATCACGAAGGAGGGCGAGAAGATCGACCTCACCGGCACCGAAGTGCGCGTCGAGGTCTCCCCTGCCGACATCACCATCTCGGACGACGAAAACGCGGGCGGCACGATGGGCCACATCATTTCGATGATCTACAAGGGCGACCATTACCGCCTCATCGTCCGGACGCCCGAGGAAGAGGAGGACTTCGTCTTAGCCACGCCCGATCTTTGGAACGAAAACGACTATGTCTCCGTCGTCATCCCCAAGGATAAGATCAAGCTCACCTTGAAGCCCGCGGAGGACAAGCGATGAAACTGAGATTCAGCCGCAAGACGCTCGGCATCCCCTATGCCGTGTTCCTCGTGTGCTTCGTCATCATCCCCATGCTCGTGATCGTCTTTTACGCCTTCACGGATGACGAGATGCACTTCTCCTTCGTCAATTTCGGGAAGTTCTTCTCCGACCCCACCAAACTTTCGACCATCGTCTATTCGCTCGTCATCGCGCTTTTAACGACGGTCATCACGCTCGTCATCGCCTATCCCGTCGCCTACATCCTGGCGCGCAGCAAGATGCAGAAGAAGTACATCCTGCTCCTTCTCTTCGTGACGCCCATGTGGATCAACTTCGTCCTGCGCGTCAATGCCCTGCGCGAGATCCTCGCATGGGCGGGGATGCTCGGGGAAGCCAACTACTTCAACACCATCCTCGGCATGGTGTACGACTTTCTGCCCTTCATGATCCTGCCCCTCTACACGACGATCGGCAAGATCGACAACAGCCTGTACGAGGCGAGCGCAGACCTCGGCTGCAGCTCCTTCACGACCTTCACGCGCGTGACCGTTCCCCTCTCCATGCCGGGGATCCTGAGCGGCGTGACGATGGTGTTCCTGCCCTCGATGACCAACTACGTCGTCTCGGATATGCTGGGCAATTCCAAAGTCACCATCATCGGCAAGTTCATCGAAACATACTTCGGCACCGACTGGCATATGGGCTCGATGATCGCACTCATCCTGCTCGTCATCGTCCTCGCCTCCACGCTTTTAACGGGCGGCTTCCAGTCGGAAAATCATGCAAGGGGGGCCAACTTATGATCAAAAAAGCCTTAAAAGCCTTCTATGTGGGGCTCATCCTGCTCCTTCTCTACGCCCCCATCCTGCTGCTTGCCGTGTACAGCTTCAACGAGGTGGACACCCTCGGCCCGATGGGCGATTTCTCCCTCAAGCACTATGCCAAGCTCTTCGGCGACCCCGCCATCCTCGAAATGATCGGCAACACCGTCGTTCTGGCGCTCGTTGCCGCGGCGCTCTCCACCCTCCTGGGAACGGCGGGCGCCATCGGGATGTTCTACTCCAAGCGCCGCACGCGCGCCCTCATGAACGGCGTCAACCAGATCCCCGTCATCAACGCGGAGATCGTCACGGCGCTGGCACTCGCCATCACCTTCGTCGCCATCGGCGTCGGGAAGAGCTATTTCACCCTCGTCGTCGGGCACATGGTGCTCTGCACCCCCTTTGTGGTGCTCTCCGTGCTGCCCAAGCTCCGGCAAATGGACCACAGCCTGTACGAAGCCGCCCTCGACCTCGGCGCAAGCCCCATGAAGGCGCTCTTCAAGGTGGTGCTGCCCGAGATCGTGCCCGGCATCATTTCGGGCTTCATGCTGGCGATCACGCTCTCGCTCGACGACTACATCATCACGAGCTACTGCAAGCCCTCCACGTTCAGTACCATCTCGACCTACGTCTACAATGCGACGATGAAGGGCAACGTGCACACGGCGGAGACGCTCTCCTCCTTCTGGGCGCTCACCACCGTCATCTTCGTTATCATCCTCATCGTCGTGCTCGCCGCCAACCTGACGGGCCGGAGGAAGCAGGAAAACAGGGAGGCCAACCGATGAAAAAACGCATCTTTGCCCTGCTCTCCGCAGCGGCGCTCCTCCTTCCCTGCCTTGCCTCCCTTACGGCGTGCGGGGAAAACGAGAGCATCCTTCTTCGCGTCTACAACTGGGAGGAATACATCGACGAGGGCGGCGAAGGCTCCTATGAGTACGACTACGAGATCAACGAGGACGGCTCCGCGCCCTCCCTCGTCGAGGACTTTGAAGTGTGGTACGAGGAGACCTACGGCACCCCCGTCACGGTGGAATACTCCACCTTCGGCACCAACGAGGATATGTACAACCAGCTCAAGCTGGGCTATACCTACGATCTTTTGTGCCCCTCCGAGTATATGATCATGAAGCTCGCCGCCGAGGATATGCTCGAGCCCTACTCCGAGGCGTTCTTCGACGAGAGCAACGAGCTCAACTACTATGTCAACAACGTCTCCCCCTTCATCAAGGAGAAATTCGACTCCAACACGATGGCGGTGGGCGACGGCGAGGCCGCATGGAGCGAATACGCCGCGGGATATATGTGGGGCACGACGGGGCTCGTCTATAACCCCGAATATATCACCGAGGAACAGCTCGAACTGGGCTGGGCGCTCATGCTCGACGAATCCGTCGCTGGGAAGGTCACGACCAAGGACAACGTGCGCGATTCCTACTTCGTGGGGCTCGCCATCCTCTTTGAAGAGGAGCTGCTCGACCTCAAGGCGCGCCACGAAGCGGGAGAGCTCTCGGACGCCGACTACACCGCGCAGGTGACCGATTACATGAACCGCACGGACGAGGAGACGGTCGCCAAAGTGCAGCAGATCCTGCTCGAGATGAAGGAAAACCTGTTCGGCTTCGAGACGGATACGGGCAAGCACGACATGGTAACGGGCACCATCTGGCTCAACTTCGCCTGGAGCGGCGACGCCGTGTATGCGATGGACGTCGCAGAGGACGCCGAGGACGGCGAGGGTTCGGTGACGCTCAACTACTATATGCCCGAGGAGAGCGCCAACCTGTGGTTCGACGGCTGGGTCATCCCCAAGGACGACAACCGCACCGAGGAGACCAGACACGCCGCCGAGGCCTTCGTCAACTTCCTCTCCGCCCCCGAGAATGCCGTGAGGAACAGCTACTATATCGGCTACACCTCCGTCATCGCGGGAGAGGAAATGTTCGCCTACATGGAGGACACCTACTCCGCCGAAGAGGACGACGAGACGGCGACAGACTACGACCTTTCCTACTTCTTCGGCGAGGGAGACTACGTCATCTCCGCCCCTGCCGAGCAGCTTGAGCGGCAGCTCTATGCGCAGTACCCGCCCGAGGAGGAGATGCTCCGCTGTGCCGTGATGGACTACTACGGCGAGAACGATGAGCGCATCAACGAGCTGTGGACGCAGATCAAGGGCGAGACGCTGGATGCCTGGGCCATTGCCGTCATCTGCGCGGCGGTCGTGCTCATTGCCGGCTTCACCGTCTATGTGAAGCTGGGCGCCAAGACGGACTTCTTCCGTCCCCGCCCCAAAAAGGGATATAAGAAAGTAAGCTCCGTACCCGTTTCCTATCAGAAATAATACGGCATGGAAAGAAGCCGCCGCGCGCCGAAAGAAGGCGCATGGCAAAGTGCAAGGTTTTTTATTTATTATCTTGTAAAACCTTGCACTTTGGATTGTGATTTCTTTCTGAAATCACAAT
>QAKM01000015.1 GCA_003343805.1 Bacillota bacterium | reverse complement strand
ATGTTCAAGGAGATGACCTTCAACTCCGACGCCATGTTCAAGGCCGCGGGCGAGGGCTTCTCGACGGCGACCGACGTTGCCGACTACCTCTCCAAGAAGGGCGTTCCCTTCCGCGATGCCCACGCGATCACGGGCAAGATCGTAAGATACTGCCTCGAGAACGAAAAGACGCTCCGCGACCTCTCCCTGCGCGAGTTCAAGGCCGTGAGCGACGTCTTCGAACGCGACATCACGGGCGTGGTGCTCGCCCGCACTTCGGCGGAGGCAAGAAACTCCGTGGGCGGCTCCTCGCAGGCGGCGGCGCGCAAGGCGATCATCCGCATCCGCAACCGCCTCAAACATTTCGGCTGAGAAAAACGGACGTCTCCGGACGTCCGTTTTTTGCATAATTATACAAAACTTGCAAAAATCTCTCACAAAGACTTGACAGAACGGCCGCTTTCTTCTAAAATAGAAGGAAGCACACTTTCCCCAAGGAGGTATCATCATGAAATGCAGCGGAGCAGAGATCCTCATCAACTGCCTCAAAGAACAGGGCGTTGACACGATTTTCGGCTATCCGGGCGGCACCGTGCTCGATATTTACGACGCGCTCTACCGCGACGGCACCATCCGTCACATCATCACCTCGCACGAACAGGGCGCGGCACACGCGGCAGACGGCTATGCCCGCGTCACGGGGCGCGTCGGCGTCGTCCTCGCGACGAGCGGCCCCGGCGCCACCAACCTCGTCACCGGCATCGCGACCGCGTTCATGGATTCCGTCCCCGTCGTCGCCATCACGGGGAACGTCGGGCTGAATATGCTCGGGCGCGACTCCTTCCAGGAGATCGACATCACCGGCATCACGATGCCCATCACCAAGCACAACTTCATCATCAAAGACGTCAAGGATCTTGCGCCCGCCATCCGTCAGGCGTTCAAGATCGCAAACTCGGGCAGAAAGGGCCCCGTCCTCATCGATATCCTCAAAAACGTGCAGATCGCGGAGACGGAGTACGAACCGTACACGCCCGAAAAGCTCACGCGGAAGCCCGTTCCCGCGAGCGCCGTCGAGGACGCCGTCAAGGCGATCAACGCCGCGAAGAAGCCCCTCATCATGCTGGGCGGCGGCTGCATCGCCTCGGAAGCGGAGAAGGAGATCGCAGAGCTTGCCGAAAAATTGGACGCGCCCGTCGCCTGCACGCTGATGGGCCTCGGCGCCTATCCTGCGGGGGCAGACCGCTTCATGGGCATGATGGGGATGCACGGCACCGCCACGAGCGCAAAGCTCGCCCTCGAGAGCGACTGCATCATCGCCCTCGGCACCCGCTTTTCCGACCGCGTCGCCCTCAACCGCGACAAATTCGCCGCGAATAAAGTCGTCGTGCAGGTGGAGATCGACAACGCCGAGATCGACAAGAACGTCAACGTCACCCATTCCGTCCTCGCCGACGTGAAGGAGGCGTTAAAGACCATGCTTCCTCTCATCGGGGAGGTCAAGGACCGCCCCTTCATGCAGGAAGCGCGGGAGCTCAAGAAGGCAGAAAAGGCAAAGCGGCCCAACCTGGAGCTCGGCCACAAAGTCATCATCGGCGCCTCCGAGATCGCGGGCGACGACGACATCGTCGTCACCGACGTCGGTCAGCATCAGATGTGGACGGCGCAGTACTACCCCGTCAGGAAGCCCCGCACCTTCTGTTCGAGCGGCGGCCTCGGCACGATGGGCTACGGCCTGGGCGCCGCCATCGGCGCCGCATTCGGGAGCGGGAAGCACGTCATCCTCGTCACGGGCGACGGCTGCTTCAACATGAACCTCAACGAACTTTCGACGGCGGTGACGGAGAATTTGCCCATCACCATCCTGCTCATGAACAACCGCGCGCTCGGCATGGTGCGGCAGTGGCAGAAACTCTTCTACCAGAACCGCTTCTCGCAGACAGACATCCGCAAAAAGACGGACTATGTGAAGTTTGCGGAAAGTTTCGGCGCCAAGGGGCTTCGGATCGAGAAGGAGGAGGACATCATGCCCGTCCTCAGAGAGGCGCTTTCCACCCCTTCGCCCGTCGTCGTGGACTGCCGGATCAGCAACGATGAAAACGTGCTGCCCATGATCCGCCCCGGCGCGACCTACGACACCATCATCACCGATTGGGAGGACCGATAATGAACCGCTATACCATCTCTGCACTCGTGGACAACAAGAGCGGTGTTCTGACCCGCGTGGCGGCGCTGTTTGCCCGCCGGGGATACAACATCGAATCGCTCTCCGTCTGCACGACGGAGGATCCCACCGTCTCGCGCATGACCATCGTCCTGTGCGGCGACGACTACATCCTCGGCCAGATGATGAAGCAGATGGACAAGCTCATCGACGTGAGGAAGATCACCAAGGTGGAGGAGGACGCCGTCTCGCGCGAGCTGCTCCTGTGCAAGGTCAAGACGGACGCGACGACGCGCAGCCAGGTCCTTGAGATCAGCCAGATCTTCCGCGCCAAGATCGTCGACGTCTCGACGGAGGCGACCATCATGGAACTGACGGGCAAACCCTCCAAACTCGACGGCTTCATCAATATGCTCATGCCCTACGGCATTTTGGAGCTCGCCCGCACGGGTGTCACCTCCATCGGCAGGGGCGCAAGCTGCCTTCGCGACGTTCCCGACTATAAGGAGCAGATCTAAAAACTTTTCGCGAAAATCTTTTTCCTTCGGAAAAATCTTTCCGCGAGGAGATTTCGAAGCAAATCTTTCCCTTCGGGAAATCTTCGCTTCGAGAGGTAAAATTTACTGATTTTAACAGACGTTATCGCTCACGAGCTTTGTTGTCATTCTAAGCACAACAAGCGCCAAGTATGGCGCAAATTGAGTCCCGCAGCGGAGGGCGACCCTCCTCGCGGAAAGTATTGAGAAGCCAAAGCGTGGTTTTGCTCGCGGAAAAGATTGATAAGGCAGCTCCTTGCAAAACAAAAAGAACAGATCTAACGTTCACGATTTTATTTTTGCTGCACAAAAACAAAACACCGTGCGCGTCCCACGCGGGGCGCGCACCCTCACAATGTGAATTTTCGGAGGCATTTTTATGGCAAACACCTTTACAAACGGCAACGGCATGGCGTCGCAGCGCTCGCTCCTGCGCGCCCTCGGCTGGACGGACAGCGAGATGAAAAAGCCCATCGTGGGCATCATCTCGGCGCAGAGCGACATCATCCCCGGGCATATGTACCTCGACCACGTCGCACGGGCGGCGGCAGAGGGCGTCATCGCAGCGGGCGGCAAGCCCGTCGTCGTGCCCTGCATCGGCGTATGCGACGGCATCGCGATGGGCCACAAGGGCATGAAGTACTCCCTGCCCTCGCGCGAGGTCATCGCCGACAGCGTGGAGATCTTATCCAACGCCCACGCCTTTGACGGCATCATCCTCGTGGGCAACTGCGACAAGATCATCCCCGGCATGCTGATGGGTGCGGTGCGCGTCAACAAGCCCGCCCTCTTCGTCTCGGGCGGCCCCATGCTCGCGGGACGCAAGAACAAGAAGAAGCTCTCCCTCTCCTCCATGTTCGAGGCGGTGGGTGCCTACACATCCGGCCACATCGACGAGAAGGAGCTGCATTCCTTTGAATGCACCGCCTGCCCCACCTGCGGTTCGTGCTCGGGGATGTTCACGGCCAACTCCATGAACTGTCTTTTGGAAGCGCTCGGCATGGCGCTCCCCGGCAACGGCACCATCCCCATGGTGTACTCGGCGCGTCTCGCCCTTGCCAAGCAGGCGGGCGAAGCGGTGATGGCGCTCATCGAAAAGAACGTCTGCCCGCGCGACATCCTCACCCCGACCGCCGTCAAGAACGCCGAGCGCGTGGACATGGCGATCGGCGCAAGCTCCAACTCGGTGCTGCACCTTCTGGCGCTCGCGAGCGAGCTGGGCTTTACCAAAGAGCAGCTCTCCGTGGACACGATGAACGAGATCTCCAAGTCGACGCCCAATCTGTGCCGTCTGGCGCCTGCGGGCGACTATTACATCGAGGAACTCAACGAAGTGGGCGGCATCTCCGCCGTCATCCATTCCCTCATCGAGGCGGGGCTCTTTGAAGGCTCGGCCATGACCTGCTCGCTTATGACGCAGGAGGAGCGCACGAAGGACGCGCGCGTCCTCGACGAGGAGATCATCCGCCCCGTTTCAAACCCCTATTCGAGCTACGGCGGCCTCGCCATCCTGAAGGGCAACCTCGCCCCCGAGGGCAGCGTCGTCAAGAAGAGCGCCGTCGACCCCAAGATGTACCACCATGCGGGCCCTGCGCGCGTGTTCGATTCCGAAGAGGAGGCGATGGAGGCCATCTCCACGAACAAGATCCACCCGGGCGACGTCGTCGTCATCCGCTATGAAGGCCCCAAGGGCGGCCCCGGGATGCGCGAGATGCTCTCGCCCACCTCGTCCATCGTGGGCGCGGGCCTCGGCGACACCGTGGCACTCATCACGGACGGCCGCTTCTCGGGCGCGACAAGGGGCGCTGCCATCGGCCACGTCTGCCCCGAAGCGGCGGCAGGCGGCGTCATCGGCGTCGTCGAAGAGGGCGACACCATCGAGATCGACATCGAGAACGGCACCATCGACCTGAAAGTGCCCGAAGAGGTCATCCAGGCCCGTCTTGCAGCTTTCGTGCCCAAGGAAAAGCCCGTCGAGGGGTACTTAAAGCGCTACCGCGCCCTTGTCACCTCCGCTTCCGACGGCGCAGTCTTCAAGAAATTCTAACTATAGGTGCCGCCCCAAAAAGGGGCGAAAAAACAAGAACGCCTGAACAGGCGGCAAAAAGAACGCGCGCGGCGCGGCGGAATTTTCCGCCGCGCCGCGATACGCTTATTTCAAACACCCATCAGAAAAAGATTTTCCCGTTAAGCCGTTCTCTCGCGCAAGAACCGTTTCAGAAGAAAAGTGAGGAAGTAGGGAAACGTATAAAATTTCCCGTTCCAGCCAATGTTCTTATTCCCTAATTTGATGCCATACCGAACATCGGGAAATTTCTCGCTTTCGATCATCTTGTTCAGAGAGACCGTTGCCCCGTCCATTGCCTTGACCTCAACGGGGATGAGCGAATCTTTGTCCCGCACGAAGAAGTCGATCTCCATCGTCCCCTTTTCGTTCTTATAGAAGTAGAGCGGATACCCCTGTTTGACAAGCATATCTCCGACCATATTTTCGTAAATGGCACCTTTATAGGCATTGAAATTCCGATTGCTGCGAAGGTCTTCCTGTGCCTCCTCGTCGAGCGCGCCGATGAGCAGCCCCGTATCCCGAAAATACACCTTATAGTGATCGGGGTCGTAATTTCCTTTCAAGGGCAACTCGGGCTGCGCCATACAATAGCAGAGATTGACAATGCCCGCATCGTTCAGCCAATCTAAAACGCCGACATATTCCCGGCTCCTGGCGCCGTGAGCAACTTTGGAGATCTGGAATTTCTTGTTCTCCTTCCCCAAGAACACGGGGATCCTGCGATAAACGTTTAAGATCTTTCCATGATCCAATCCGCCCGCGTACTTGGTGATATCCTCCTCGTAATCGAGCAGGATCTGCCGCTGCATCGCAAGCGTTCCGCTGTAATTTTTCTTGGCGACGAACGAGCTCACCACGGCAGGCATCCCGCCCAACACCATGTACTCGCGAAAGTTCTCCATCATGACGGCAAGCTGCGTCTCGGAGAGCGGTCTTACATCCGCCATATACGAATAGAGCTCTTCGACCTGCTCCGCGCGATACCCCTTCGCCCAAAGATATTCCTCAAAGTCAAGGGAATACATCTCGTAGTCCTGTTTATAACCGACGCTGTTCGATTCGATCTCCCGATAATTGATCCCCATGAGCGAGCCCGAGCAGATGACATCGTATCTGCCGTCCTGGCGAAAAGATTTCAGACCGGTCGCGCAGTTGGGGCACGCCTGCAGCTCATCAAAGAAGATCAGCGTCTCGTGCGGCACAAATTCAAGTCCGGGGTCGTGCAGCGTGATATTGCGAAGGATGGCATCCACCTCGAAGCCGCTGTCAAAAATGTCCCGATACTGCTTTTGCAGCAAAAAATTGATCTCGACAAAATTCGGATAGTGCGTCTTGCCGAACTGACGGACAGACGCCGTCTTTCCGACCTGCCTCGCCCCCTTGACAATGAGCGGAAGCCGCTCGGGATCGCGCCTCCACTCTTCCAAAAAGCCGTCGATCTTGCGTCTTAACAGTTCCATGCTTTTTCCTCCGAAACCACTATATCACATTTTTCCGAGAAAATCAACTGTAAAAATCACAAAATTCCGATCCGTATTTGGATTCTTATCACATTTTTCCTCCCGCTTATCAATATCGCCCGACCGGCCTCCCCGCAAACGCTTCCGCCGCGCGCGTTATCATAAAAACCACTTTTCAGAAGAACCGCTCCTCCTCGCCCGCCCGGCAGACGCGATAGCTCTTGAGCTTCATGCGCGAAAAGCCGACGGGCGCGACCTCCTCTAAAAGTCCCTCCTCGAGCTCCTTTTTGACGATGCCGCGCGGCAGAAAGGCATAGCCGAGCCCCGCCGCCAGAAAGTCTTTGACCTTGTTGAAGTTATCCACCTCGAAGGGGAACACCTGCCCCGCGGGAAAGAGTTCGCGCAGGTACGAGCCAATCTCTTCGAGGGAAAAGTTGCACATGGCACAGGGGAGCTTTCGCAGCTCTGCCTTCGTCACGCCGCGGGGAAAGGCGTTTTTATCCCGCCGCACCAGAAGGACGAGCTCGTCCTCAAAGAAGGGCGTGCAGGAATACCCCGCCCTCCGGACCGCCTGATAGCCGTACACGGCGTCGAGCGAGCCGCTCCAGAGCTGTTCCAGAAGCTCCGCCGAATGCCCGAGCGTCACACGGAAGCGCCCGCCCGCGGCGATGCCCCCGAAGATGTGCTCCTTGAGCATCCCCTCGTAGACGGCATTGGTCGCCCCCAGCCGCTGCTGCCGCTCCCCGCCCCGCACGGTGCTTTGGAGCGCGTCCTCGAGCTCGACGATGCGCTGCGCGTATTCCGCAAACAGTTTGCCCTCCTCGGTGAGGGAGAGATTGCGCGTATCCCGATGAAGGAGCTTGACGCCCGCCGCGCGCTCGAGTTCTAAAATGCGGTTGGTCACGGTGGACTGCGCCACGAAGAGCTGCTCCGCCGCCCGCGTGAAGTTGTGATAGCGCACCACCAGCAAAAAAGTGCGCAGATTTTCCGTTTCCATTGATGCGTAAAATCGATCACTCCGATTTAATAATCTGTTTTTTGAATGATTGACGAAAGTATAGCATATATGCTATAATCTTGTCAAACGCT
>QAKM01000020.1 GCA_003343805.1 Bacillota bacterium | reverse complement strand
GCCTGCAATACACCCCGCGAAAGGAGCATCTCCTATAAAATCGCGGCAGCGTCAAAGACGAGCTGCGGGCAGGGGCGCTTCTCGTCATACTCGGGCGTGCGCGGCTCGGCGACGGGCTCTGTCTCGGCGGGCAGCCCCGCATTGTTCAAAAGCTCGCCGCAGAGGAAGGTCTTATTTTTCTCGCGGAACTTATAGGCGTGCTCCTGTACGAGGGCGTAAATGTTGTTCTTGGAAACGTCGGGGAAGAGCATCCCCAGGCACATCGCCGCCGCCGCGACGGTGCCGCACATCTCCCTCAGCCGCCCGATGCCGCCGCCGAGTGGCCGCGACGCCGCTAAAAGCTGCTCTCGTGCAATGGGCAGGATATCTGCAAACGCCGCCGCCACCGACTGCGCACAGTTCATGCCGCTTAAAAAGTTCTCTCTTGCCTGTTCTGCCCGTTGAGACATTTGATCCCTCCCTGCCGCTTTGCTCGGCTTTTTTGATTCTTGCCGCTTTGGGCGGCCGTTGTCGTTCGCTCGCCGCACCCGCGGCTCTTATTTTTCGCCTAAAAGGCGGTTCACACCTCGTACCAGACGCCCATCTCAGGCACCCACGCCCGCATGGCGCGATCGAACGCCCTTGCGGACGGCACGAACTTCCGCGTGCCGATCGTATGCGTGAGGGGCGGAAAGGCGTCGTCGAAATGATCGAGCATCACCGCCTTGGGGCGGAAGCACTGCAAAAAGCGCTTCATGTATCGGTGCATCCCCGCCCTCCCCTGATAGGGAAAGACGAGAAGATCGGCATCCTTCGGATATTCCGTTCCCTCGTCCATGCCCGCCGAGCCCAGCACCACGACGCGCTTTCCGCCGCCCGAAATTTCAAAGGCGAAGATGTCGTCCTTTATCTTCCATTTCCCGGTCTGTTTCAGGAGCGAGACGGCGTCCTTTGCATGGAGATAGGTGCGCGGCGAGAGTGCGACGGAGAGCACCGTCCAGAGATCGAATCTGCAATGCCTGCTCTGAAAGGCGCGCACGGTCATCTCCCCCACGCGGAACGTATCGCCCGCCGCAAGAGGGTGCATCGCCTCGGTGCGGATGCCCTGCGCCGCAGCGTGAGCGATGCCGTTTTCGGAGACATACACCTCCTTCGCCCCCGCCTCCAGGAAGGCGCCGATATCCGCAAAGTGATCGAGATGCGGATGCGTGATGAGAACGGCGTCTGCCGCGGAGAGCTCCCGAAGGGGCAGCGGCGCGCCGCCCCTTTGATATTGTCTGAGGTACGGGTCGATAAGGATGCGGGTATTGCCGCAGGCGAGCATCAATGTCGCCGTGCCGTACCATGCGATCTTCATGCCAGCCATCAAAGGACAGTTTAACATATTTAGCGGCAGATGTCAAACCCTTCGCAAGCTGTTTTCGGAAAAGACCCCCCGTCCGCCCTGGGAGAGCCGTTCCCCCAGCTTGTCCATCATGCGCACCTTGTGAAGGAGCACGGAGTGCACATAGCGTTTGAGCGTCACGGCGGGCGAGCGGTGGCCGAGCAATTCGGAGAGCGTCTTTACATCCATGCCGCACTCGATGGCGCGCGTCGCAAACGTGTGCCGCAGCGCATGAAACCCGCGGGGCGGGATACCCTCCCGCTTGAGGAGCCGCTCGAACATCCGCTGATAGCCGCGGAGGGACACCCTTCTTCCCCCGTGCAGGATGACATACTCTCCCCCGCTCCGGCGACGCAGCAGCCGCAGCAGCCGCACGATCTGCCGCGGAAGGGGAAGGATGCGCACGGAGGACGCCGTCTTGGGCGCGCCCGTAAAGAGAAAGGCGTTCCCCGCCCCGTCCCGGCCGTCGCGGCAGCTCTTCGTCACGGAGAGCGTGCGCAAAGAGAAGTCGATATCCTCCCACCGGAGCGCGAGCAACTCCCCGAGGCGCAGCCCCGTGTAGAGACAGAGCACGATGCCCCAAAGATACGGGCGATCACTATCCAGCACGGCGCGCTCGATCTTGCTCTGTTCCTCCGCCGAAAAGCACCCGACGAGCCGCTCGCTCCCCCGCGGACGGCTGAGGCGCCCCGTGGGATCGAAGGGGATGAGTCCCACGCGGCAGGCGCAGCTCAGCGAGCCCTTGAGCACGGCGGCGATGAGATTGACGCTGGACGGCGAGAGCGGCCCGCCCGTGATGCGGTTGCCGCAGGCGGCGCGCTCTGCGAGAAAGCCCTGCAAACGGACGGGCGTGAGCGCTTCCAGCTCCTCCTGTCCGAGGCAGGGCACGAGGTGATTGCGGATGACCCCGCGGTAGCTTTCCGCCGTCTTGGGCTTGCACACGGGGACGATGTAGAGCGCAAACCAGGAATCGAGCCAGCTTTGGTATTTCATATCATTCCTCCAAATAAAAAACGTTGATTTCAGTTTACAACCAAAACCAACGTTTTTCTTGCCTCTCGCTTATCTTGAAGCCGCCCGCCGCGCGTTCCGCGCGGCGGGCGGCATAACGCAGGCGGCGGCGCCGCAGGCAAGAAGCCTGCGGCGCCGCCGCGTCAGATGTTTTCTTTCGCGGTTTACTTTACTCTTCCGATATCGATATTATCCTTCGTGCGGTCGGCAAGCGCCTTGACGGGGTGCTCCTTATCCTGCCACCGCCTGTCCTCGCCCCATTCGCGGATGGCGCGCTCGATGACCTCGTGCGTGCCGGCAAGCTCGGGCTTCCCGCCGTGGACACGCGCGTTGTAGGAGAAGAAACGGAAGGTATCGGGCAGCTTTTCAAGTTCCTCCCATCCCTCTTCGACGCCCGTCAGGCGCACGCTCTTCAAGACTTCGCGGATATACGCCTTCTGCGAGCGGAACTTCAAGAGCTCGGGGAACTCTCCGCCCGTCGGAAAGAGCTGCTGCCACACCTTGCCCTCGTAGGTGCGGAGGAGCTCCGACGCCTCGTGAAGGTGCGCCACTTCCTCCTCAAAGTGCATCTCCCAGATGCCCTTGATGCGCGCATCCGTCTCGTCCTCGTAACAGGAATAATAGAGATAGCACTCGGTGTACTCGTTCATGAGAAGGTTCTCGAAGGGCGTCATGCAGGGGTCCTTGAGGCACCCATACCCCGTGACGTGCTGCTCCTCGATCATGGCGATCTCGTTGAAGAGCTTCCTCCCGAGCGGCGTCGTATAGAGATTTGCGACGTTCATATAGAAGTTCATCGTCTGCTGCTCGGCTGCCGTGATGATATTGACGGCGAGCTTGGTCTTGAGATCGCTCAGATACCCGTTGAGATAGAAATTGACGTCGTCGAAGGGGTGGCGGTACTCCGCGACGGTGGGACGGCCGGGCATGATCTCGGTATAGTCCCCCACGAGGCGGGCGGGATCGCCGCACTTTTCCAGCTCCATGAGGTCGGCATAGCGATAGAGATGATCGAAATCTTCGAGGAGCGCAAAGTCGAGCTGCTTTTTCACATAGCCGTTTTTCTCATCCACGGCAAGATTGGCGGTGAGGTCGACGGCGAGCTGCTCATACCCGATGGTGTGCTCTAAAATGCCCTCATCGGCGGGCTTGAGCCCTGCAACGCGCTTTTGCTGCAACTGCTCCCCGCGCCGCATACAGGCAAGGCGCCGCCTTATATCGTTGTTGGCGCACATTCGCGAGAACGAATGCTGCAGCCGCACCGACTCGAACTCCGTACCCGACATCAAAATGATGCGGGTGCGCGTGTAGGGGTCGACTTCGTTCTTGTCGTAGGGCTTCAGAAAGACCTTGTTCCACGACGTAAAAATTTTGTCCTGCTTCTGCGGTTTCAAAGAAAAGGGATCCATAAACACACTCCAAAAAAGTTTCGGCGGGCGAGGGAGGGGCTGCCACGCAAAAACAAACAGTCCTCCCGACCCGTACCCTCTTGATTTTACGCGACCGCACAAAAAAGCATACGCCCTCTTGCAATTTTTCTTAAAACCTGTTATACTGAGGAAAAAATATTGTCAACAGCCCGCGGGCGCCTCTGTTTGCCGCGCGGGGAAAGGAGCGAACTATGATCGGAGCAGTCGTTGCAATGGACGACGAAGCGGAGGCCCTCCTCTCGCAGATGGAGGTCGAGGATATCCGCACCATTTACGGCAAGACCGTACACATCGGCAGAGCGTTCGGGAAGGAGTGCCTTCTCGTCGTATGCGGCGTGGGCAAGGTGAACGCCGCCGCCGGAGCTTGCGCCGCCATCCACTTCGGCGCAGACGTCATCTTAAATTTCGGCGTCGCGGGCGGCCTTCACGAGCGGACGGAACTCACCGAAGTGTACCTCGTCGATAAAGCCGTGCAGTACGACTTCGACATCACCCAATTCGAGGGGTGCGAGATCGGCACCCTCGGCGGCGAGACGGAGAACTTCCTCCCCCTTTCTACGCCCAAAGGCATCGACTTCCCCCGCCGCAAGCTGGCGACGGGCGACCGCTTCAACGACTCCCCCGTCGATCACGACCTTCTCCTCCGCTTAGGCGCGGACCTTCGCGACATGGAGGGCGGCGCCATCGTGCAGGTGTGCAAGTATGCAGGCGTGCCCTGCGTCTCCTTCAAGGCGGTCTCGGACGTGTACGGCTCGGGCAGCACGACGGAGCAGTACGAAAAGAACCTCTCCCGCGCCTGCCTCAATCTGAAAGCGTATATGGGCGAGGTGTTCGCCGCCCTCGACTGAGAGGCCCTTCCGCGTCCCTTCTGCAGACCGAGCCTGCACGCCCGTCGGCAGATATTATTTTGACGTAAATCGAAATATCGAGCCCATATTATTTAGAATTTTATCGAAATAAGGAGCTTTTTATGGAAAAGATCGCCTCCTTTCAGAAGGATCATGATAAACTGCAGCCCGGATTATATGCGCAGACGGACAAAAATCAGATCACGACCTTCGATCTGCGCTTCAAGAAGCCCAACGCGGGCGACTACATCACCCCGAAAGCGCTGCACACGATCGAACATCTCCTCGCGACGGTTCTGCGCAACAGCGACAAAAAGGACGACATCGTCTACTTCGGCCCGATGGGCTGCCGCACGGGGTTCTATCTTCTCACCGTGCGCCTTTGCTTCGAGGAAGTGCTCGTCCTTCTCCAAGAGAGCATAAAGACGGCGCTCACGCTCGAAGAGGTGCCGGGCAGCAAGCGCGAGGAGTGCGGCAACTATCTCGAACACGACCTTGCCGCAGCGAAGGAAGAGCTCAAAAGCTATCTTCTCATCCTCGACGGCGTGGAGGCACACTCATGATCGACCTCGGCGATTGGAAACAGCCGCTCGCTCCCCTCTTTGCGGACGAGCGCTATCAAAAGATCCGCGAATTTTTGAAATACGAGTACTCGCACTATATCGTCTACCCCGGTATGTATGACCTTTATAACTGCTTCCGCTTCACGCCCTTTGGGTCTGTCAAGGCGGTGCTGTTGGGGCAGGACCCCTACCACGAACCGGGGCAGGCGCACGGGCTATGTTTTTCGGTGAAGGAGGGCGTCAAAAAACCGCCGTCGCTCGAAAATATTTTCAAGGAGCTCAAGAGCGACTTGGGATACGACGCACCCAAGTCGGGCGATCTTACCAAGTGGGCGCACGAGGGTTTGCTCCTCATGAACACGGCGCTCACCGTGCGCGAACATCAGGCGAACTCCCATGCAAACTGCGGCTGGAGCTGGTTCACGGACAGCGTCATTCAAATTTTGAGCAAGGAGAAGGAGCATCTCGTCTTTCTGCTCTGGGGCGGCAACGCGCGCCGCAAGAAGGCGCTCATCGACACGAAAAAGCACCTCGTCCTCGAATGCGCGCACCCCTCGCCGCTCTCCGCCTACAACGGCTTTTTCGGATGCAAACACTTCTCCAAAACCAACGCCTATCTCGAATCCAACGGCATCCCCCCCATTGATTGGGATCTGAACACGCCGTGATATAGTCTGGGGCGCCCGCCGCGAGAGGTGTATAAGAGACAGCCTTGTGAAGGAGCACGGAGTGCACATAGCGTTTGAGCGTCACGGCGGGCGAGCGGTGGCCGAGCAATTCGG